>CAMBSS010000199.1 GCA_945870465.1 Bordetella parapertussis | reverse complement strand
GAAGGCCTCGGCGGACCGCTCGAAGTCGCGCCCAACACCACCATGGTGCGCATGCATCCGGGGTCGACCGCGCCGAGCTCGACCGTCGACGGCGTCATCGCGTTGGCTAAAGAACACTCGCTGAATCCGGTCGACGTCGAGGAACTCACCGCGGAGCTGACGCCGCAGTGCGTCGCCATTGCGCCTTACCCCGATCCGTCCGACGAGCACCGCGCGAAATTCTGCATCCCGTATTCGCTTGCCGTCGCGCTGATCGACCGCCAGGTCCTGCTCGATCAATACGAGCCGCAGCGCATCGCTGCCACCGACGTGCGCGCGCTGATGACGCGCATCAAGATCGCGCTGCCGGACGATCTCAAGCACCATCGCGGGCAATGGGGCGAGAACGGCATCAACTGGGGCGAGTCGCGCATCACCATTAAGCTCAAGGACGGGCGCGTGCTGAAAAAAGCGGCGCCCTATTCGCGCGGTTGGCCCGAAGACCCGGTGCCTTGGGACGACGTCAAAACGAAGTACGCCGAGTGCGCGGACGGCATTCTTTCGCAAGCCCAGGTCACCGAAACGGTCGACATGATCGCGGGGCTCGAACGCCTCGACAAAGTTTCAGAACTGGTACGCGCGTTGACCGCGAAACCCGGAGCACGCAAATGAGCAATATGCAATTCCAGCGTCTGCTGGTCTGCGCATTCGCCGCGCTGGCGATCAGCACTTCAGCCTGTGCCCAGACTTATCCGACCAAGCCCATCAAATTCATCGTGCCCTTCGCTCCCGGCGGTGGCAGCGACATCATCGCGCGCGTGCTCGCGCCGAAAATGACGGCCATGCTCGGGCAGCAGATTGTCATCGACAACCGGCCCGGCGCCGGCACCATCATTGGCGCCGAGGTCGCCGCCAAAGCGCCGCCCGACGGCTATGCGCTGTTCCTCGGCATCACCGGCACGATGGCGATCAATCCGAGCATGTATCGCAAGCTGCCGTACGATCCGGTGCGCGATTTCGCGCCGATCGCGATGATCGGCACCGGGCCCAATGTGCTCGTCGTGCATCCCACCCTGCCCGCGCGCTCGATCAAGGAATTGATTGCCGTGGCGAAATCGCATCCCGGCAAGCTCTCGTACGCCTCGGCCGGGACTGGCGGTGCGCCTCACCTTGCGGGCGAGCTTTTTAAATCGATGGCCGGCATCGACATGGTCCACATTCCCTACAAAGGGGCCGCGCCCGCCACCGTCGATCTCCTTGCGGGACAAGTACAGGTGATGTTCGCCGGCATGGGCGCAGCATTGCCGTTCATCAAGGCGAACCGCCTGCGCGCGCTTGGTGTCGCCGGAGCAAAGCGTTCGCGCGCGCTGCCCGAAGTGCCGGCGATCGGCGAGCACCTCAAAGGCTTTGAAGCATCGACCTGGTTTGCGGTGTTCGCGCCGGCCGGCACACCGCGGACTATCATTACCCAACTGCACGCCGTGCTGGCAAAATGCGTGGCGATGCCTGACGTCGAGCAGCAACTGGCGGAACAAGGTTACGAGCCGCTCACCAGCACGCCGGAAGAGCTTGGCGCTTACGTGACCAATGAGATCGCGAAGTGGGCAAAAGTCATCCGCGACGCGAATATTCCGAAGGAAGGCAGCTAATGCAGCGTTGTCTGCGCGATCGCCTCAACCCGGCGAACGCATGGACCTGACCAGTTTTACCCACTTGGGAATGCCGGTCTGAATCACACGGGTGAATTCCGCGGGCGTATTGCCGACCGCTTCTGCGCCCAAGCTGTCGAACACGCTTGCGACCTCTTTCTGCGCGAGCACTTTGGCGGTATCGAGGTGGATTTTGTCGACGATGGCCTTAGGCGTGCCGGCGGGCACCGCGATGCCGTACCAAGTGATGATCTCGTAGCCCTTCAGGCCCGCTTCGGAAATGGTCGGCACGTCCGGCAGCGCTGCCGCGCGCTTCAAGGTGGTCACGCCGAGCGGACGCAGCTTGTTCAGTTTGATATACGGCACCGATGTCACCAGCGTGTTGAATATCATCGCCACGTCGCCTGACAGTACCGCAATGGCCGACTGGTTGCCGCTCTTGTAAGGGACGTGAATCATGTCCACGCCTGCCATGGACATGAATAGTTCGCCGGCGAGATGCGGCACGCCGGCGGTGCCGCCGGAACCAAAAGAGAGCTGGCCCGGTTTGGCTTTGGCGAGGCGTATGAGTTCCACCACGGTCTTCACGGGAACGGACGGGTGCACCGTCAACACGCTCGGGATCAAAACGAGCTGGGTCACGGCGTCGAAATCCTTGACCGGATCGTAGGTGATCTTTTCGGCCGCACCGACATTGGAACCGTGCGTGCTTGAAGTCGCCATCAGCCAGGTATAGCCATCGGCAGGCGCCTTGGCGACGATTTCACACCCGATCTGTCCATTGGCGCCGGCGCGGTTGTCGATCACGACCTGTTGGCGCCATGCCTCGCTTAATTTCTGCGCGACCAGCCGGCCAGTCACGTCGGAGGCGCCGCCTGCCGCATAAGGAACTACGAAACGAACAGTGCGCTGAGGATACGCCTGGTCTGCCGCCAATGCGCCCGCGCACGGCAACAGACACAACACAACCGCGCAAGCAGCACGTTTCACTTCAGGCGGTCGTCTGGGCTTCGCGCTGCAATGCCTGCTCGCGCGAAAGGAACGGTGACTTGGTACCGTGCGGGCGGCTCATGATGGGCGACAGCGGCCGCGCATCGGCGCTCTGCAGCCAGATCCGCATCAGGTGGCGGCGCTTGGCGGGGTCCTCATCATCTTCGAACTGCGTGCGCGAATGGAAGGCCACGTGGTTGTTCAGGTACTGGATGTCGCCCGGCTCGAAGCTCATGTCGAAGCGCAGCTCGTCGCCTTTGACAAGCTCGTCAAGCAAATCGAGCGCCGCGCACTCCTCGTCGGTGAGCGGCACACCGCCGACGGTCGCCGCCTGCACTATCGTCTTGCGCACGTAGCGCGAGCTCAGCTTGCCTTCGAAATAATCGAACACGGGAACGCGGTATTCGGTGATCTGCGCGATGCCGCCGCTCGCCTCACCGCGCAGGCTGTAATGAAAACCGCGGAAAAGGCAGTCAAGCGCCTGCGGCCGGCGCGCGAGTATCTCGTTGTAGACGGCGGTCGAGCTTGCAATGCTGGAGAGGCCGCCGACTTTTGCCTTTTGCACGCAAAAAAGCCCCACGCGGTCGGTCGGGTCGCTGTGAAACGGCATGTACTCGTTGGTGCGGTAACCGCGCACCAGCTCGCCGCCGCTCACCTGGCCCCACTTCAAGCCTTCGTCGCGCACGTGACCAATGTGGTCGCCCTTGGTGTTCTGCGCGATGACGACACCGAGATTGACCGACAGGCCCCAGTAGATTTTTTCAAGGTCGGCGTCGTCGTAGCGCGCGACCGGCATGCCGCGCACCAGCGCGATGCCGCGGCCTTCTTCGAGCTGGTGCGAGATTTCACGCAGGCGCGGCGCCGTCACGGGCAGCGGAAAATCGCGCGCGCGCATTTTGAGCACGGGCACGCCAGCCTTATTGACCGCTTTAAGCGCCGTTTCGATTTCGGCGACCTCGGCGGGTTTAAGCTCGTAGATCCACGACGGATCCCGCCGCAACTCCTCCGCCTTCCAGGCACAGGGGTGCGCGATGTGCTGGCGAAATACGGCGCTCATGCGGCTTTGGTATTCAGGCCGGCGACGAATTCCTCTTCCGGAATCGCCGCCGCCGGATTTGCGTTACGCGCGTTGTAGTAGTCGCGGCAACGTTTGAATTCCTCGAGGATGCGGCGCAGCTCGGCAACCGTCTTGTCGTGCAGATCGACGCGCACGTCGATTTCCGGGAAGTCGACGCGGTCAACGACACGTATCCATGCCGAACGCTCGGGACGCGGTATGCCTTTGGACATCTGGCCGCCGGCGTCACGCCCGCCTTCGAGCGCCATCAGCAGGCGGTCTTCGAGCGGCGCGTCGGGCTGCTTGAGAAATCCTGAAACAATGCCCGCCACCGTCTGCGGACCGGCGAGGCCGTTGCCATACGCAGCGTAGTACGGGCCCACCGTGTGGCCGGCCCATTTGCCGCAGCCCGGCCCGGTGTGTGCGACGACGTTGTTCTCGCGGTCGATGATGCCGAACTGCCGGTAATCGAAATCCGGGTCTTCGGCCGCCAGCGTGCGCATGATGCTGGCCGGCGTATAGCCCTGGGCCAGCATGTTGAGCGCCAGCGGATCGACGTAGCGCAGGTAAAATGCCTGCGATTTGCTGACACCGACGTTGGGGCGCACGCTTTCGTTGCGGCGGCCGCAGGCCATCGAGAACGTGGTCGAGCCGACGCCGAAGCGGCCGCTGCGCGGGCAGCGCGCGATAATCGAATAGGTCATGTGGCCTCCTTCGCTTGCTGTTTTTTGAGCATGTCGGCGAATTCCATCGCCGGTATCGCATTGCGCGGGCTGCGCGCGCGTTCTTCGTAATAGGCGATCGACGGTTTGTAGTCAACATAGATGCGGCGCAGGTCTTCGACCGCGTGGTCATGCATATCAACGCGCAGATCGACTTCGTTGTAAGTGCGGTTGCCCCAAACCACCATCGCCGCGGAGCGCTCCGGCAAACGACCTTTGCTGCCGACGATGCCGCCGGCTTTGCGGCCGGCTTCCAGTGCGGCGAGCAGCTGCTCGTCGAGACCGGCATCCGGCACGGAATCGAAACCGGCGGCAACCGCATCCACCACCTGCTGTCCGGCCAGCATGTCGCCGAATGCGACATAGCCTTTGCCGATTTTATGCCCCGCCCATTTGCGCACGCTGGCGCCGGTATGCGCGACGGCGGTGCTCTCGCGGTCGATGATTGCGATCTGCCGGTATTCGTTGTCGGGATCGTTGGCCACGAGTTCGGTCAGCGTCTGCCCCGCGGTGCGTCCCTGCGCGAGCAGACTGATCGCGAGATAGTTGTTGCGCGGATGGGGCGAGCCCAGCGTCAGCGCGACGCCGGTATTGGCGCGCACCGCGCCGTCGCAAGACATGCCGATCGCGATGGAATAGCTGGCGCTGGCGATGCCGAACTGTCCGGTGCGCGGACAGCGGGCGATGATCGAATAGGTCATGCGGATCTCCGAGGGGATTGCAGCACGTGCGAGGGAATAAGCCTAACATATTCGAAACTCAATGGTACGCATTCTGCTTTATCATTGCCGTGCCGCGGGAGGAAAAGCGATTCACTGCCGTGCCGACTGATGATGCGCGCGCCGCTTTCCCGCATAAAAAACTGAGCATTGCCCTGAAAGAATATTCATGTCGAATGACCGCTGCAGACTTGCCCTCATCGTGCTCGGTGGTTTTGCGCTGACGCCGGCACTCGCGCAAAACTATCCGCAAAAAGCCATCCGCATGGTCGTCGCCGCCGCACCCGGCGGCGCCAACGATATTCTCGGCCGCATGTATGCGCAGCGCATGACCGAAGCCCTCGGCCAGACAGTGATCGTCGACAACCGCGCGGGCGGCGGCGGCGTGGTCGGCGCCGAGACCGTCGCCCACGCGGCGCCGGACGGCTACTCATTGCTCTACTGCACGAACTCGGTCGTGGTCAATCCCTCGCTCAATCCCAAGGTCAATTACACGCTGAAAGAACTCGCACCGATTTCGCTGGTCGCGAGTTTTCCGCTGATGATTTCTGTGCACCCCTCGGTGCCCGTGAAAACCATACCCGAACTCGTCGCGCTGGCAAAAAAACGCGGCGGACTCAATTTCGGCTCCAGCGGCACCGGGTCAACCAATCAACTGACCGGCGTGCTGTTCAACATTTCCGCCGGGCTCAACAACGTACACATCCCTTACAAGGGCGCGGGCCCGATGATGACGGCGCTGCTGTCGGGCGAAATTGAAATGGGCGTCACCACGGCTTTTTCATCCATGCCTTTCGTGCGCGCCGGACGCATGCGCGCGATCGCGGTGACGAGCCTTAAACCGCTGCCGACGCTGCCCGGCGTGCCAACCATGGCTTCATACTATCCGGGCTTCAACACCAGCCTGTGGCACGGTTACCTGACTACCGCGGGCACGCCGGCACCGGTTGTCGCGATACTTAACCGCGAAATCGTCAAGGCGCTGCGCACGCCCGAAATTCGCCAGGCGCTCGACGACGGCGGCGCCGAATCCGTCGGCAACACGCCCGCTGAATTTGCCGCCATACTGATAGAGGATTTCGACAAGTACGCGAAGCTCGTGAAAATCTCCGGCGCCAAGGCCGACTAGAACGCAAAGGATTCCGCATGATCTCCACCTCGCTGCGCGTTTCACTGTTCATGCTTGCCGCGGCGCTGCCCGCTTACGCCCGGAATTACCCAACCAAACGATCCGCCTGATCGTGCCGTTCGCGCCGGGCGGCGGTAACGACGTGCTGGGCCGCATGTTTTCATCGCGCATGAGCTAAGCCCTCGGCCAGACAGTGATCGTCGACAACCGCGCGGGCGGCGCCGGACGGCTACTCATTGCTCTACTGCACGAACTCGGTCGTGGTCAATCCCTCGCTCAATCCCAAGGTCAATTAGTACTTTTGCCTTTGAGCGGCTCAAGCGCGATGGCTCGGGGGATGTCGTGCTGCAACTCAAAAGCGCGTGGCGCGACGGCACCACGCACATCAAGATGTCACCGCTAGAATTCATGCAGCGCCCGTGCCTGCATTTGATCCGTTTTCACGGCGTGCCGGCGCCCAATGCCGGGTTGCGTGCCGCGATCGTGCCGCGCCTTACTTGTCTTCCATCACCCACACCCCGTCCCACACGCCTGCCGGCGGGTTGAGCTTTAGTGTTTCACACCGTTCGATATAAATCTCCGACAGTTTGTCGCCGGGATGCTGCCGCAGTGCCTCGCGAAACGCATTGATC
>CAMBSS010000198.1 GCA_945870465.1 Bordetella parapertussis | reverse complement strand
GCCTTGGAACAGGCCCGGTCGATAGACGCAATCCACGACATGCTCAGATTGATGGTGCGCAGGAAGGCATCCGATCTCTTCATCACCGTGGGCTTTCCGCCTGCCATCAAGGTTGATGGCAAGGTCGCGCCCTTCTCGCATGAAAAACTGACCGCGGTTCACACCCAGACTTTCGCGCGGACGGTCATGAATGACCGCCAGATGACGGAGTTCGAGGCGACCAAGGAATGCAATTTCGCGATTGCGCCCAACGGGATCGGCCGCTTTCGCGTCAATGCTTTTATCGACCAGAACGGCACCGGCCTCGTGATACGCACCATCATGACGAGGATTCCGGATTTCGCGGAACTGGACCTGCCGCCAGTGCTGAAAGACGTGGCGATGGCGGCGCGCGGACTGGTGATAGTTGCGGGCGGAACCGGGACCGGCAAATCGACCACGCTGGCGGCGATGATAGGCTATCGGAACGAAAACAGTTATGGCCACATAGTGACCATTGAAGACCCGGTCGAGTTCGTGCACGAACACAAGAACTGCATTGTCAACCAGCGCGAGGTCGGGGTAACGACCGACTCGTGGCAAATGGCGCTCAAGAATACATTGCGCCAGGCACCGGATGTTATTTTGATCGGCGAGATTCGCGACCGCGAGACCATGGAGCACGCCGTGTCGTTCGCGGAAACCGGCCACCTGTGCCTCGCCACGCTGCATGCCAACAGCGCCAATCAGGCACTCGACCGCATAATAAATTTCTTCCCCGACGACCGCCGCCAGCAAGTGCTGATGGATCTTTCACTCAATGTGCGCGCTTTCCTCTCGCAGCGGCTGATAGCGCGCGAAGGCGGCCATGGGCGCGTCGCAGCGTTCGAGATCATGCTCGATTCGCCGTTCATCAAGGACCTTATTTTCCAGGGAGAGGTTCAGGGCATCAAGGAGGCGATGAGCCGCTCGCGTGAACTCGGCATGCAGACTTTCGACCAGGCTCTGTTCGAACTGTATCAGCGTAACGTCATCAGCTACGAAGATGCGCTGCGCTTTGCCGACTCGGCGAATGATCTGCGCCTGCATATCAAGCTCGAGCAGAACGGACGCATGCCGGCCCAGCTGCAGACCAAATCAGATATGCGTGTCGTCTGATGGAAAATGACAGCTGCCGGGAGACCCGCTTGACCGAAGAGAACGAAAAAATCTACGCCAGGCTGGCCGAACTCGAACGCGAGATCAGGAACCTGCGCGAAGGCTATAGCATCGTCAACCGCAGATTTTCCGCCGTGCTTGAATCGCTGAAAGACCTGGCCAGCAACGCGACGGCAGCAGCCATACGCTCGGCGGCGGCGGCGCGGAAAGCGGCGGATGCGTGTACGAACGCGGCCAAAGCCGCGCAGGTCGCGGCAGACCATGCAGTGATTGACGCTGCCGAATCAGCAGCATGCGGCGAGCGCAAGCAAGCCCTGACTACGTTGCAAATGCAAAATGACACGCGCCGACCACAGCGCCGACACGCATTCCAGAAGTCGCCGGCGAGAGACGAGATGGCCCGCGGCCACGCAGGGCGGGAAACCCGTCTATCGTCTATGCCGTTTTTCGTTTGTCGGTTATGCACCTCCTCAATCATTTCCGGTCATCGGGTTAGCCCCCGCCGCCTGATATGCGCAAGTTGCTGCCTTTAGCGGGCGTTGCGCTCACGGTGCTGCTCGGCGCGCTGCTGCTGGTGACGATATACTTCACGCTGTTCGACCTGCAGTGGATTGTATTTCTCTCCGGGGTGCTGTTAGCGGCGACCGCCGCGACCGCGAGTCAGGCGTCCAAGGCGCAATGGATGATCGCGCGCCGAACCAGGCAGTTGCGGCGCACAAAGGAAGCGCTGGCGGACGAAGCCGCGCGGCGCGAGCGGGCGTCGCAAGCGCAAATGCAGGCCGAAGCGCGCCTGCAGCTGATCAACGATGCGCTGCCGGTGATGATCGCGTACGTTGACCGCGACGAGCGCTGCCACCAGCACAACCGCGCGTTTGCGCAGTGGGGGCGACACAGCGGCGACGAGATCGAAGGCCGGCTTTTGCGCGACGTGATCGGTGCCGGCGTGTACGGCCAACTCAAGCCGCGCATTGCCGAAGCCCTTGCCGGCAGGAAAACCCAGGGTGAAACCGGCTGGCGGCGGCTCGACGGCGAAACTACAGACTGCACCGTCACACTGCTGCCGTTTCCGCCGGAAACCGAACGGCCGCCCGGCTTTTATCTGCTGGTCGCGGCGCATGCGGAAGCCTGGTCCGCGCCCCCCGCGGCTGCCGTCGAATCTGTCGGCGACGTGCTGGTGGTGCCGAACGCAAGTGGCGAGTCGGTCTATCTCGAGTCGATGACCGAGCAGCTGATCAGCGGCGCCGACCCGCGCGGTCAGCTCGTGCGCGCGCTGCAGGAGGATCACTTCATATTATTCACGCAGAAAATCCGGCCGCTGGCGCCCGCCGCTGGCGACGGCGACGGCGATATCGCGGAGGTATTGCTGCGCCTGCAGGAGGAGGAAAAGAACATGCTGCCGCCCGGTGGCTTTTTTCCGATCGCCGAGCGCTACAACCTGATGGAAGAGATCGACCGCTGGGTGGTGCGCAACCTGCTCAAGTGGTGCGCGAAAAAGCGGCGCGACAACCGCGCGTGGCGCACGCCGCTTTATTGCGTCAACCTCTGCGGCGCGACGCTATGCGATGCGGGATTCGCGCCGTACGTCGAGGGTGAACTCGACCGCTACGCAATGCCGGCGGAAAGCCTGTGCTTCGAGATTGCCGAGCCCGATTTGCTCGACCATTACCGGGCCGTGCACTCATTGATGCACGCATTGAAGCCGCGCGGGTGCCGCTTTACCGCGGACGCCTTCGGCAGCGTAAAGGTGTCTTTCGCCTCGTTCCGCGAATTGAAATTTGATTTCATCAAGATCGACGGCAGCATCATCCAGAACATCGTGCGCGAACGCTCCGATCTCGCCAAGACGCGCGCGATTGCCGCAGCCTGCCGCAATCTGGGTGTGCGCACGATCGCCGAATTCGTGGAGTCGGATGAAACGCTGGCGCTGCTGCGCGATATCGGGATCGACTACGCGCAGGGATTCGGCATCGGCAAACCGGGGCCGATCGGGCATTCCGCCTGAGCGCCGCCAGACGCCATCATGAAACGCCAGAAAGAGTCCATCATAGCGCCAAGGCGACGTCCGGGCGACGGCGCAACATACAAGCAAAAAGAGGCCGCCATGAACATTCAGGAAACCGACAACGTACTGGCAGCGCTGGGCATCACCGGTCTGGCCGATGCCGGGTCCGGGGGCGACGGCGCGATGCGGCTCGACAACCTGCTGATGCTGGCAGCCGGCCAACGCGCTCGATTAGGCGAACTGTTGCAGGCGGCCGGGCGCATCACCGAACCGCAGCTCACGGCAGCGCTGGCGGAGCAGCGCCACAGCGGCCGCAAGCTCGGCGAAATACTTGTCGAGCGCAGCAATCTGAGCGCCGCAGAGCGCGAAGTGGCGCTGGAGTTTCAGCGCCACCTGGCGGGCGAGCGCCCGACGGACGGCAGGCTCTCCCTCGGCAATATCCTGGTCGCAACCGGCCAGATCACGCGCCAGCAGCTCATCAACGCACTCAAGTGGCAAGTGGCGCACGGCGGGCGGCTTGGCGACGCGCTGGTCGCCTGCGGGCACGCAACTCAGCACCACGTCGAGCACGGCCTGTCACTGCAACGCAGGCTCGTCTTGGCGGCGCTGGTCACGGCGCTGTCGCTGGCAGCAGCGGCGCCAGTGCAGGATATCTATGCCGCGGAGCCGCCCACCGCGAAGGTCACGGTGAGAGCGCGCATCGCGACGTTTTTCCGCATGCAGGTAGAACATCAGATCCCGGTGCTGACCATCACCGCCCGCGACGTCGAGCGCGGTTACGTCGAGGTGCCCGCCGCGTCGAACTTTTCCGTGGTCACCAACACGCAGGACGGCTTCATCGTCGAGTTCCGGCCGCACAGCGACATGTTCCGCTCCGTGCGCATATCCGGGCTGCAGAGCCAGATCGAGATCGGCGCCGGCGGCGGGACCGCACTCAACAACGCTCCGCACGGCCGCACGACTTTTCATCAGCTCGACTACCGGTTCATGCTCAATCCCGGCGTGCAGCCAGGCAATTATCCGTGGCCGCTCGAGATATCGGTGCGCGCGCCGTAAGCAGAAATGCAAAGGATGAAGGATGTTTGAGATGCCGAAAGACGCTGGGCGAGAGGCGAGATGGCCCGAGGCCACGTAGGGCGGAAAACCCGTCTATCGTCTATCCCGCTTCTTCGTCTATCGGTTAAGCAACTCCTCATTCATTTCCCATCACCAAGTTAGCCCCTGCGGTCTGCTGCAGCAACTTCAACATCGCCGCCGCCTTGTCGAACGTTTCCTGGTATTCGTCTTCGAGCCGCGAGTCGGCCACGATACCGCCGCCCGCCCAGAAACGGATGGTGCCGCCCGCATATACCAGCGTGCGGATTGCGATGTTCAGGTCCATATTACCGTCGCAGCCGATGTAGCCGATCGCCCCGCAATAGACGCCGCGGCGGTCAGGCTCCAGCTCTTCGATGATCTGCATCGCGCGCAGCTTGGGTGCGCCGGTGATGGAGCCGCCCGGAAAGCAGCCGCGCAGCAGATCGAGCGCATCGCGGCCCTGGCGCAGGGTGCCGGTAACCGTGCTCACGAGATGATGCACGGTGGCAAAACTCTCGACTTCAAAAAGCTTCGTCACCTTGACCGACCCCAGCTCGCAGTTTTTTGACAGGTCGTTGCGCAGCAGATCGACGATCATCACGTTTTCGGCACGGTCTTTCTCGCTTGCCTTCAGTTCCGCCGCGAGCTCGGCATCGACCCGCGGATGGCCGGCGCGCGGCCGCGTGCCCTTGATCGGCTTGGTCTCGACGCTGCCGCGCTCAAGCTTCAGGAACCGCTCGGGAGAAGCCGACAGGATCTGGCCATGCGGCGTATTGAGATACGCCGCATACGGCGCCGGGTTAATAACGCGCAAAGCCTGGTACGCCAGCCACGGATCACCGGCGGCGGGTGCCGCGAAGCGCTGCGCCAGATTGATCTGATAGCAATCGCCGGCGTGTATGAAATCGAGCACTCGCCGGAATGCCGTGGCGTAACGCTCGCGGGCAAGGTTGGACGCCAGCGGCGCCGTGATGCGGAACGGCACGCGCGCGCGCTCCACCAGCTCGGCGCTGAAACGCGCCACAAGTTCGGTCCACCGCGCCTTGGTGTCGGCGCGACGCCCCTGGGCGACGAGCCAGCTGCGCTTGTCCAGGTGGTCCACGACCACCGCCCAGTCGTAGATACCCACCGCCATCTCCGGCATCTTCTCGGCGTCTTCCGCGAACGCCGGCAGGCGCTCGAAACGCCGCCCCAGATCGTACGAAAAATAACCAAGCGCGCCGCCCGTGAACGGCAGATCGCACGCCGCGGCAGGGTCGAATTCAAGGTACTGGCGCAGCAATACGAGCGGGTCTTCGCGCGACAGCTCGATGGCGTCGCTGCGGATCTCCGTCAACTTGCCGCGCGTCACCAGCGTGGTGTGCGGCTCGGCGGCGATGATGTCGTAGCGCGACTGCGTGAGATGGTGGCCGCCGCTGTCGAGAAACACCGCCCACGGCAGGTCGGCAACGGTTTCGAACAGCGCCGCGCTGTCGGCGCGATAGGGTAATTCGGTGCGCAGCATAGGACGCGTATTTTGCCCCAAGCTTCACAGCGCCGCCAGCGACCATACGAACTGTCATAAAATACCAACACACCGCTGTCAACATTGCAGATTTATCCCGCAAAGGACCTCCATGCCCGCAGGCCGCTTTTCTTCGCTCTTCGTCGCAGCGCTAGTCGCCGCCGCACTCGCGCTTCCCTCGATGGCCAATGCGGAACGCTTCAGCTTCATGGCGCTCGGCGACATGCCGTACAACCTGCCGGGCGATTACGCGGCCTTCGATCGTGTGATCGCGCGCGTCAACTCGATGCGGCCGGCGTTTACTTTTCACGTCGGCGACATCATCAACGGGCGGACGCGCTGCGATGACGCGCTGTTCGCGCGGGTGCGCGACATGTTCGCGACCTTTGAAGGCCCTCTCGTCTACACGCCCGGCGACAACGAATGGACGGATTGCCACCGGCCGAACAGCGGCAGCATGGATCCGCTCGAGCGCCTGGCGTTCGTGCGCCGCATGTTCTTCCCCGAGCCCACGCAAAGCCTCGGCAAAACGCCGCTGCGCGTGACGCCGCAGAGCACCGATGCGCAGTACTCGAAATTCGTCGAGAACGCGCGCTGGGAACGCGCCGGCGTAGTCTTCGCGACTCTCCATATACCGGGCAGCAACAACAATCTGCAGCGCAACCAGGCGGCGGTCAACGAATACATCGAGCGCAACGCGGCCAATCTCGCGTGGATAGACGCTGCCTTCGCGCGCGCGCAGGAGACAAACGCAAAAGGCGTGGTGCTGGCGTTCCAGGCGCATTTGCGGTTCGACAAGGAACCACCCGAAACAGATCTGCGCTCCGGGTTCAACGACACGCTGAATGCGCTAAAGAGCAACGCCATCGCCTGGGGCAAGCCGGTGCTGCTGATCCACGGCGACCAGCACCACCTCGTAATCGACCAGCCGCTGATCGGACCGGGACGGCGGCGCATCATGAACGTGACCCGCCTGATGGTGCATGGCGACAGCGAGGTCCACGCCACGCTGATAAATGTCGACACCGACGACCCCGATCTCTTCAGCTTCAAACCGGTCTATATCCGGGAAAACATTCCGCCGTTCAAGCCCGCGACCAAGCCGTAGTCGCCGCGCCATGAGCGCCGCCTGCGAATTCGATCACCTCATCATCGGCGCGCATACGCTCGAGCAAGGCGCCGCATATATCGAGGAGTTGCTCGGCTTCAAACCGCAGGCCGGCGGCCGCGCGTTATTCCTGCAATTGTTCGATGTACCTGAGCAGCGCGTATAGCCGCGCGCGAACCATACCTTC
>CAMBSS010000197.1 GCA_945870465.1 Bordetella parapertussis | reverse complement strand
CGAGGCCGCCGCTGCAGGTGCCGCCGTAGCGGTAGGTCCCGGCGGCGCGGATGTTATAGCACCCGATCGTGGTGGTGCCGGTGGCCGGCGGGGGCGACGGATAGGCGCCGATCACGTTCGGCTGCGCTACGCCGTTCAATACCCGGCTTGCCGAATAGGTTCCCACTCCGAGTCCCCCGCCGCCGGCGCCGATCGCGCACGACGAGTTCGGCTGGGTCGAGTTGTAGCCGTTTTCCTGACAGGTGCCGCCGTAGAAATAAGTGCCCTGGCCTTCGATATAGACCGACTGCCGGCCCGACCACGCGCAGGCGGCGACGTTCAAGACCGTGCCGGCGCCGTAGCTGCAGCCCGTGTTGACAAGCGTCGTGAAGAAGTTGGTGTCCGTATTCAAAGTGCACGCCGGCGCCGTCAGATTGGCCGGCGCGCCCGTGCAGGTTCCAAGCGGCTGGCTCACGCCATTGACCGTGCAGGTCGCGGCCCCGCTGGTGTTGCACGCGGCCCCGGGCATCGTATAGCGCACGGTATTTAGCGCGTCTCTTTCCTGCCGCACTGAGCCTACCGGCGTGCAATTCTGGGTGATGGCATAGGTCGAAGCGCCGCTCGCATACTGGATGCACTTGTTGGCAACCGTGCCACCCGATGCGGGATTGCAGGTCGTGACGGTCGCATCGTAATAACCCGGCGTGCCGACTTCGTTGCCGAACGTGGGCGCGCCGTCGCGATTACCGAGCCACGCGCTGAATTGCTCGTTCGCGAGCGAGCCGGCGGGGACATACCCGAGCCCGGCCGCGCCCAGCGTGTAGCCGTAGACGCCGCGCAAGCTGGCGAGCACCGTCTGCGGGTAGTAATAGCCCACGGTGGTGGCTGCGGTCCACGACTGGAACACGTAGCCGCCCATGTCGGCCTTGGGATCGGTCCAGCCGGCGTAACTGCGGACGCCGTCCGGCGCGGTGTTCCCCGCTGCGGCGACAGTCGGTATCGCAGTGATGGGGCCGCGTTGCCGGCGGATGGGCAGGCCTTGGACGCCCGTGCCGGAGGGAGTGCCGAAGGCATTGGTGCTGTCGCGATAAACATTGGTCGGCTCGGTCGGCGTCGCTGTGTTGGTCGGCGCCCCGCTAACGCCGTCCACGTAGCCCTTGAGGAAGGTGGTCACGGTGGGCGACGACGAGGTGTTGCCGGCGCTGGTATTGTTGCCGGGGTAATTGAGGGCGGGATTGTTCACCGTTTGCAGGCCGAGGTGCGGCTCGTAGCGCACCCATTGCTGGTTCAGCATGAAGCCGGCGTTTTGCGCGCGGCCGGTGGGGGCGAAGATGGTCGACGGTTCGAGTTCCGTGAGTGAAGCAGAGCACACGTTTGAAGTGCGAAAATCGTTGGCGCCGGTGTAATTGGCGGTGGTGGCATTGGGGAAGGTAACGCCGCCACGCGCGCCGGCGATGGTTTGCACGAAGCCGAGAAAGCGGTTGAACGTCACCGACCGCAGCCGCGGGTCGGTCGTCGCAGTGCCGGTGGGCAGCCAGTAATGCCACGAGCCGAGCCAGTAATTGCGGTACTGTGAGCGCGCACCGGGGTCGCCTGCCAGCGTGCCGTTCGCATAAGCCTTGGTCGCCATCCACAACGCCTGGCGGTCGGTGTTCAGCGCGCCCGACCACGTGCCCCACACGCTGAACGGGTTGGTCGGCGGCGCGGCGGTTGAAATCCTGTCGGCGTGTTCGGTGACCTGCTCGGCGCCGTTATTGATGATGTTGATGTCGTTCCACAGGTACTCGGCGTGCGAGTCGTAGACGAGCGGGTCGTATTCGCGCCACGCTTCGGCCACGTTCATGCGGTCGTTGGTGCCGAGAATGAAGAGCACGTTCGGCTCGGCGGTGCTGGTGCCGGTCGTGCTCGCGAGGTAAATGTCGCTGTCGCGCGCGAAAGCGGGCGCCATGAAGGTCGGATTGACCGTAGTCGCAATCAGTATCCAGGCGATGGTTTTCTTGAAAAGTTCGCGTTTATTCAAGTGACACCTCATTGGTAGAACTTGACGAATGACCGGCCCGCGCCAGCGCGCGCGCGGGATTTTTTATCGGTTGCGACATTGATCAACATTTGATTAAACACAAGATCCGCCCGGCGCTGCAGCTTGAATGCCCTGATGCACGACCGCGGTGCCGGCAGTGCCGAGCCCGCCGGTCGCGACGGCCGCGAGGTCGAATTGCACCGCCTGCAAACTCATGGCGCCGAACATGGTGCCGATCTGGCTCCATGCGCCGCAGCTCAGTTGCACGGCCGTTACCACGACGGAACTGCCAAGCGCGCCGTATGCGCTGTTTGCCGTGGTGTAATTGAACGACCCTGCGACCGGGCCTTGCGCACCAACCAGCGTCAGCCAGCCTGGTGCAAAGCGGCCGCCGTTCAAAGCGAGGAAATTATCGAGCGCAGAATCCGCGGCGGCGAGGTTGATGGCGGCAGTCTGGCTGGAGCCGCCGATCTTCAACTCGATGATCGAAGTCTTGATCATGGAGATAACGAACAGCGTCAACACCGCCAGCATGATGAGCGAGACGATGAGCACCGCGCCGCGCTGGCGGTGTGGTACAGCAGGACGAGAAATAATCATGCACCGTTCCTTTGCGCGATATTGCGCACTTGAATAGTCTGCGAAAAAATCTTGCGCTTGTAATTGCACGCAGGTGCGGGGGAGTTGGTGCACCTGTAAAGGGCGGTGGCGTTATCTCCCAGCAGATCGTAGACCTTGCCGCTGTCGTCGTATTCGATATTGACGTTGGGCGAACGCACCAGGATGGTGACCTTGACCGAGACCACCTGCGCCCACTGCGCCGCGGTCACGATAGTCGCGGTGTAAAAATCCGCTACGCCGTCCGCCGGGTTGCTGCTGTCGACGCCGAAACGGTAGTCGATGAGGTCGATGCCCTCGACCAGCGGGACTTCGGTCATGGTGCTGCCGACCAGCTCCTGGCGCACCAGCGTCGGTATCGGCTGGCCGCCATCGTCGGCGGTGCCGGTGCAATTGACCGCGCCGCCGGCAGGGCGGCTGCACGGGCGGACATAGTAGACATGCGCCCGATATTCAAACATTTCCATGTCAATGCCATTCGGATATTTGCGCGCGGTCGCGCCGGCGCGCAAAGTTGCATAGTCCGTGCCGTAGAACACCAGCCCCTGATACGGATCCGACTGTAGGTAGATGGTGGTTGCAAAATTCGGCTGGTTCGTGAGCAGGCTGGGGGTGTTGGGGCAGGCCGGCGACACATTCGCCACGGCGGCGACGATCGACCAGCAAAGGCGAAAACCGCTCGCGCCGCGCGTCACCAGTATGGGATTGGGGTTGGCGATCCCGGCGGGGCCTGCGCTGAAATTCGATTGCAGAATGCAGGGAAAAGCCGCGTTCACGGTCAACGGGTTGATTATCAGTGCCGCATCGGTGGTGTTCATGTAGGCGCGAATGGGCGTCGCGAAATCCAGCGCAAAATTGGTTGCCGGCCCAACGCTCGCCGAGCCGCAATCCGTAGTCGTCGCGACCGCGCTGCCCGCCACGAACGCAATCTTGCTGGTGTCCATCGCGTTGCCGTAGAAGCCCGCCTGCCGCAGCGAATCGCTGAGGTAACGGAACGTGCTGGCAGCGTTTTCCTGCATGCGGGAAAAATCATCGTTGACGCGAAACGATTGCGAAGTGCTGACTATCATGGTGAACATGCCGAGCGTCAGTATCATCCCGATGGCGAGGCCGACCATCAATTCCATCATCGACATGCCGCGTTGCACCAGGGTGAGGCGCATGAAGGCAAGACGGGAGTGCATAAGTTTCGCGGGGGTCATGGGCATGGTTGTTGCAGCAGTGTGTCGTAGGCTACGATGCGCCGTTTGGTGTCGACGCCGTATAATCCGACGCCGCAATTGGAGCCGGTGGGAGCGGAAGTGTCGTCGTTGCCCTGCCATGACACGCTGATGCGCAGCGTGCGGCTGAACAGCGAGGCAGGCGCCGGCGGCGGCGGGCAGGTCAAACTGGTATTTGACGTCTCCTCAATGCAACCGCGAGCGTTGACTATGCCGCCGATACGGTTGCCGGTGCCCGATTGCTGCTCGGAATAGCCGTTGAGCAAACCATCCCACAGTCCGATGTCGTACATCGCGAGTTCCTGAATGGTGCAGACCTGGGCCGCGCAATCCTTGATGGCGCCGGTGCGGTAGTCGTTGTAAAAAGCGCCGGTTCCCAACGGGGTGATTATCGGTGCGCCCGCCGTGTACGTAGTGCACGCGGGACCGGCAGGGCACGCCACCGCCAGCAGGCGGTTGCCGCGGATGCGCTCAGCCATGTCGGACGCGAGTGCGACCGCTTGCTGGCGCTGAAAAGCCTCGAATGCGATGCGCTGGCCTTTGGCCATCAGGCCGGCAATGCCGAGTAGCCCGAACGTCAGGATCACCAGGGTGACCAGAACTTCGATCAGCGTGAAGCCGCGGTTTAATTGGCGAGGCATGGCAAGGCGGTCGCGTTAAGCTTGAGCATGGTGGTGCGCCCGGAAAATCCGAATTGGACGCCGCGGATCTTGTCGTTGGCAGTCGTGCCGTCGCCCATGGTATCGACGATGTAAATGCCGTCGTTGGCAGTGACGGCGCCGACGCGCACGATCCGCCCGTCCGGCCGAAATACGATCTGCGTAGGGAAAGCGGCCACTGGCAGCGTGCAAACGTAAATGTTGCCGGAGGTAAACCCGTCGAAGCGCTTGATTTCCGTATCGACGCCCACGTCGTAGGTCGCGTTGTCGTTGGCGTCGGCATAGAGGCGCCAGCCGTTATTCCACGTAGCGCCAAGTTTCTCAAGGTATACGCGACGGCTCAATTCAATCGCCTTGGCGCGCGCCAGGGCGATATCGGCGGTGATGTCGGAAGCTACCGTGCGTACGCGCTGGTCAGCCACGAACTCGCTCATCGCCGGCACGCCGATCACCAGCATGAGGGCAATAATGGTCACGACGACCATTAACTCGATCAAAGTGAAGCCGCGCGGGCGATGCCGCGTGACGGCAGGAGAATTTATTGTGCTACGCACGTTCCCTTGTCCCATGTGCAATCGTTGGGCGCACCGTCAAAGGTCAGGTTGCCGCCGGCGATCTCGCGCCAACGCTGCTGCAGATTATTCAGCACCAGCCTGCCATCGGGTGTCATGGTCGTGCTTGTAGGATCCAGCTGCAGCAGGAATGTCGGTGGCGCGCCCGCTGCGTTGCTTACAGTCATCGTCAGCGTGTAATGCGCGGCGACTTCGGGCGGAACGGTCCGGTTGAGCAGGCCGGCGCCCGCGCCGAGTGCGGTCGCGTATGCCCGCTGATCGAGGAAAAACTGTTCCTGGGACTGCGCGATATCCATCAGAAACTGCTGCCCTTGCGAGCGAATACCGCGCGCGAGATAGCCCTGGTAAGACGGCAACGCAATGGCGACCAGCAATGCGAGCACTGCCAAAACCATCATGAGTTCGATTAATGTCATCCCTGAAATGCGGCGCATGAGAATTACTCCTTAGACGTTGGCATCTTAATGACGCCGGGTTAGCAATGCCACGAACAACCGATGAGCGGTCTGTTCGCTGGAACGAACGGAAGCAGAGTGGATTAACTGCTCCAAGCACTTAAGAAATAAGAACTTTTTTTCGATTTTGCGGCCCCAAACTTGCACGCTGATTCTAGCATTTGTGCCCTGCGTCGATGATTGCGACCAGACGCGTGAGATTTGTCACGCCGGCCCGCCAACGTACTCTCGTTGGGCTTCCGTATTCCGGTCAAAGGTGACGGCGGCGCCTGCGCACCGACTTTTCGCGGGAAATGCAGCGCGCGCGTTGGAGTATTTCAAGTTAGACAGAGTCCAGATGTTGGTTTAGAATGAAAAATCATGTTTGAAAACAAATACACGCGTGACAACCTGGCCGAAGTGCTGCGCGGCCGCGGCATCAATCCCACGCACCAGCGCATAGAAATTGCCCACGCGATTTTTTCGCGCGGGGAGCATTTATCGGCGGATCAGATATTTACACTCGTCAATGACCGTGCCTCCGAAACGTCCAAGGCGACCGTCTACAACACGCTTAATCTTTTTTTCGAGAAAAAGCTGGTGCGCGAGGTCATCGTCGACCCCAGCAAGGTTTTTTACGATCCGAATACCGCTCCGCATCATCATTTCTACAATGTCGATACTGGCGAACTGACCGATATCGACGCGCGCGATATCCGCGTGACCGGGTTGCCGGCGTTGCCGCAGGGCATGGCGACCGAGGGCGTCGACATCATCGTGCGTGTGCGGTCCAGCGCGGATGGCGCTGGCAATCCGAAGTAGTTTTTTTTATTTATGCGGCACATCCTGCGGCAGCGTGATTTGCCCGCCGCGTGCTAAAATTCGCCCCCTGTCCTGAAGCCAGGCTCCAGAAGCAGGCCGCTGTAGCTCAGTTGGTAGAGCAGCGCATTCGTAATGCGAAGGTCCCCAGTTCGAATCCGGGCAGCGGCACCACCCCACCTCTAGTAATCAAGCACCAACAGCACAACGTATCCAGCTAACTAAAAATTAGACGCTGGAAAACTTGGGCTTGACCTATCTATTTAGGTCAACATTTAGGTCAAACGGTAAGCGCCATGCTTATCGCTCATCGTCCACGCCGAACTGCAAGCCATACCCCAAAGCAATTCCCGCCAGTCCGACCCCGCCGGCCCCCACCCCACGCTTTTTAAACTGGTTCCATCCAGTTACCCCTTCACTGGGTTTTGCTCAAACGATCCGTCGTTTTTTCTGTGGTCGACGCCATCTCTTCACTTTTTAACGCCTTTGCCGCTCGGATCTAAACGTTCCCTAACGTAGTTGTCGTATTACGTCCACAAGGACGAGGACATGACAGAGGGCAAGTGCGTAGCTTCGCGCAATGGGTGAGAAAAAATTTTACGGGCGTTGAATACGTTGGCATATTTCTGTGCTGGGTGTGCGGATTTATGGGGCGGTGCTACGTTTCGCGGGCGTGATTTAAAGTTCGAAAAATAAAAGTTACGT
>CAMBSS010000196.1 GCA_945870465.1 Bordetella parapertussis | reverse complement strand
TTTTATGTTGCCGCGCAGCGAAACAGGGATGGTCAGCGGCAGAAATTTTCGCGCATGTTTTTGCCCAAAAAATATGCGGTGCAATCAAACGCAGATGAGATGGGCTTCTCGGGCCGATTGGTGCGTGGTATCCACAGTGTTATCCACAGAAATTGTGGATATTTATTACCGCCGAGAAATTATTTTCGGCAAAGACTATCAAAACCGCGGTTGCAGGAACAAAAGCGCTGGACCGGAAACCGGATGCGTCATGCGTATGATTTCATCCGCCTCGGCGCTGCTGGCGTTGGGATTTATGAAGAAGCCACCGCATCTGGTTGTTTTGTTTTGAAGAAGCGCGGCGGGTAACCGCGCGGGTAGAAATATGGTGACTTGCCCGCGCAAACCCGTAATATATCGAGCGTATCCTGGCTTCATGAATTGTGTGTCGAACAGAGAAATTCCTGCCGTTGCCCAAAGGAGGAATCCGCAATGATCGCCGACGATATCCGTAAAGCCGATACTGAAGCCATGATTTACTTTTTATTGACCGCTTATATCGATAGCGCGCGGTCGTCAGGCAAGCTGGCCAGCGTGCCCGACCACATTACCCGCTTACCGGTTCGCGGCGTGGCCGACGTCAGGACGCGCTTCGAAAGCCTGCTGGTCGAACTGGACGTTGCGTCCAAACAGTTGAATGACCAAGCCTGCCTGGGAATCCGCGAGGCGCTGCATATAGTCGGCGCGGCGTTGAATGGCATCCGGCTGCTCGAGGCCGCCGCGCACGGCAAACCCGTTTACGGTCACCGCGACGGCGCGTCCCGGTACTCCAGTCCCGGCATGCACGAGCGGGGTTGATTCAGGGCGCCGGTTCGATTTCGGTGCCGTTGTTGGCGCGGGTTATCGCGCCCTGCAAAAAACCGCTTTGTCGCGCTTCATTGAGGAATTTATTGATCGCCGCCAGGCGTTCGGTCCTTGCGGCCGGCGCGATGATCGCCTGCGGCACGCCGAATATGCTGCCCGGCAGGATGCGCAATCCCGGCGCTTCGGCATTGAGCCGGGCGAGGCGCAGCCGGTTGGCGCCGAAAGCATCGATGGCGCCAGTGTCGAACAGCTGTTTCACTGACGCGTTCTGCGTGTCTTCGAATTCGATCAGTTGCGCCACTTTCAGCGTGCGCTTCAAATACAGCCCGATCGAGTCCATGCGCGCAACGCCAATGCGCACACCCGCGCGGCCGAGATCGTCAAACGAACGGATCGCTGATTGCGCGAGAACGGTCAGGCTTTGCGGGTTGCGCAAATAGACCTGCGAAAACTCTATGGGCCCGCGGCGCGAAGGGTCGCTGGCGAGAAAACCGATGTCGGCTTTCTCGTCGCGCACCGCATCGATGACGGTCTGCACGCCGGCGAACACGGTCATTTCGAGCGGCACGTTGAACTGGCGCGCCAGTTCGCGCGCAAGGTCCACCGACACGCCTGAAATCTCGCCCGTTTTGGCGTCGCGCACCGCCTGCGCCGGGTTGCCGGCAAGGTAGACGACGTGCAGCGTGCCGCCGGGTGCCAGCACATGCTCGGCGCCGCCGGCAGCATTGGCTAACGACAATAACCCCAGCAGTATCGAGAGGCCAGTTTTCACGCCGTTCCCCATCGCTTCACCTTTCATCCTTCTCTTGTTCGCCGCCTAGCTCCCCCGAAACACCGGCGCACGTTTTTCGATGAACGCCTTGACGCCTTCCTTGTAGTCGTCGGTGTCCTTGCAGATGGTCTGCGCAAAAGTCTCGAATTCAAGCGCCGAGCGCAGGTCCGCTTCGAGATTGTGATGGATAGTGCGTTTGGCGAGCGCGATGGTGATCGGCGGCCCGGCGGCAATTTTTTTCGCAAGCGTGTATGCGGCGTTCATCAGCTCTTCGGGCGCGACCACTGAGTTCACGATGCCGAGCTTCAGTGCCTCAGCCGCGTCTATGGTTTCGCCAGTGAAGATCATTTCGCTCGCCTTGGCGACGCCGACGACGCGCGGCAGAAAGTACGAACCGCCCCAGTCGGGCGCGAGCCCGCGCTTGACGAAGGACTGCGCGAATTTCGCCGCGGTCGATGCGATCCGCATGTCGCACGCCAGCGCGAGGTTCATGCCGGCGCCCGCGGCCGCACCATTGACTGCCGCGATGATGGGCTTGGGGCAATCGCGCATGGCGAGTATGCAGCGGTCGCGCAGCGGCGCGCTGCGCTCGTTCGCGCTGGCGGTCTGGCCCGCCTTGTCGCGTTCGCTCATGGTTTTGACGTCGCCGCCCGAGCAAAAGCCGCGGCCGGCGCCCGTGATGACGATGACTCCGACGTCCGGGGCCGCCGCCGCTTTGGTGATGGCATCGAACAGGTCTTCGCGCAGCGTGCCGCCCAACGCATTGAGCCGTTCCGGGCGATTCAACGTGAGCGTGGCGATGCGGTCTTTTACTTCGTAGAGCAGGCATTCGTAAGTCATTGGTTGTCCTCTTTTGTAGGGCGGGGGAAGTGTAGCGCGGCGCCCCTGGTTTGTCCCGCCGCGCCCGGAGCCCCGGCCACGGAGGTGCCGCCGACTGTTACCCGCCAAGCCCTTATTTCTAGTATCATACGTCCCCCCGAAAGCCGACGGCGCGCCCCGCGCCCGCAATTCAAAACTGGCGTGAAAAAGGAGTATTTGCAATGCAAGAGATTCTGCAATACCTGAAAAACAACGGTGAAAGGCTCGACTCGGAAATCGCGGCGGCCACCGGCCTGTCGCTCGCCAACGTGCGCCGCGGCATGTCCGACCTGTCGGCCCGCGGCGACGTCATGATGTGCCGTTCGATCCGCTACAAGGACGGCCAGGAAATCGAAGGCATGCTGTGCCGGGTGTCCGGCTATATTCCGCCCGCAGCCCCGGGCCGCAAGTCCAAAGCGCAAAAAACGTAAACGAGGTGGTGGTGCGCCTGCCCGCAATATGGGCAGGCCGCGGCGCGCAGTGCCTGGGAGCAGCGCTTGCGCGCCGTTGCTTTGTACAGCGGGCGCCGCAGTACGCAAAAATTTCCCCTGATCCCTTCCGGAGGAGCGAGCAATGACCTACGAAGCCCAGTTTGCAGAAACCGTCTTCCTGCGCGGACACCAGAACGACCTGATCGACGCCTATCTCGCGCGTCCGCTCGGCGCCGGGCCGCATCCCGGTGTCGTCATCATCCATCACATGCCGGGCTGGGACGAATCGCACAAGGAAATCGCGCGCCGCTTCGCGCACCAGGGTTACGTCGCCATCCTGCCCAACCTGCAGTTCCGCGAAGGCAAACCGACGCCGGAGGAGAACAGCGCCAGCATACGCGCGGCCGGCGGCATGCCCGACGACCGCACCATGGGCGATGTGCAGGCCTCGATCGACTATGTGCGTGCTCTGCCCTATGTGAGCAATAAGGTCGGCGTCATTGGTTATTGCTCGGGCGGGCGCCAGGCTTATCTTGCGGCGTGCACGCTGAAAGGCATCTCCGCCGTCATCGTCTGTTACGGCGGCGGTGTCGTTGCGAAGCCGGAAGAACTGACGCCGCGCCAGCCGGTCGCTCCGGTCGATCTGACCAAAGACCTGCACTGTCCGCTGCTGGGGTTTTTCGGTATCGAGGACACGCGTCCTTCACCGGCGGATGCGGCCAAGACCGAGGAAGCGCTCAAGAAATACGGCAAGACCTACGAGGTTCACACCTATGAAAACGCCGGGCACGCTTTCTTCGCCGTCGATCGCGCGCAGTATCGCGTGCACGCGGCGATGGACGGCTGGAAAAAAGTGTTTGCCTGGTTTGGCAAGCACCTGGGCTGAACAGCGCAAGGAACGAGGATTGAGAATTGATGTTTAGAGCCTTAAGATTGAATCCTCAATCCTCAATCCTCAATCCTATTTCCCCTTCTTGTCCGGCTGCGTGCTGCTGATCACGGCGCGAAACACCAGCACCGGGATAGACGCGCGATGCAGCACGCGGGTGGTCTCGCTGCCCATCAGCACCGACACCAGGCCTTTGCGGTCGCGCGCCGTCATCACGATGAGGTCGCAGCCGCGCTCGATGGCGGTGCTGACGATGGCGTCGAAAGGCTGCGAGTTGGTCGCAATCACGGTATCGCAGGCCACGCCGTCGGCAGCGGCGGATTTTTTGACGAAAGCCAGAAAGCTTTCGGCGCGCGAGCGCGCTTCGTCGTCCATTTTTTTCGGCAGCGCCGGGTCGAACGAACTGTCTTCCGTGATCGTCAGCCGGTAGTCCGGCACGACGTGGATGCCGGTAATCTTGGCGCCGCACAGCTTGGCAAGTTCGATGCCGCGCTGGATCGCTTTTTCGGAATGGTCGGTGCCGTCCGTCGGCATCAATATATGTTTGAACATGGCTCCTCCTTCTGTCCGTTCGCGCCCGTATTAGACTCCAAAATTAGTCGGTTGCGCCAGAGGGTTTTTGCGTACGGCTCAACGCCCCGCCGCCCCCCAGCATCAGCCCGTTGACCCAGAACACGGCCGCCAGCCCGAACGCCGAGCCGACGAACCCGAAAATGACCGGCCCGAAGACGCGCGTGAGATGGTTGACGGTCATGCGCAGCCCCAGCGCCTCGCCCGAACGGCCGGCGGCGGAATTGCTGAACATCTGCATGGTCACGATCGGCTGGCCGCACCCCATGCCGAGCCCGAACGCGAACGCGAGCAGTGACAGCGCCGTGCTGCTGCTGAAAAAGGGCACCAGCATGAAACTCAGCGCGCCGGCGAAGAATGCGCCCGCCAGCACCTTGTTTTCCTGGTACTTTGCAATCAGGCGCGGCAGGATCAGGCGCACCACGAATGCCGCCGCGGAATTCATCGCCAGCACGACACCGATGGCCGACGCCGAGAGGCCGGCGCCGTGCGCGTAAACCGGCAGGTAGAACTGGAAGAGATCCTGGCCGGTCTGCAGCAGGCTGCTGGTGGCGAGCGTTTTGCCGACACCCTTGGTCGCGAGCATGTCGAGCAGGCCGCCGCCTTCGCGCCGGGCGCGCCCCGTGCCCTTGGGCAGCGCGTTGCCCCAGAAAACGAGCATGCCCAACGGCATGAGCGCCAGCAGTGCCAGGGGCAGGAAGGCAGCGGGGTAGCCGATATGCTCGATCGAAAATCCGGCGATCAGCGGGCCGGCGAAGCTGCCGATCGAGTTCGAGAGGCTGTAATTGCTGAAGTTGCGCGTGCGGCTTTCCGGCGTGCTCATGAGACCGACCACGTTCTGCAGCGACACGTTGTAGATGGAGAGCGACAGGCCGTTCGCCGCCGCCGCCACGAATATCGCCGGCAGCCCCGGCACGAAATACGGAATCAGCATGCCCAGTCCGCCGCCCAGCGCGCCGACCATCAGCAGCCAGCGCGAGCCGAAGCGGTCGGCCAGTTTGCCGGCGGGCCACGACAGCAGCGCGGGGAAGGCGGAGAAAGTCGCGGCGAGCAGGCCGACTGTGGCTGGTGCGGCGCCAAGATGCAGCGCGTAGAGCACGAGCATCACGCGCCCCGCGCGCATGCTGCTCATGTTGAGCACACCGAGGGCGAGCGCAAAATTGATCGACATCGCGCAAGTCTACCGAACAATCGCGCGCGGCGTCATGCCGAAGCGACGCAAAAATGCGTTACGGGTAGTTCTGATCTCGTTTCAAAAATATAAAAACGACGATCAGCCGCAGATAAACGCAGATACACGCAGATGACTGTATATGAGCGCCCTCCATCCGACGTTAAGTTCTTTGATTTATCGGTGTTCATCTGCGGCTCCAATCTGTTTTTGAGGCCGCTTCTCGGTTTTTGCCGGCGCAGATTCAAGAACCGCCGGCTTATTCAATGCGGATGTTCGCCGCCTTGACGACCTTCGCCCACTTGTCGCGCTCGCTCTTTATGTAAGCGTCGAATTCGGCCGGGCTTTTGCTGACGGCGACTTCGAGGCCGGCTTTGGCGTAAATATTTTTTACGTCGGGCTCGGCGAGTATGCGCGCGAGTTCGGCGAACAGTTTTTTAATCACCGGCGCGGGCGTGCCGGCGGTCGTCAGCAGCCCGTACCAGCCGACGACTTCGAACCCGGGCACGGTCTCATTTATTGTCGGGATGTCGGGCATCGCGGGGTCGCGGCCGGCATTGCCGATCGCAAGCAGGCGCAAGCGGCCCGTTTTTATATGCGGCAGCAGCGCGCCGGCCGACGCCATGACGAGATCGATGCGCCCCGCGAGCAGGTCCACCGTGTATTGCGGACTACCCTTGTAAGCAATGTGCACCATCTCGATTCCGGCCATGGCCGCCAACAATTCTCCGGCGAGATGCGGCGAACTGCCGATGCCGGGTGAGCCGTAACGCAGTTGTCCCGGTTTCGCGCGCGCCAGCTCGATCAGTTCGCGCACGGATTTGACCGGCAGGGAAGGCGGCACGGTCAGGAGCAGGTTGTTGGTGGCCGTGAGCGTGATCGGCGTGAATGCGCGCAGGGCGTTGTAAGAAAGGCTCGTGACCAGCAGCGGATTAATCACCGTAGGGCCGGTTGCGCCGACGAGCAGCGTGTAACCATCGGGTGTGGCCTTCGCGACGATCTCGGCGGCGATGCTGCCGCCGGCGCCGGTGCGGTTGTCGACGACCACGGGCTGGCCCCAGGCCTCGGCGAGTCTGGCGGCCAGCGGACGCGCGAGGAGGTCGGTGACGCTCCCTGCGGAAAACGGCGTCAGGATGCGGATCGGCTTCTCCGGATAGCCGGCCGCGGCGGCAGTCAGCGTCCATGCGGCGCAGACGCCCGCGAATATGCGTGCGGTCAGCAAGGCCATTGCGGCATCTCCTCCCAATGCGGGGCCGGCCAAGGCCGCCCCGTTTATTTCAGGACTGCAGGACTGCTTTACGAGCCCCAGCGTTCGAGCTGGCCGCGGTCCACGCGCACGCGCTCGCCGACCCGGAAGTCGGAGGCGCCGTTTTTCTGCACCAGCTGGAAATCGCCGTCGTCCATGCGCACCGTGAATTCATAGCGCGTGTTGCTGACGCGGTTCTGCCATTCGTGGTTGCCGACCGAGCCCGCAAATGAATCGCTTTTGTTGCGTCCCGGCCCCATCG
>CAMBSS010000195.1 GCA_945870465.1 Bordetella parapertussis | reverse complement strand
CGGTATCGCTGGCAGCCGCCCAAGGCAATTATCCGGAGCGTCCGATCCGCTGGATCCTGCCGATTGCCGCGGGAGGCGGTTCGGATACCCTTGCCCGCACGATACAAGCCGGCTTTACGGAATCGATCGGGCAGCAAATCGTTATCGATAACCGCCCGGGCGGCAGCAGCGTGATAGGTACCGAGATTACCGCCAAAGCCGCCCCCGACGGCTACACACTGCTGTTCATCACGACGACGCATACTGTGAACCCGAGCCTGATATCGAAGCTGCCATATGACTCTCTCAAGGATTTCGCCGCGGTCTCGCTGCTTGTATCCCAGCCCAATATTCTTGTGGTCCCTGCAGCATTGCCGGTGAAGTCGATGAAAGAGTTGATCGCGTTGGCCAAATCCAAGCCGAACACGATCAGCTTTGCGTCGGGAGGCAATGGCAGCCAACCGCATCTGACCGGGGAATTGTTCAAATCGACATTGGGACTGCAGATTACGCATGTTCCCTACAAGAGTGCGGGGCCGGCCGTCGTCGACCTGCTGGGCGGACACGTGCAGATGATGTTCGTGGGCCCGCTGGCAGTCGATCCGCACATCAAATCGGGACGCGTGCGGGCGCTCGCCATTGCCAGCACGCGGCGGCTTTCCACACATCCCGAAGTGCCCACCACCTCAGAAGCGGGCGTGCAGGGTCTTGAAAGCGGTACTTGGTACGGCATATTGGTGCCGGCTCGCACGCCACAATCCATTGTCGATCGACTTTATGCGGCGACTGCAAAGACAATGCAGTTGCCTGACGTCAAGGCACGGCTGCTGGCCCAGGGAGTGGACATCATCAGCAGTTCACCGCAGCAGTTTTCTGCTTATCTCAAAAGCGAAACTGCCAAGTGGGCCAAGGTCATCAAAGACGCCAACGTGCGTCCGGAGTAGGACGCGGCTAGGGAAAATGACGCTGCAGAAAGGCCAACGCGTCGGCCGCGCAGCGGTCGGCGAGATAGTCGCCGATGTTGTGACGGCCGCCGTCGTAAACAAGTAGCTCGCTCGTAGGTATACGCTGGTGCATTTCCGGATAAGCGGCGCCATCGCCTATCGACTCGTCACCCGGCGCCACGATCAACGTGGGACATTGGATAGTGCCGACTTCATCCATCCAGTACAGGCCCGTCATTTTCAGTATGAAGCGCTTGATGAACTCGATATCGTTACGCGCTATTTCGTCCACGAACCAGGCAATGTGTTCCTTGTCGGCATAGCCAGGCGGAAAGCGGTCGCCGATAGTTTCCAGCAGAAAAGGGCGCAGCCCCTTGGCTTCGATCTGCGGAATCCAGCTCGCGGCCTGACTGTGTTTGAGTCCCGGCTTGGACGCAAAGAGCAGAATGCTCAGCACCCGCTCGGGATGGGCGATGGCAAGCCACTGCGCGAGATAACCGCCGCCGGCAGCGCCGAGAAAATGCGCCCGTTCTACACCCAGGTGATTTTGAAGCTCCAGCAGATCCTGCATCAGTCGCTCGCGCGTTAGCGGCAACTCCGGTGGCGGCACCGGCGAGCTGCCGTGTCCGCGCATGTCCATGCGCACGACCCGGTAGTGCCGCGCCAGGTGCGGCACGAACGCGTACAGGCGCCGAGCGCTGCTCATCGCCGGATGCGTCAGGAACAGCGTTTGCGGCTGCTTCCACGGATCGGTAAAGTCGTCGACGTAGTAGGCGATCCGCATTGAATCGCTGGCCGTCATGAATTGACGCGGGGTTGTGATGTCGTCGCTGGGCATGGACTATCTCCGGTGTCTTAATTCTCGCGGCAGGGAACGCCGCCGTGCCGGGCGATGACGTGCAGCAGGTGCGTCGCGCAAGCCTGTGAGCGACAAAATGTTGCCCTGAATTTAATGCGTATCGCGCAATACGACAAGCCGCTTCTTGCGAATACGCGGCCGATATGGGCGGGGAGGTGCTTGCGCGGCAATCAGGGAATCTCGATTTTCAGCAGGGAGCCGTATTGCTGGCAACCGAGCATGTACCAGTCGCCGGGACTGCCGCTCGGTCGCAGGCGGTAGATATTGAGCTTGATCGCGTTGGCGACATCACGCAAAAACTGACCAGCCAGGTCGGCGTCAAAAGCGCGCCGGCTGCCGCCTAGAGAAATTCCGATCAAGGCCGTTCGCTGATTCCCGATTAGAATGTCGCCATTACTGCCGCATGCTGGCAGACAACAGGAAGCGGGGGAGTCAATGCGAATATGGATGACAGGGGTGGCCGCGGCCGCAATTGCGCTGGTATCGTATTCGGCGTTCGCGCAACGCTATCCGGAAAAAACAATCCGGTTTATTGCTCCTTATGCGCCTGGCGGCTCGACTGATCTGCTGACACGCTCGCTCGCCCAGAAGCTTACCGAATATCTCGGCCAGACCGTGGTTGCAGACAACCGCCCTGGCGCCGGTGGCAATGTTGGCGCCGAGATCGCCGCCAAAGCGGCCCCGGATGGTTATACGATATTGCTCGCGCCGGTCAGTCCGATGGCGATCAACGTCACTCTCTACGGCAAGAAACTGCCGTTCAACCCGGAAAAAGATTTTGCGCCGATTACGCTGGTGGCCAAGGTGCCGCTCGTGATCGTCGTTAATCTCGCGGTGCCGGCCAAGACACTGCAGGAGTTCATCACGCTGGCGAAATCGCGTCCCGGCAAGATGACTTATGGCTCGTCGGGCAACGGTAGTTCCAACCACATGACCGGCGCGATGCTGATGAGCGCCGCCCAGCTCGACATGGTGCACGTGCCGTATAAGGGCGGCGGACCGGGCATGATCGCGCTGCTCGGCGGCGAAATCGATATGATGGTGGCGCAGATTCCGTCAAGCCGGCAGTTGCACATGAGCGGCAAGGTGCGCGCACTGGCGCTCTCCGGCGCCAAGCGCTCGGCGGCGCTGCCCGACGTGCCGACGATGATAGAGTCGGGCCTGCCGGGCTTCGAAGCGACTTCGTGGTATTGCGTGGTGGCGCCGGCAGGCACACCCAAAGCCATCATCGACCGGCTGAATGCCGAAATCGTCAAGGCGCTCAATACGCCGGAAATGCGCCAGCGGTTGGCCGACGACGGCGCCGAGGTTGAATCGTCGACGCCGGCGGAACTCGCGCGTTTCGTGCACGCCGAAATCGCCAAGTGGGCTAAGGCCGTCAAGGATTCGGGCGCGCGGATCGATTGAAGCGATAGCCGCGGCCAATGTAGATACCGCTTCAGGAATATACATGCTGATCTTCCGCCAGTTGTTCGACGCGCAGTCTTCCACCTATACGTATTTGCTGGGCGACAGTGCGAGCGGCGAAGCGATCCTGATCGATCCGGTTTTCGAGCAGGTGCGCCGCGACGCCGCGCTGGTGCATGAGCTGAAGCTGCACTTGGTATGGACGCTCGATACGCACGTGCATGCCGATCATGTGACGGGTGCCTGGCTGATGAAGCAGCGGGCGGGCAATCGTATAGCGTTGTCGGCCGCTGCCGGCGCAGTGGGCGCGGACCGCGGGCTCAACCACGGCGACCGGATTGCTTTCGGCAAGCGGTATGTCGAAGTCCGCGCGACCCCCGGACACACCAACGGCTGCTTGACCTACGTGCTCGACGAGCAAAGCATGGCGTTTACCGGTGACTGCCTGCTTATACGCGGCAGCGGGCGCACCGACTTTCAGCAGGGCGATCCGCGCGTCATGTTCAAATCGGTGCGCGAGCATATTTTCTCGCTGCCCGTGGCCTGCCTGCTTTACCCTGCACACGATTACCGCGGCGTAACGGTGACGAGTGTGGAGGAGGAACGGCGTTTCAACCCGCGGCTGGGCGGCGACATCGGCGTGGACGATTTTGCCGGCTATATGCATAACCTCAATTTGCCGCACCCCAAGCACATCGACGTTGCAGTGCCCGCCAACCTGCTGTGCGGTCAGCCCGTTGGCGCGCAACCCGACAACAGCGACCCGCAATGGGCGGCGCTGACGTTTACCTTCGGCGGCATCTGGGAAATCCAGCCGCACGCACTCGAGGAAGTCGCCGACCGCGTCGAAATCATCGATGTGCGCGAGCCGAATGAATACACCGGCGCGCTCGGACATATCGCCGGCGCCAGATTGATTCCGCTAGGCCAATTGAAACAGCGTGCCACCGCTATCAGCCGCGACAGGCCGGTGGTCGCGGTGTGCCGCTCAGGCGCGCGCTCGGCACAGGCGGTGGTCATGTTGCAGAAGGAGGGCATACGCGACATTGCCAACCTGAGTGGCGGCATGTTGCGCTGGCGCGCGGAAGGTTGCGCGGCCGTAGGTGAAGCCGAGTAATCAGCAATGCCGGGGAGCAAACAGGTGGGACGACTCCGTTGTGTCTTGTTCAGTATTGCGACGTTGGCAGCGGCACAGGCAGCCGGCCAGGGTTATCCGTCTAAACCGATCCGCTATATCGTGCCGTTTCCGCCCGGCGGCGGACAGGACTTGGTGGTGCGCGCGCTTGCGCCAAGACTTACCGAAGCGCTCGGACAAACAGTGGTAGTCGACAATCGTGCCGGCGCCGCGACGATGGTTGGAGCGGAACTAGCGGCGAAGGCGGCACCCGACGGTTACACCGTGTTCAACGGTTCGAACACGACGCTGGCAATCAATCCCAATCTGTACGCGAAGGTTCCGTACGATCCGATCAGGGATTTTGTCGCGGTGGTGCAGATTGCATCGCTGCCTAATCTGCTCGTCGTGCATCCCTCACTGCCGGTACGCACGGTGAAGGAACTTGCTGCGCTGGCGCTCAGGCGGCCGGGCGAATTGAACTACGGCTCATCGGGCACCGGCACGCCGGCCCAGCTGGCAGGCGTAATGTTTGGCGATGCGGCGCATGCGAAACTCGTGCATATACCTTATCGAGGCACGGGTCCTGCACTCACCGCACTGCTCAGCGGTGAGACACAGATCATGTTCAGCAGCATCACGTCGACGCTGCCGTTCGCCAAGAGCGGTCGGTTGCGCGCGATCGCGGTTACCGGTGCCAGGCGCTCACAGGCAGCGCCTGAATTGCCTACCGTAGCCGAAGCCGCGTTTCCCGGATTCGAAGCGACCACCTGGTACGGCATGTTCGTTCCCGCGGGAACGCCTGCGACAATTGTTGCGAAGCTCAATTCGGAGGTGGTGAAGGTTCTGCGCGTGCCTGAATTCCGCGACTGGCTGGTTGCGCAGGGAGCGGACCCCGTTGGCGGCACGCCGGAAGAGCTTGCTGCTTTCGTAAAGGCCGAACTCGTCAAATACGCGAAGATCGTCAAGGATTCCGGCATGCGGCCGGACTAGCTGGCTATTTAACCAATCTCAAGAACACGACACCGACAAGCAACCGCCGATAACGCTGATTAACGCCGACATAATTCCAAGCCTGGCTCCGAACCAGCGCAAAGTCTCTTGAGCATGTCTGCGTTCATCGGCGTTATCGGCGGTTGCAGATTGTTTTTGAGACTGCTTCTAGTATTCAACGGGCACGGGATCGAGGCTGCGCCACATGTACCAGGTCGCCACCGAGCGCCACGGCTGCCAGCGTTTGGCGATGGATGTCATCTTGAATTTCGACACTGGCTTGCCGTTGTTGTAATGCAGGCTCATGGCGCGCTGCACGCCGATATCGTCGAGCGGCAGCACATCTGGGCGCGTCATGTAAAAAATCAGAAACATTTCGGCGGTCCAGCGGCCGATGCCACGCACCTGCGTCAAATCGGCGATCAATTCGTCGTCCGTCATCCGGTTCCAGCGCGTCACGCTCAATTTGTCTTCGGCGAAGTGGTGCGCGAGGTCGTGCAGGTAAACGACCTTGCTGCGCGACAATCCGCAGGCGCGCAGCGCTTCGGCGTCGTGCTTGCGGACGATTTCCGGTTTTATCTCGGGCACCGCCACAACGAGTCTGTCCCATACACTTTGCGCGGCCTTTACCGAAATCTGCTGGCCGACGATGGAACGCGCCAGCGTATTGAATGCGTCGCCACGCGAACGCAGTGTAAGACCTTTCGATTGCGCCACGATTTTTTTGATCACCGGATCGCACGCTGAGAGCTCACGTATGGCTTCTTTCCAGTAGCGGGGAGCGGTCATGATGTCATGCAGCCTTTGCGGTTTTGAATTTGCGCCGCCGCCATGCCTGGACGACGTGGCAACGCCACGCCAGGCGCACCAGCGGATAGCTGATCGCCGCCAGCAGCAGGGCGAGCAGCGGCAGGCCGATGAGCAGGGGCTTGCCGATTGAAGCAAGCCAGTCAAGCGCGGCCGGCAGCCATTCCCTGAAGCCTTTGCCTTCGAGATGGAGCGCGATCTCCGGCATGGTCGCGCCGCTGTCCATCACGACCAGTTGCCCGAGTTTGAATGCAACATAGTACAGCGGCACGATGGTGAAAGGGTTCGAATAAAGCGTGACGATGAGCGAGATCGGCAGATTGACGCGAAATCCGATCGCGAGCAAAGCCGCAGCGGTGAATTGTACCGGATTGCTGCCCGGGATCATGCCGGCGAACATGCCGACCGCGAAACCGCCCGCCACCGAGCGGCGGTGCAAATGCCACAGGTTGTGGTGGGTCAGCAGCGAGCCGAAACGCGCCACGTAGCGGTTTTCGCTAATCGTGGCGTGGCTGGGCAGGTACTTCCTGAAAAACTTGCGAGGCATGGGGTGGCGACATTCTACCTAGGGTGGTCCTCGTTAATTGATTTCATTTAACCGGGTTTGCTTTCAGGAAATGGGTGCCCAGACTTTCATTGTTCTATGACCAATGGCCTAACCGTTTCCGGCGCGTTTGCGCGTTATATCCACTGACATCGACTACCGGTGATTCGTTCATGCGCTTTTACGTCATCTGCTTCGCCGCGGGCGTATGGTGGCTGCAAGGGCAGGCGCAATTGCCGGCGCTGCACGGTTGGTGGCTGGCGTTGCCGGCCGCGTTGGCTGTCCTGCTCGCGGTCCGTTTGCGGACGCGATTCTGGCTATGCTCCCGGCGCGTGGCTGCCGCTGCGTGTTGCGCGGCCTGCGGGTTTTTATGGGCGGCGTGTCTGGCGCAACTGCGTTTGAGCGACGCGTTGCCGGTCGAGTGGGAAGGCGAAAACATACAGATAGTCGGCGTGGTGGCGGCTATGCCGCAGCCATATGAGCGCAGTGTGCGTTTCGAATTCGACGTCGAAA
>CAMBSS010000194.1 GCA_945870465.1 Bordetella parapertussis | reverse complement strand
CAAAACTTCGAGACGACATAATTTGTTTTTTTGCTGGGGCAATGTCTTCCAGCTCAAGGCGGAATATACCGCGGAGCTCGTTACACGTACGCTCCATTACAACGCCGAACTGCGTACGTATTTCTTTTGGAGACGCATCGCGAAGATCGAGTATGGTGTGAATTCCCATTTCTTGTAGTCGTGTTGAAATGCGCTTGCCTGCGCCCGTTTAGTCAAAATATCCATCGTCGCAGATTGCCGGGAAAAAACTGGCCGTGTTTCCAACATGGTATGAGCCTGAAGGAAGAGCCGCGTTTCCAACATGGTATGAGCCTGAAGGGCTGAGTTTGGGTCGATCATCCGAGGATGGTGATCGATATGAACGAAACGAAACCAAGCACGATCGGCCAGATCCGCGAGTTTGTCGCCGGCACTGCCGATGTTTATTGGACTCCAGAGGACGGCGATAAGACCCGCTATGCGTTCATCCGTAACGTGCTGTCGCGCTTCGACTACCGACGGCTCGCGCGTCCCGACAAGGGGTAAATCCGCGTTTATCTGGCGCACACCAACGGCTATTCTCGGGCCCAACTCGCCCGCTTGATCAGGCAGTACCTCGATTGCGGGCGGCGGGCACAACGTTACGCTACGCCTCAAGCCGGCTCCGCCTGTATCCAGCCTTGATATTTAGCGATGTGCCCCCACTACCTGAAATGATCGCGTTATCGTCGGCTTGATCTCGACAGTAACCGCAATGAAGGCAGGGTTAATCCTGCCGTGAACCACGTCCAGAAAACGAACTTTAAATAAACGAGCAGAAGGAGGTATCGAAATGACACCCCAAGAACGCGAGCTTCTAACGACTTTCTTGCAACAGATGACACAGGCGCAGGCGGGACAAAAAGATGCAGAAGCAGAGGCGATGATGCGAGAGGCGACCGCAAGGCAACCTGATGCCGTCTACCTTCTGGTGCAGCGCGCGATGGGACTCGAATACGCGCTACAGGCAGCTCATGCTGAGACCGCAAAAATACAGGGGGAATTGAATCAGCTTCGATCCACATCAAGCGGTAGCTTCCTGGCGAACCCGAATGCTTGGGGACAAATGCCGACGTCCAACCCGGCTTCAGCCCGCGCAGCAGGAACGGCCTTGTCTCCACAAGGACCGAGCCAACGTCCAGCAGCAGCCGCGGCGCCAGCAAGTTCATGGGGTTCAGGAATGCTGGGGACTGTAGCGACAACCGCAGCCGGCGTTGTTGCAGGTTCTTTCTTGTTCCAGGGAATCCAGGGCCTGATGGGGAATCACAACCAGACCCCAAATGCTGCCGCGAATCCACCGCCGTCAGAAGCCAACAAAATCGCGGCGAACAATGAAGAGTCTACTGAATTACAGAACGACTCAAACTATTTTGCGGATGCAGGAAGCGCCGATTTCGATTCCAGTGATGTAGCCTAACCCGGCGGAAAGACGGCTAATACAGAATCTGGCGTGGGTGCACGCTGGCTTCTCTGGCCGTCCCGACAGTTCGAATCCAATCGCGATACCCAAACGCTCAATTCACAGAATCTGCAATCCTTAGCCGGTTTGCGATGTGCTACGTTCTGCTTCGCCAATTCAAGTCTATAAGCGCATGCTGGTTTTCAGACGCGCGAAGCCCAGTCCGGAAAAGAAGGCCCCTCAGGTTACGCGCTGCAGGTAACTCTGGAACACGCCGACGTGCACGAGCGCCGGGTCGGCGTCGTTCGGCCACAGGTCATCGGCGCGGAATTGGACGTCATAAGTCGGCTCGTCCGCCGCTGCGACACCGTGCGCATGCGCATCGGGGAAGGGGTACGCCGGTGACTCAGCGATGACAATGCCGGTCTTGCCGCGGATGTAGGCCGGCATGCGGATGTGGCCGGGGACGAATTCTTCTTTGACACGTACCCGGTCGCCGGCTTTGAAGCTCTGCCGACCGGGCGCATTGGGGCGGCCCGGGGCGCTCGCGCGCGAGAGCGGAACCGGCCCATTGGCGAGACGCTCCAGTTCTTCCCGCGCGACGAAGCCTTTCTCGACCAGCAGAGTGAGCAGGCCGGTGAGCGAACGCTCGTAGTAACTGGCGGAAAGATAGTGGCGTGGCTCCATTCGCTCGATCGCATGGCGGTACTCGTCCATGTTCAGCAGGCGGTTCTTTACCGCCAGTGCCAGCAGCGAATTTGCCTGTTTTTCCCAGGCCGCATGAAAAGTTTCGGCGTCCGCGGAATGACGCACCGGGCCGAAGCCCTGTTTGCCGCCCAGATCGTGCATGCCGTCCATGGTCAGAGCCTCGCGACGCCGATCATGGCGTCCTTGGTGACGATCGAGGCGAGCTTCTCCTCGCTCCAGTTCTCAGTGCCCGGCGGCCGCAGCGGCAGGACCATGTAACGCGTATCGGCCGAGGTGTCCCAAACGCGAACCTCCATGTCAGGGGGCAGCTCCAGTCCCATTTCGCGCAATACGGTGCGGGATTGGCGAACGGCGCGCGCGCGGTATTCGAAATCCTTGTACCAGTCGGGTGGCAGGCCGATGATGGTGTAGGCAGTGCACGAGCACTGCGTGCAGACGATCACGTTGTGCACGGACGGCGTGTTCTCCAGCGCGACGAGGTGCCGGTGGTGCACTGGCATCGAAAGGCCCAATTCGGCGACTGCATCGCGTCCGTTCGCGATGAGCCGTTGCCGGAACGCCGGATCGGTCCACGCACGGGCGACGACCCGCGCGCCGTTCTGCGGCACCCAGTCTTCCTCCGCGGTCCGTAAGTGCGTTTCGACGAAGGGCTTTGGCTCGAGGCCGCGCGCCTCGAATACGGACTCGAGCGCCGCCACGCGCTGCTCGACAGGGGCATTCTGGTTATTGATTGAGGCCATGTAGGCAATTCTGCACCCGACCTCCGCGGCGCGCAACAGTCCGCAGCAAACTCCGGGATACTGCCGGTTTATAATTGCGGGCGCTGGCGCTTCTTTCTGCTTCAATTCCGGGGATTCAATCAATGTCACAAGACTCTGGCTCCAACGCCGGGCAGGGCAAATTGCTCGATGCCGATACGCCGCACACGGTGCGGATGACGCCGGCCGAAGCCACCGAGCTGGGCATGGGCGCCTTGAAGCGCATCGGTTATTCGGCAGAAGACGCCAAAATCATCACCGACCAGTTGATCGACAACGCGCTGTGCGGTTACCGCTTCGCCAGTCTGCCGCGCATTCTCGCAATTGCAGGCAACAACAAGACTCGCAACGAGCGCCGGCCGATCAAAATCGTCCATGAGACGCCGTTGTCGGGACTGATAGACGGCGGCAACAACCTGGGCTACGTTTCCGTGTATCGCGCGACGGAGCTGGCAATCAAGAAAGCGCGCGAGCGCGGGTTTGCGATGGTCGGCGTCTACGACAGTTATTACAGCGGTCGCAGCGCGTACTTCATGGAAATGATCGCGAATGCGGGCTTCGTCGGCATTCATGCCGCAAGCACGCGCCCGCACGTGCTGCCGATCGGCGGCATCAAGCCCGTATTCGGCACCAACCCGTTGTGCATCGGCTTTCCATCGTCCAAGGGCCCGGTTGTTTACGACATCGGCACTGCTTCCATTATGGTCGGCGAAGTGCAGCTCTTCGCCCACATCGGGCAGGAACTGCCGGAAGGCATCGCGTTCGACGAGGACGGCAATCCAACGCGCGATCCCAATGTCGCCTTGAGAGGAGGCTGGGTGCCGTTCGGCGGGCACAAAGGCTATGGTTTGTCGTTCGCGGTGCAGGCGCTGGGACTCCTGGCCGGCGCTGCGCTCACGCAGGGCACGGTCAAGGACTACGGTTTTCTGCTCCTGGTCATCGATCCCAAGTTGACGCTGCCGGGCGGCGAATTTCCCGATCACATGGCGGGACTGGTCGACAAGATAAAGGCGACGCCGCGGCGGCCCGGTGTGGATGAAATTCGCATCCCGTCGGAACGGGCATTCCGCGAGCGCGAACGGCGGCGCATCGAAGGACTGGTCTTTGACCTTAAAGTCGTCGAATCGCTGAATGCGCTTTAGGACTCTTTTTGTAGCGAGTCGGTCTACAATCGATGCATGCCTGATTGGTTGTTCGCCGTGTTGAAATCGCGCCTGATACGCGCCGGCATGTTGCTTGCAATGTGCGTGCCGTTACTAGGAAGCAGCGGCGAGACGCCAGCCGCCGCAGCGCTCGATCCCGAAATTGCGACTTTCATCGACGAACTTGCGGTCAACCATCAATTCGACCGCGGCCAGCTGAACCGCTGGTTTGGCCAGGCGCGCATCCAGCACGGCATACTGAAAGCCATCGCGAATCCCACTACTGCGCTGCCGTGGCACGTATTTCGCGCGAGCCACGTGAGTCCTGGGCGTATCCGCGGCGGCATCGATTACTGGGAACGCCACGCCGCCACCCTGAAGCTGGCCAGCGCCGAGACCGGCGTGCCGGAAGAGCTGCTGGTCGCTACCGTCGGCATCGAGTCGTTCTACGGCCGGCTTGCCGGCACCAGCAAGGTGTTCGACGCGTTGGTAACGCTCGCTTTCAATTATCCGCCGCGCGCGGCGCGTTTTCGCGGTGAGCTGGAGCAATTTCTGCTGCTGACGCGCGAGTTGAAGATCAATCCGCTGGGCATCAAAGGTTCGTATGCGGGCGCCCTCGGTGTGCCGCAGTTCCTGCCCAGCAGCTACCGCCGTTACGCGGTCGATTTCGACAACGACGGTAAGCGCGATCTGTGGAACCACCACGACGCCATCGGCAGCATCGCCAACTATTACAAGAGCCACGGATGGCAGCGCGGTGAGCCTGTGCTTGCCGCGCTCGAGCAACCGGCGGATGCGCCGAACGATGAGTTCAAGGCGCTGGTTGAACGCGGTATCAATCCCAATACCACCGTCGGCGCAATCAGGCGCACCGGAGCGTCTCCGGCCTACCTGGTCGCGGACGATATGCCGGCCGCGGTATTCGGCGCGGAAACCGAAGCGGGCATGCGCTACTGGATGGGATTTAACAACTTCTACGTGATCACGCGTTATAACCGCAGCGTGAATTACGCGTTGGCCGTCTACGAACTCGCGCAGGAACTGCGTGGGTTAAGGAACGCGCAGCGTTTCGATTGACAGGGGCAATGTCAGCGGCGAAACGCCACCAGATGGTCGATTTCAAGGCGGATGCCGATTTTTTCGCCAATCGCGTGATTGTGATGGCTGGGCACCAGCGACATGACGCGTCCGCCAGCCGGGAGCCGCAGCGTATATAGAAATGCGGCGCCGCGGAATGCCTTGTGCAGCACTTCCGCGCGTAATTCTCCCGCATCGTCATGCAGGATGTCGTCGGGCCGCAGCAATACGTCCACGGCGGCGCCGCGCGGCCATTCCGCCGGAAATTTGGCCTGAAACGTGCCCAGCTCGAGTTGCACGAGCTGGTCGCTGACGACGGTGCCGGGGAGGAGGGTGCCCTGGCCGATAAAATCGGCGACCAGGCGGGTGGCCGGCTCGTGATAAAGATTGTACGGCGTGTCCCATTGCTCTATCCTGCCGCTGGCCATGATGCCGACTGCGTCGGCGATATTGAATGCTTCGTGCTGATCGTGGGTGACGAGTATCGCGGTCGCGTTCTGCTGCTTGAGGATGTCGCGCACTTCCAGGCTCAGGCGTTCGCGCAATTCAACGTCGAGATTGGAGAACGGTTCGTCAAGCAGCAAAAGTTCCGGCTTTGGCGCCAGCGCGCGCGCGAGCGCAACGCGCTGCTGCTGTCCGCCGGACAATTCGTGCGGGAACTTGCCGCCGGCGCCCGCAAGGCCGACGGTTTCGAGCAGTTCGCCGACGCGCAATCCGCGTTGCGCCGGGTCCATGCGCTGCAGTCCGAACGCAATATTGGCGGCAATATCGAGATGCGGAAACAGCGCGTGGTCCTGGAACACCATGCCGACGCGGCGTTGCTCGGTCGGCACGCTGAAATTTTTACTGCTGACGAGCGCGCCATTGAGGCGGATTTCGCCGGCGGCGACTGGCTCGAATCCGGCAATACAGCGCAACACGGTGGTCTTGCCGCACCCGCTGGCGCCGAGCAGGCAGCTGATCTCGCCGCGCCGCACGGCGAAGGAGATGCCGGCGAGCACCTGGTTGGCGCCGTAATACTGTTCCACGCCGTCAATCGCGACCAGGGCCTGCGGCCCGGCAGCCGGTTGTGAATGGTCGCTGTTCATGTGCGGCATTATAGCTGCCGGCGTCCGCCTCAAAACGTTACGATTGCGTCTTTGCCGCTGGTGAGCGCCTTTGCTACACTCGTGCAGCGCAAAGCAGGGTCGACCAAAAAAATGAAAATTCCGGCGTGAATACATCCATGGCGATAGCCGGCGCAGGTTCCGCGCGCCGCGCCGGCGCGCTGCCGCTGCTGGCGACCCTGATAGCGGTGCTGCTCGCGGTGCCGGTGGTGGTTGTGCTCGCCAATGTATTCGCGCCGGGGCAGGGGGCGTGGGCACATCTTGCCGCGACGGTGTTGCCCGAGTACATCGCCAATACTCTGTGTTTATTGGCCGGCGTCAGCGTGATGGTGATTTTCGGCGGCGTCTCGACGGCATGGCTGGTGACGACCTGCCGCTTTCCAGGTCAGCGCATGTTCGAATGGACGCTGATACTGCCGCTCGCGGTGCCGGCTTACATCATGGCGTACGCGTATACCGATCTGCTGCAATTCACCGGGCCGGTGCAGACTTGGCTGCGCGCGGTAACTGGCTGGCACGCGCGCGAATACTGGTTTCCGGAGATCCGTTCGGTCGGCGGCGCCATCGTGATGCTGGGGCTCGTGCTGTATCCCTATGTTTACCTGGTGGTGCGCGCCGCGTTCCTGGAACAGTCGGTCGGTATCATGGAAGTCGGCCGCACGCTGGGTTATGGCGCGTGGGGCAGTTTTTTTCGCATCGCGTTGCCGCTGGTGCGGCCGGCGATAGTGGCGGGCACGACACTGGCGCTGATGGAGACGCTGGCCGACTTCGGCACGGTTTCCTATTTCGCGGTGCCGACGTTTACCACCGGTATCTATCGCGCGTGGCTGTCGATGGGCGACCGCGTCGCGGCGGCGCAGCTCTCCGCGATGCTGCTGTGCTTTGTCGTGCTCCTGTTGCTTCTGGAACGCTGGAGCCGGGGCCGCGCGCGCTATTACAACAAAGGCGGACGCCTGCGCGATACGCGCTACCAGTTGCGCGGGATTGCCGCGTGGACCGCGACGCTGATTTGCAGCGTGCCTTTGCTGCTG
>CAMBSS010000193.1 GCA_945870465.1 Bordetella parapertussis | reverse complement strand
TCGAACATTTATTTGTTCGACCAACAAAATTGACGCAGGACCAAACAATAATTGGCGCGAACCCGACGAGATGCGAAGCGAAATGACTGCCCCTGCGTTATGGTGCAGCGCGCGCTTCACGACTTCGCGCGGGTAGACGCTGGCCTGCGTGAGCGTGCCGCGAAACAGTTCTTCGCTGCCGATCACGCGGTTTTGCGCGTCGAGAAACAGCGCGACGAACACTTCGTGCGGCAGCGCCTGCAGCTTCATGCGCAGATAATCGCGCACCGCCGGCGGCGAACCGGAACGCGTCAGCAAATCGCGCACCAGGTCCACCGCGCTTTTGCCTCGTATCCCTGTACGTAAAAAAATAGCCAGCAGTTCCGCATCCGACAAGGCAGCCGCGCCCTTGGCCAGCAGCTTTTCGCGCGGCCGCTCATCGACCAGCCAATCCGTAATCGCCATTTGTCCCTCAACGACAGAACACTGATGTCATTGATGTCATTACCGCTGAGGACGGGCGCCAGAACATGGGCCTAAGGTTATAGGAGGCCGTTAGCCTGGCTTTCAGCGCGGTTATGTGCGCTGCATAATATGGTTTACACTCCTGCCCTCGGCATTTCAATCGCTTATCTTTAGTTAAGTAAGTGCCATTCAAGCTTGGCCGCTTTGATTACGGCCGCGACCACCCATGAATGCTTTTATCGAGGAAGACGCCCGCCGCGTACCCGTCGCGCGCACGCCCGACGTGCTGGTCGTAGGCGGCGGCGCCGCGGGCCTGGCTGCCGCGCTCGCCGCGGCGCGCGCGGGAGCCTCGACACTCTTGCTGGAACGTTACGGCTTCCTCGGCGGCACGCTGTCCGCCGTGACGCTCGGCACGCTATGCGGCGCGTATCTCGTGGCCGGCGACGAGCACGCCACCATCGTCGGCGGCCTCTATGCCGACCTGGTGGCGCGCCTCACGGCGCGCGGGGCCGCGCTGCCGCCGCGGCGCTGGCTGAAGAATGTGTCGATCCCCTACGACCCGACCGCGCTGCGGCATGAGGCGGACCGTATGGCGCAGAGCGGCGGCGTCGAACTCCTGCTGCATACGCTGGTGGTCGACGCGCGCGTCCAGGACGGGCGCGTCACCGCGGTCATCATCGAGAACAAGGCCGGCCGTTCCGCCATCGTGCCCCGCATCGTAATCGACGCTTCCGGCGACGGCGACGTGGCCGCGCGTGCGGGGGCGGCGTTCACCGTAGGCGAAGACGGCGCCACGCAGTTCGCCTCGACCATGCTGCGCTTCGGCGGCGTGGACGTGGCGCGCTTTCTCGAACTGCCGCGCGCCGGGCGCCTTGAGCGTCTTGAGCGGGCCGCGGCCGACGGTTACGCGCTGCCGCGCACCTCGGCGGGCCTGCAGGTGCATCCCAACGACGGCGTGGTTCATGCCAACGTCACGCGCATCAGGCAGCCGGACGGCAGCAGCTACGATCTCCTCGACCCGTGGGCGCTCACCGCCGCCGAAATCGAAGGCCGGCGCCAGGCCTACCTCTACGAAGAGGTGCTGCAGCGCTACATGCCCGGCTTCGAGCGCGCCAGGATCGTGGACATGGGCGCGCACCTGGGCGTGCGCGAAACGCGGCTCGTCGAAGGGGATTACCGGCTCACCGAGGCGGACGTGCGCGGCTGCGCCAAACCCGCCGACACCATCGCCTGCTGCGCCTGGCCCATGGAAATGCACGGCGCGGACCGCGGCACGGTCTGGGACTGGCTGCCCGAGGGCGACTGGTTCGGCATCCCGTACCGCGCCCTGACCGTGAAAGGATTCGACAATCTGCTCGTGGCCGGCCGCAACCTCTCCGCCACGCATGCCGCGCAGTCGTCGGCGCGCGTAGCCGCCACCTGCATGGCGATGGGCGAAGCAGCCGGCACGGCGGCGGCCCTCGCTCTAAGCACCGATGCCGATATCCGGCGTGTCGGCATCGGGCCACTGCGAAACAATCTGTCCGCCCATGGCTGCCTGCTAGTCCCGGGCCCGCTGCGCGCCGGGACGTAAGGTCCGGGCGGCAACCCTAATCGATACCCAGATGAGGCTTCTCATGCGTAACCCCTTGTTCGCCCGCGCCGCGCGCGGCGTGGTCTGCGCCGCCGCGATCCTGCTGTGGAGCGCCGCCGCGACCGCGCAACCCTACCCGGGCAAACCCATCCGCATGCTGATCCCCTACACGCCGGGCGGCCCGACCGATCTCGTCGGCCGCTGGATCGCGCAGCGCCTGCAGGCCGTGTTCGGGCAGCAGGTGGTCGTGGACAACCGGGCGGGTGGCGGCGGCGTGATCGCCGTGGAAATCGCCGCGCGCGCCGCGCCCGACGGCCACACCCTCCTGCTCGCCACGCCGGGCCAGCTCGTGATCCTGCCGCTGCTGATGACGAATCTGCCCTTCGATACGCAGCGCGACTTCATGCCGCTGACCAAGCTCGTGGACACGCCGCAGGTACTGATCGCCACCGCCAAGCTGCCCGCCGCGAACATGGCGGAACTGATCGCCTACGCCAAACCGCGGCCCGGCCAGTTGAGCTACGGTTCCGTGCAGGCCGGCGGCACCGGACACCTCGGCATGGAACTGCTCAAGCAGGCGGCCGGCATCGACATGGTGCACGTACCGTACAAAGGCACGGCGCTGGCGCTGACCGACCTCATCGCGGGCCGTATCCAGGTCATGTTCTCCAGCCTGCCAAGCATACAGCCGCACGTCCAGGCCGGGCGGGTGAAGCTGCTGGCCACCGGCGCGCGCACGCGCACGGACGCCATCAAGGACGTCCCCACCATCGCCGAGACGATCCCCGGCTACGATCTCGTGACCTGGTACGGGATGTTCGTGCCGCGGCGCACGCCAGCGCCGGCGGTGGAGCGCCTGCATGCGGAACTCATGAAGATACTGAAGAGTCCGGAGACGGCGCAGGCTTTCTCCGCGCAGGGCGTGGAGCCCGCGTGGACCACCCCGAAGGAACTGGAAGCCTACATGAAGGCCGAAACCGGGCGCTGGCGCAAGGTGATCCAGACGGCCGGCATCAAGCTGGAGTAATCAGCTTCCGCTTATTTTCCAATAAAGCCCGGCTTGCGCCTCTCCATGAAAGCGCGTGGCCGCGGGCGGCCCGACAGCGTCCTGGGTGCGCGCAAGATCGGAGGGCTGAATTCGACGCAGCGTGACGGCATCACGCGAGCGCGGGCCGCGCCGATGAGCGCGCAGGCAAGACCAGATGCGTGAGGATCCTGACTATCACCGCAGGCTCTTCGATGGTGGCGATGGTCTTCAACTCGCCGGCGCGCGGACCCAGCGCGATGCGATAGGTGCACGAGGCCGCTTGCAATGACGCCAACTGATTATCCGCATCCTTGTCGGCTATGTAGCTCACGCCCTGCTCTTCAACCAAATTACCTGACCGCGTCAACATTTTCAGGCGCGCGCGATGATCTTTTCCAGCAAACCGCAAACCGCAAGCCGGTAGACTGGCATCTCGCCGACGCCTTTCAAGGTCAGCGTCTGTGGCAGATCGAAGTGCCGGTCGCCACGTCCGCGCAGCCAGGTGGTTTCGGACACCGCAATGCCATCGGGATGCGCGGCGCCTTCAATGCGGCTGGCGATGTTCATCGTCTCGCCCCAGTAATCATAGGCCATGCGCGTCTCGCCGATCACTCCGCCGACGACTGGCCCGGTGTGGATACCGACCCGGATGTGCAGATCAATGCCGGTGCGCCTGCGCAGATCCTCAAGCCCGGCGATCACCGCTTCGCCAAATCGGATCGCCGCATCGGCGCTGTTGCTGGCAGGCGCGTTGCCGCCGCTGATCGCAAGATACGCATCGCCGATGGTCTTGACCTTTTCCACCCCGGTTTCTGCCGCGCAGCGGTCTGCCAGCAGGAAGAAGCCGTTGAGCAGCTCAACCAGATGACCCGGCGATATCCGCCGTGTCAGGTCTGAAAAACCGCAAATGTCGATAAACACCACGGACACATCGGGATAGCTGTCTGCGACTACCTGGCCCGCTTTCAAGCGGGCGGCGACCGCTGGCGGCAACACGTTGAACAGCAGCTCTTCGGTCTTGGCGCGCTCAGCCTCCAGCGCGTCGGACAGGACGAAACTTTGCCGATGCGCCTGGCCGACCGACCAGTTGAGCAGCAGCATGACAGCGCCGCTGGTGCCATAGGCAAGCGTTGCATAGATGAACGGAACAAGGTCTGCCTCGGCCAGCACCAACAAACCGAAATAGACCGCGGCATGACAGCCAAGCCATGCGCCAAACCAGCGCATCTGGCCGGCAAAGGCGATGGCGGCAAACGCCATGACGATCAGGCCGTTGATGGCAATCGAGGCATGCAGTTGCGCCTGTGCGCGCTGCATCTCATCGAACAGCAGCGCGTTTTCCGCCATGATCAGGAAGGCGACGCTCAACAGGCTCGCAAAGTCGATCAGCGGACGGCTGCCATAGCCGCGCCACGCGGTCGCGGCGGCATAGCCTGCCAGAATGAACAGCGCAGGCAGCAGCAGCAGCGTGAAGCGCTGCTCATCATCGCGACTGAAATAGAGCGGATTGACCAGCGCATAGCCGATCAGCATCGCCGCCAGAAACCCGGCGAACAGGCGCATGTGCACCACGCGTGTCTGGCGTTCACCCAGCACGAACCGGCGTTCCAGCACGGGGTCAACAAAGCGCCCGCTCATCGTCTGCGTCGCCTGCTGCGGCTTGTGGTCCTGCTGCATGATGTGCCCCTCGCCTGATGGTCCAGCCATCATTGCGCGAACAAGAAATTTAAACGCTTCTGCGGATCGTGATTCGTTCGGTCATGGTCGCGTGGCCGGCACGCGGTGCGCCGGCGCAGAATTCAACTGATGCCGATCATACCCGCTTCATAGGTGTCGCGCGGCGGATGGGCGCGCATGGCGCCGGTCAGTTCGGAAACACGCTTGATGCCCTTTTTCTCGCACCACTGCGCGAGACCGTCGATGATGGCGATCATGCCGGTCGGATTGCGGAAATTCAGGAAGCCGATTTCCACCGCGGACGCGCCGGCCAGCATGTATTCGACCACGTCCTCGACGTTCATGATGCCACCCGAGCCGATGATTGGAATTTTTACCGCGCGGCTGCATTCATTGACCATGCGCACGATGATCGGTTTGATGCCCGGCCCCGACAGCCCGCCGTTGCCATTGCCGATGTAAGACAGAAAAGTGTCGGTGTTGATCTTGAGACCGAGAATCGTGTTCGACACGGTCAGCGCATCTGCACCGCCCTTTTCTGCGGCCTCGGCAACCGCCGCAATATCGCCGGCATTCGGCGACAACTTCGCCCACAACGGTTTCTCGGTCGCCTCGCGGCACAGCTTGACGACTTTATAGCTGTGCTCTTCGTTTTGCGCAAAGTTGCCGCCACCCGGTTGCCGCGTCGGACAGGAAATATTGATTTCGATGGCATCCACCCCGGGCACGCTGACGTCACGCGCCATTTCGGCAAAATCCTCGATGGTCTCGGCGCTGATGCTGCATATCAAAGGCGGTGTGTAGCGTTTGTACTCCGACAGCTGCACGTCAAGAAAGTATTTGAGGCCCTTGGTCGGCAAACCGATCGAATTGATCATGCCGCCCTGCACTTCGGAAACGCGCGGCGGCGGATTGCCCGCGCGGTAATTGCGCGAGACCGTCTTCGAAACAAGTGCGCCGAGGCGATTGAGGTCGATGACCTGCGAAAACTCGGTCGAAAAAGTGCCCGATGCCGGCAGTAGCGGATTTTGCAATTCCAAACTACCGACCCTGACCGACAGATCTACCATCCCAGCACCTCCTGCAGATCGAACACCGGGCCTTCGACACACACCCGGCGCATTTCCTTCTTGCCGTTGACCTCGAACGTGCGCACGCAGATGTAGCAGGGACCGAGACCGCAGGCCATAATCTGCTCCATCGCCGCCTGCCCCGGAACGCCGCACTCCTTGCCGAGGCGTTTCATGAGTTGCAGCAGGCGGTTGGAGCCGCAGGTGAAAAAAGCATCGGCCTTCTTGTCGGCGATCAGCTTGCGCAGAATACGCTCGATGTTATCGACTTCGCTCGTGCCATCGGTATCAAGCACCTTGACAACATCGCCGACCTGCTCGAAGAGGTCGGCGGCGAGCGCCAGTTCGGGACTGCGCGCGCTGAGTATGGCGGTGATCTTTACGCCCTGTGCGGCGGCGATCTGCGAAATCGGCGCCATCGTCGCCAGTCCGACACCGCGGCCGAGCACGACCACGTTTTTCCAGCCAGGCTGAAGCTTGAAGCCGATGCCAAGCGGCCCCAGCATATTGAGCTTGTCGCCGGCCTTGAGCGAAGCAAGTCCCCTGGTGCCGCGGCCGACGACCTTGTAGAGAAACTCCAGTTGCGCATCTGCATGAGCAACGCGGTAGACGCTTTGCGGACGCCGGAACCAGACCTCGACCTCGTCCGGAGACGGACACAACAGCTGGAAGAACTGGCCGGGCTGTGCGGCAAGCGCCTTCGGCGAGGCCTGCACCACCAGATGTTTGTATTCGTCGTTGACCCATTCGTGAGACACGACTGGACAGAGCGATTCTTCGGCCGGACACTGGGACGGGGACTGTTCGGCGGGCAGTGCGCCCACCGTGATGGCGGAGGATGCGTAATTCGGCATGGGAAGACGAAAACCCGATTTGGAAGTTGGATTGCTGGCCGCTGATGTTAAGCCAGCGACTGGCGAATAGGAAATTCAAACGCTTCTTTTTTGACTGCGCGCGACTATATAGCCAGCCCAGCAAGCGGTCAATCGCGCGGTGTTTGGTGCAAATTCTCCACTCGCGTGATTCTTCGGGCTCTGCATCGACCCGAGAGGGCTGAATTCGACGCAGCGTGACTGCATCACGCGAGCGAGGGCCGCGCCGGTGAGCGCGGCGGCACGCGCGCAGACAAGACCAGATGCGTGAGGATCTTGACTATCACCGCAGGCTCTTCGATGGTGGCGATGATCTTCAACTCGCCGGCGCGCCGTGCGCGTGGCGGGCCGGCGAGGTTAACCAGAATGTCTATTCGCTCAAGCGTTTTCTCGCATTCGGCTACGACCTCAGATACTGCCTTTGTGTCGGAGACGTCAGCCAGGAAATGGGGACGATCTCCAGGTGAATCCTTATCAGATGGCTAGCCGGTTTTGCTGTCATCGATGCAAACCACGCGCGCCCCTTCGCGCGAAAGCAGTTCAGCACTTACACGTCCGATACCGTAAGGGTTGCCAGTGACAAC
>CAMBSS010000192.1 GCA_945870465.1 Bordetella parapertussis | reverse complement strand
GTTACCGCAAGCGGCCGCACGCGCTCAGCCTTGATGTGCTGGAGCATCGACAGCGCCGTATCGAAAATCAGCGCGACGCGACCGGAGAACACGTCAGGATATGCGGCCGACGCGCTTTTGTACGGCACGTGATTCAATTGAATACCGGCCATGCTGGCCATCATCTCGCCGGCAATATGCGTCGTACTACCGACACCGGATGAGCCGTATGCAATCGCGCCTGGTTTGTTTTTAGCGAGAGTGATCAGGTCCTTCACCGACTTGACCGGCAGGTCGGGGGTGGCGGCGAGCACCGTGGGCGTGATCACGACCATGCTGACCGGCGTGAAATCCTTGATCGGGTCGTACGGCAGGCTTTTGTAGAGATAGGGCACGATCGCATGCGTGCCGTTGCTGCCTAGCACCAGCGTATAACCGTCGGCATTGGCCTTGGCGACGATATCGGTGCCGATGGAGCCGCCGGCGCCGCCGCGGTTGTCGACGACCAGCGACTGTCCGAGTCCTTCCTGCATGCGCGCGGACAGGATGCGGCCGATGATGTCGGAAGTGCCGCCGGCGGCGAACGGCACCACGAAGCGGATCGGCCGTTGCGGAAAGTCGGCCGCCGCTGCAGCAGTGATAACGGCGGTGGCGGCGATGACGGTCAGCGCGGCACCCAGGCGTGCGCGGAGTATGCGGTGAAGCTGTTTGCGGGGAATTTCCATTTCACTGGTTTCCTGGTGAACCCTCGCTCAGGTTCAAATTCGCGGCCGCCCTTTATGGCTGCGGTTTGGCCGTGCTGACTACTTTATTTTCTTGGACCGCTCATAAGCATCGGTCGCGAACCCGGCCTCGACCGGGTCCTGCTTGAGCGAGCCGGCGGCCTTGAAAATACCGGCCTGGCGCTTGAGCGTCGCGATGTCTGATGGTTCGAACGCGGCCATGTATATCTTGTCCCATTCCGCGGCATACGCGCGCGAGTCGTCAGCCGGCATGTTGGCGGCTTTCTGCAGGACTTCGGCCACCGCAGCTTTGTTCTTCGAGCCGAACTCGTTGACCTTGCGCAGCGCCGCGATGAATTTCGCGACGGCGTCCGGATTTTTCGCGAGGTAGTCACTGTGCACGATGGTCACGGCGAGGATGGGCGGCGAGTTGGTTTTGGTGAGTTTTTTCCATTCATCGGTGTAATTGCCGAGCCGGCGCAGCTTGAGCTCGTTCATTTGCGCGACGGTCGTCGAGCGCACCGCGGCAACGTCGATCTGCTTTTGCGCGAGGAACTGCGCCAGCACGCCTTCGGTGCCGGGCACTGCCGTATAGTCACTGAGCTTCAGTCCGTGGTTGAATTCCAGCAGCGCGGTGCCGAGCGAATGGGTCGCGCTGCCGGGCGGCGACATGCCGATCTTTTTGCCTTTGATGTCGGCCAGCGATTTGATGGGCGACTCGTCGAGCACGACGAACTGCACTTCGGCGATGTGCGTGTTGAGCACAATTTTGACGGGCGCGCCTTCCGCAATGATCGCCATGGCGCCTGCTGAAGGCGCGGCGAACGCGAGGTCGATGGTGTTGAGGGCGACCGCACGCAACGGTTGATTGACGTCTGAGAATTTGACCCATTCGACCTCCAGGCCTTCTTTCTCAAGGAATTTCTGCGATTCCATGACTGCGCCCTGGCCGAGGCTCAGGCCGCTCGACCAGTAACCGACCCTGATTTTTTGCGCCAGGGCGGTGTTGGAAGCCGCGAGGCAGACCACGCAAACGAGGGCGAGCGAGAAGCGCAATAGGGGCAGCGATTTCAAGTTGAGCTCCTTGAGGAGGTTAAAGGGGCGTTTGGGCAGGCGGGCAGATGCTTTGAAATTACCATAAACACGGACAGCCCGCAGATCAAATGAGCGCGCGCAGGCGCTGGATGTACTGTATCGCCTGCGGGTCTGTCGGGTCGCGCGGCCGGGCGCAGGCAATCGACACGATTTCGCGCACGCGGCCGGGTCGGGGAGCAAGTACGACGACCTCGTCGGCGAGCACCACGGCTTCTTCGACGTCGTGGGTGACGAATACTATGGTCATTTGCTTGATGGACTGGATATGCAGCAGCTCGTCGTGCATTTGTGCGCGGGTCTGCGCATCGAGCCGCGAGAATGGCTCGTCCATCAGCAGGATGGCGGGGTCGGTGACCAGGCTGCGCGCGAGGGCGACGCGCGAGCGCATGCCGCCCGACAGTTGATGCGGAAACGCTTCCTCGAAACCAGTCAGTTTGACCAGACGCAGCGCTTCGACCGCACGCTCACGCCGTTCCGCGCGCGGCATGTCGCCCGCTTCGAGGCCGAATTCGATGTTGGCGCGCGCGGTGCGCCACGGCAGCAGGCGGTCTTCCTGGAACATGTAACTGATGCTGCGCCAGTTGGCGAAATCGCGCGCGCGCACGCCGCCGAAACAGACATTGCCGCGGTCCGGCGTCAATATTCCGGAAATGATGTTGAGCAGAGTGCTCTTGCCGCAGCCTGAAGCGCCAAGGATGGCAAATATGGAATGCGCGGGCACCGCGAGATTGATGTCCTGCAATACCGTGAGCGGCCCACCATCGGCAGTATCAAACCATTTGCTGATCGCAGTAAGCGTAATCGCGCCGGCATCATTGCAATCGTCGGCGGATGCCGGTGCAACGGTCGCGGTTTCGTTCATCATGTGCGCTTGACGGGCGCCTGCGCTGCGAAAGCGGATCCGCGCAAGCACAGGCGGCCGCGCGGATCCTGCCATAGTTTTTCTTCGGCGTGCAGTTTGCCGAGCGCGCGCGCCACGGTCTGGAAGTCGTATTCAGCAAGCTGCGCCGCGACATCCTGGTAGTAGAGCGGTGTTTTGTCGATCAAGGTCAGAATTTTGGCGGCTGCGGCGTCGATATGCCTGGGGCCGGCATTTACTGTGGAAGGCACCGCATCGGCTTTGCCTCCCATGTAATCGGCAATCTTTGCGCGGTCTGCGTATGCGTAGGCGATGCGCTCAAAGCGTTCCTTCGGGATGCCTTCGCCGATGGTGGCGTCGATGCCGACCTTGGCGCCGGTCGGCACCACGCCGGGCGGCATGACAGCAAGACTGGGGTCGAGCGGTTTGGCGCGCGCGCCCGGAATGATGAATACGTCGCGGTCGCCCTGCACGCGGGTGGCAATCGCCCACTCGACATCCATCGCGTTCCAGACATCGATGTCGTCATCGACGACGACGACATGTTTCAAATCCATCACCGAAAGTGCTGCGAGCAAAGCGTTTTTGCCTTCGCCGGACTGCTTCTTGATCGAAATCACCGCGTGCCAGAACGCGCAGCCGCCGAGCGTGACATTGATGTCCTTGCATTGCACGCCGGCCGTCTTGAGCGCGCGGCGGATCGCGGTGTAGCGGGTAGGGGCGGCGAGCCAGGTGTTTTCCCACGGCATATGCAGGGCGTAGTAAATGGCGTCGCGCCGCATGGTGATGGCTTTGACGCGCACCAGCGGGTTCCAGTGCAGGCCGCCCATCAGGCGCGTGAATTCGCCGAAACGTCCTTCGGGATAGACCCATCCGGTCGGCAGTATCTCTGCTTCGAGCACGATTTCGGCGTCGGCGATGCACGGCATGTCGATGGTTTCGCAGGTCGAGAGTTCGACCGGTGCGCCGCGCAATCCGCCCGCGATGCCCATCTCGTCCACGCCGAGCGGCGCGCGAAAGCCCGAACCCATGATCTCGTAAGGATGGGTGCCGATTGAGATTGAAATCGGGCATGGTTTGCCTGCTTCAAACGCGCGCTGCGCGAACAGTCGCATATTGTTCGGCGTGACGATGTCGATGCCGGTGAGGTTTTTTTCCTGCACCATGAAGCGGTACATGCCGGAGTTGATGCCGAATTCCGGATCTTTGGCGATGACGACGCCGGCAGTGATCATGGGGCCGCCGTCGTAGATCGACGACATCGGCACCGGCAGCTTGAAGAGATCGACGTCGTCGCCCAGCTGTATCACCTGCTTGTGCGGTGCGGATTCGACGTAGCGGGGTGCGATCGGTTTGGTGATGCCTTGTTCGAGCTTCGCTTCGATTTCATTGTAATTCGCGACACCCATGCCGAGAGCCGCGCGTTTTTGCGTGCGTATGATGCCGGACACCACCGGCATGTCGTAGCCGATTACGTTGTGGAAAAAGAGCGCCTGGTCGGATTGATCGACGAGGGTCGCAATATGCCGGATGTCTACTGGCTGCCTGATGTCGGTCAGCTCGCGCTCCTGGCGCAGACGGTCCAGAAACGGGCGGAATTTTTCGTCTTTCATGTTCGATCCGTGAAGAGTTTGATGGTCATTGCTGCTCCGCTTCCTTGCGCCAGCGGAACAAATGGTTCTCGAGCGGTTTCAGTATGCCCATTTCCAGCGTGGCCATCATGGCGATCATGGTGATGGTCCACGCGAACACCTGGTCGGTCTGGATCAGGTCGGCGGCCTGGCGCAGGCGGTAGCCGATGCCGCTCGAAGCGCCCAGCGTTTCGGCGACCAGGCTCACGCGCCAGCCGAAGCCGAACGCCAGCCGCGCGCCGGAAAAAAAGTAGGGCAGGATGGTCGGCAGGTAAATCTTGGTCATTACTTTCCAGCTCGGCATGCGCAGCGTATGCGCCAGCTCAATAAAATCTGCATTGACGCTGCGCGTGCCCTGCCACACGTTGGTAATGATGAGCGGCATCGCGGTCATGAAGACGACGAAGATGATGGTGCTTTCGGAGATGCCGAACCAGATAATGGCAAAGATCGCCCAGATCGCCGACGACACGGTGTTCAGCACCGGCAGCACCGGCTCGAAGAACTCGCCGAGCCGGCGGATGGCGCCGAGCATGATGCCGAAAGGCACGCTAACGATGGTGGCCAGCACGAAGCCGATGCACACGCGTTCAAGCGTAATGCTGAGATTGCGCCACAAGTCGCCATTGCCGAGTATCACCTTGAACGCTTCGTATACGCGCGGCGGTCCCGGGAACTTGAAATGGGGTTCGCCCAGCGAATAAAGCCACCAGGCGCCGATCACCAGGCCGAGGAGCGCCAGCCGCTGACCGAGCAGGTCGTAGCGGATGCGGCGCGGCGTTGCGCGCGGCGGTGCTGTCGGGTCAGTTAATTCAGCCATTTATTTTCAGCTTTAGAAAAAAATCTTTCACCGCTAAGGACGCGAAGGACGCAAAGGAAAAGCGGTAAATCAAAATAAATATTCATGTCAGATGCTTTTACTACGAAATGCCTTCGCTTTTTGCCTTTCCTTCGCGTCCTTTGCGTCCTTCGCGGTTCAAGAATTTATTTGGGTGGTGCAGTGAAATAAGTGCCGCGTCCGCTGGCGACCAGTGCGCCTTCCTTGTCGTAAACGTAGGCTTCGGCGGTCGAATACTGGCTGCCGCTGCGCACGACTTTGGCTTTGGCGATGAGGTCGCCGGGCATCGCGGCCTTGTGATAGTCGACGCGGATATCTATGGTCGGCACCGGGCGTCCTAGCTGGGCGGCGATCGCGTAATCGGCGGCCACGTCGACGATGGCGGCGAGGATGCCGCCGTGCGTGTAGCGGCGTTCCGGATTCACCACCCATTCCTCGCGCCATGTGGCCTTGATTTCGATGCCGTCGGCGTCGATTTTCAGGATCGTGAAATTCAGCCATTGATTGAACGGTCCGCGCGAAATAATTTGCTGCAGTTTCTCGATGGTCATTGCTTCAGCCATGATGTGCTCCGGTGGTCGGCTTTTCAGATACTTGTTCGGCAACCAGCCGGCGCAGAAAAGGCTGGTCGATTTTGTTGGTGCCGGCTAGCGGCATGCGTTCGAGAAAAAAGACGCGGCGCGGATGGCGGAAAGCAGGGCCATTGGCCAGCGCGTAATCTTTCAGATCTTGCTCGCTGGCGGGTTGCCCGGCGCGCAGCACAACGAACGCGTACGGCACCTGGCCTTTCATTTCGTGCTCGAAAGGCAGGACCACGGCCTGTTGCACGGCCTGATGTCGTTCCAGCAATGATTCAACCTCAATTGGAAAAATATTTTCGCCGCCGCACACGAACATGTCGTCGTTGCGGCCGACAAAGTAATAGAACCCGTCACCGTCGCGCCGGCAGATGTCGCCGGTGTGATACCAGCCGTTCTGGATGCGCTTGGCGGTTTCTGCCGGCAGATTGTGGTACGCGAGCAGGATGCCGGGGTTTTTCAGGATGAGCTCGCCTTCGGTATCGGTGGCGCCGCCGATAAGTTTCGCTTCAGTGCCTTTATACGGCACGCCGATCGCGCCGCGCGGCCGCGGTTTGCCTTGCGGATGCGGGCCGAGAGGAACGGGGCCGCCTTCGGTGACGCCGTAGACGACCAGCGCTTCGGCATTCGGAAAATACTGGTTGAGTTCATCGAGTATCTGGCGCGAGGCCGGCGCGCTGCCCATCATGACGGTGCGCACGGAAGTAACGTCGGTCGCGGCAAGGCGTTCTTTTTTTGCCAGCACCATGGAGGTCATGGTCGGCACGCCGGATATCACGGTGCAACGATAAGCGCCGATCGCGTCGATATAGCGCTCCGCGTTGAACTGCGGCAGCAAGGCCAGGGTTGCGCCGGCGGTCAGACCTTGCTTGATCGCGTTGAGGGCATTCTTGTGATACAGCGGAGCGGCCACCAGTATGACGTCGCGCGGCGTGGTGCGGCGCGACCAGGCGAGGATGCGGCGGCTCCAGTTCTGACTGTAATGCGTGAGCAGCACGCCTTTGGGCCGGCCCGTCGAGCCTGACGTATAAGGCTGCACAGCGACCGCGTCTGGCGCGGGTTCGATTGCCGTGAAGGTGCCGGGATCGGCAAAGCGCTCGTAAGCGTCATCGCCGGTGCCGCCGAATTCAACCGCGCGCAAACCGGCGGGGCATAGCGGGCGCAGCGCCGGTTCGGTGAATACGAGCTGCGCGCCGGCGTCTTTCAATATGAAAGCGATGGCATCGGCGGTGAGTTTGATGTTGACGGGCACCGGGACTACGCCAGCACGCATGGCGCCCAGCAATGTAGCGACGAATTCGACGCGGTTGAGTGACAGGATCCCGATTCGATCGCCGGTCTTGATACCGGCGCGCGCGAAGCCGCGTGCAACCGCATTGCACATTGCGTCGAGCGTGTGATAACTGATTGCGCGCGGCTGCGCCGGGACGTACAGATCGAAGATGGCGGTGCGCTCGGAATGCGCGTGCGCAGCGAACAGCAATCCGAGGTTGCCGGGATAGCCGCGCGGCTCCGGCTCGGGCAGCGTGGTAGCGGCCGTCGCCGGACCCAGGGCCGT
>CAMBSS010000191.1 GCA_945870465.1 Bordetella parapertussis | reverse complement strand
ATTAATAAGTTTAAAAAATGAGCAATCTAGCAAAACTCGTTACAGGCAAGTCACTTACGCGAACTGTGTACAAACTTTACACATAGTTATCCACAGTAATTGTGGACAAGTATTCGGGCGATTATTCCGCATCCGACTGCCAAAACTGCACGCCGCCAAGGCAGCGCAGAAAACTCTTGCGCGCATCAGCAGCGTTGGCGCAGACTCAGCGCGGTCGCGCCGCATCAAACGCCTGCAACTACCGGTTCGCAGTCGTTCGCCGCTTCAACATGGCAGCGATTGCACATGGCAGCGATTGCACTTGCCGAAATGTCATTGCCCATATACAGTTGCGCGCATTAATTCGGCGACTCCGGAGAAACATGTTTGCATTAATTGAAGCTGCGGGATGGCCGGTCTGGCCATTGGTGCTGGCGTCGGTCATTTCGCTGGCCATCATCGGCGAGCGCGCGTGGTCGTTGCGCAGCAGCGTCGTCACCCCGCCTGAACTCCTGGGTCAAGTCATCACGGAATTCCGCCAGAACGGCGTCAATCCCATGTTGCTCGCCCGCCTTGCCACCGGCGCGCCACTCGCGCAGGTGTTCGCTGCCGGCCTGAAAAACGTCAAGGCCGCGCCGCAAGTCATGAAAGAAGCGATCGACGACGCCGGCCGCGCCGTGGCGCACGATCTCGAACGTTTTCTGAGCACGCTGGGCACCATCGCTTCCATCAGCCCGCTGCTCGGCCTCCTGGGCACGGTCATCGGCATGATAGAAATCTTCGGCTCGCAGGCGCCGACCGGCGGCAGCAATCCCGTGGTGCTCGCGCACGGCATCTCGATTGCGCTGTACAACACGGCCATGGGCCTGATCGTGGCGATACCGAGCATGATTTTCTACCGCTACTTCCGCAGCAAGGTCGATTCGCTGATCGTCGAAATGGAAAGCCAGGCGGTCAAGCTGGTAGAGATTCTGCACGGCGAGCGCCAGGGCTAGGCGACAGCCCACCGTGAATTTCCGCGTCGGCACACAAAGGGAAGAACCCGAGATCAACCTGATCCCGTTGATCGACGTGCTGCTCGTCATCCTGATCTTCCTGATGGTCACCACGACTTACTCGCGTTATGCCGAGCTGCAGATCAACCTGCCGACCGCCGATGCCAACAAACCTGAAGAGCGCCCGAACCAGATCAACGTCGCGGTCGACGGCCAGGGCAAGTACGTCGTCAACAAATCCACGGTGCCTTTCCGCAGCCCCGACAACTTCGCCGACGAACTGAAACGCGCCGCCGGCGGCACGCCCGACCCGGTCATCATCATCAACGCCGACGCGGCCGCCACCCACCAGTCGGTCATCAATATCATGGAAGCGGCGCGCATCGCGGGCTTCAGCCGCATCACCTTCACCACCCAGGCAAATAAGAAGTGAGGTGAGAGGCGTGATGCGAGAGGGGTGTTGCGAGGCCCAGCGCTAAGCACGTTTCGGTCTTTCGCCTCTCGCCTCTCGCCTCTCGCCTCTCGCCTCTCGCCTCTCGCTAAATGCACTGGCTGGAACAATACTGGTACCGCCTCTCGGCGCTGCATCTCCTGCTGTGGCCGCTCAGCATGCTGTTCGCCGCGCTTGCCGCCGCGCGCCGCTTCTTCTATCGCACCGGCTGGTTCGCCAGCACGCGCATCGGCGTACCGGTCATCGTGGTCGGCAACATCAACGCTGGCGGCACCGGCAAAACGCCGTGCGTCATCTGGCTGGTGCAATGGCTGCTCGATCACGGCTTCAAACCGGGCGTCGTCACCCGCGGTTACGGCGGCAGCGCGCAAGGTCCTCTGCACGCGGCACCCGATGGCGACGCCGCGGTGCTGGGCGACGAAGCAGTTTTGCTCGCGCGCCGTTGCGCGTGCCCGGTGTGGGTCGGCCGCTCGCGCGTCGCCGCGGCGCAGGCCCTGCGCACTTCACATCCGGAGTGCAATGTCATCATCAGCGACGACGGCCTGCAGCACTACGCGTTGAAACGCGATATCGAACTCGTCGTGCTCGACGGCGAGCGCGGCTGCGGCAACGGCATGCTGCTGCCGGCGGGCCCGCTGCGCGAGCCGTTGCGGCGACTGGAGAACGTCAACGCGCTGGTGATTAACGGCGGCGCGGCGTTTGCGCTCGAGACCCTGCCGTCCGGCGTGCCGGCGTTCGACATGCGCCTGGAGGGCAGCGCGTTCCACGATTTGCGCGATGCGCGCCGCGTGGTCGGCGCCGACCACTTCGCCAAGCTGAGCGTGTGCGCTGTGGCGGCGATCGGCAATCCGCAGCGTTTTTTCAACACCCTGCATGAACTCGGCATCTCGTTCACCGCCCGCGCCTTCCCCGACCATCATGCGTACACCGCCGACGATTGCGCTACCGGCACGCACGCAGCGCTCATAATGACCGAGAAGGATGCGGTAAAATGCGAACGCCTGAACGGTGAAAACTGGTGGGTATTGCGGGTAGACGCCGCCATCGACCCCGCGCTGGGCGACCTGATACTGCACAAGATCGGACAAAAATAGATGGATTCCAAGCTGCTCGACATCCTGGTGTGCCCGCTCTGCAAAGGGCCCCTGCTCTACCGCAAGTCGCGGCAGGAGTTGATCTGCAAGGCCGACCGCCTCGCCTACCCGATCAAGGACGGCATCCCGGTCATGCTGGAAGACGATGCGCGGAAACTTCCTCCAGAGGAGGAAGTTTGAATTCCGAGAAGCGAGAGGCGAGAGACGAGAGGCGTAACGCGCGCGCCGCGCAGTTTGCTCTACCCTCCCGCCTCTCGCCTCTCGCCTGGCGTCTCTCTCCATGAACTTCATCGTCGTCATCCCCGCGCGCCATGCCTCGACGCGGCTGCCGGGCAAGATGCTGGCCGACATCGGCGGCAAACCGATGGTGGTGCACGTGGCGGAAAGAGCGCGCGCCAGCGCCGCCGCGGAAGTCATCGTCGCCACCGATCACGCCGACATTGCGGATGCCGTCACGCGCCACGGATTCACTGCGGTGATGACGCGCGTGGACCATGCGTCCGGCACCGACCGCATCGCCGAAGTCGCGGCACAACGCGGCTACGCGCCGCGCGATATCGTCGTCAACGTGCAAGGCGACGAACCGCTGATCGAACCCGCACTCATACGCGCCGCCGCGCAGCAGCTGGCGGACCACGCGGACGCCGCCATCGCGACCCTGTGCTGCCCGATTGACGCGGCCGACCAGTTCGCCAATCCCAATATCGTCAAAGTCGTGCTGGATAAAATGGGCTATGCACTCTATTTCAGCCGCGCCCCCATCCCCTATGCGCGCGACGCATTCGCGCAGGGCATCAAGAAAATTCCGGCCGGCCTGCCGGTTTACCGCCATCTCGGCATTTACGCCTATCGCGCGGCATTTCTGGCCAGCTACGCGCAGCTGGCACCCGCGCCGCTCGAGCAATTCGAAGCGCTCGAGCAGTTGCGCGTGCTGTGGCACGGCCACCGCATCAGCGTCGCCATCGCGCCAGCCGCGCCGCATGCCGGGGTAGACACCGCGGCAGACCTCGCGCGCGTGCAAACGCTAGTGCGCAACCAGCGCTAGCGCAGGCGGCGACAGCATTTCGCCGCGGCGCGAGTACCGGTATAATCTTCCGCACCGTCAACCGGTCCCGATATCTTGCGCAATTCCGGCAGTCGGCCGCAGAGCGCGCGCCATAGGCACACCAAAGAAACCATCATGATGCGCATAATCCTGCTGGGACTGCCCGGCGCCGGCAAAGGTACGCAGGCGCAGTTCCTGATCGCGCGCTACGGCATCCCGCAGATTTCGACCGGCGCCATGCTGCGCGCCGAAATCGCCGCCAGCAGCGCCCTCGGCAAGGAAGCGCAGAAGTACATGGACGAAGGCAACCTGGTACCCGACCAACTGGTCATCGACATGGTGAAAGGCCGTATCGCGCAACCGGACTGCAAATCCGGGTTCATCATCGACGGCTTTCCGCGCACGGTCACGCAGGCCGAGGTCTTGCGCGAATCCGGCATTGATGTCGATTTCGTGATCGAAATCGAAGTCGGCGACGTCGAAATCCTGCGCCGCATGAGCGGCCGCCGCGTCCATCCGGCTTCGGGACGCACTTATCACATCGAATTCAATCCGCCGCGCGTGGCGGGCAAGGACGACCTGACCGGCGAACCGCTGGTGCAGCGCCCCGATGACAACGAAGAAACGGTCAAGCGCCGCATCGCGGGCTATCACGAGATCACCAAGCCGCTCATCAACTATTACCTCAAGTGGGCCGAAAGCGGCGACCAGCACGCGCCGACCTACGTCAACCTGTACGGCCGCGGCACGATCGAGCACATCCGCGACAAAATGCTGGCTGCAATCTCGCAGCGCAATATCAGGTGATTCTCCATGCGTTTTCCGTGACCCGGTTATCATTTCAGCCATGAAAAAAATGAACGTTTTTTACGCCCAGTCGGGCGGCGTGACGGCGGTAATCAACGCCACGGCATGCGGTGTGATCGAGACCGCACGCAAGCACAAAGGCAAAATCGGCAAAGTCTACGCCGGCCGCGACGGCATCATCGGCGCGCTGACCGAAGACCTCATCGACACCTCCAAGGAATCACCGGCCGCCATCCGCGCGCTGCGTCACACGCCCTCCGGCGCGTTCGGCTCGTGCCGCTACAAGCTGAAGGGCCTCGACGAGAACCGCGCGCAGTACGAGCGCCTGCTCGAAGTCTTCAAGGCGCACAACATCGGCTATTTCTTTTACAACGGCGGCAACGATTCGGCAGATACCGCCTACAAGGTTTCGCAGATTTCGGGCGCGCTCGGCTACCCGGTGATTTGCGTAGGCATACCGAAGACGGTAGACAACGATCTCGTCGTCACCGATTGCTGCCCGGGCTTCGGCTCGGTGGCCAAGTACGTCGCCACCAGCATCCGCGAAGCGGGTTTCGACGTCGCCTCGATGGCGCGCACCTCGACCAAGGTGTTCGTGCTCGAGGTGATGGGCCGCCATGCCGGCTGGATTACCGCCGCCTGCGGGCTGGCCGCCGAAAAAGCCGGCGACGCGCCGCAGATCCTGCTGTTCCCGGAACTCACTTTCGACGCCGACAAGTTTCTCGCGCGCGTAGACGCCACCGTAAAACAATACGGCTATTGCGCGATTGGAGTCTCGGAAGGCATACGCAATGCGGACGGCAAGTTCCTGTCCGAATCCGGCCTGAAAGACGCCTTCGGCCACGCGCAGCTGGGCGGTGTTGCCCCGCAGATCGCCAACCTCGTCAAAGACAAGCTCGGCTACAAGTACCACTGGGCGGTGGCCGATTACCTGCAGCGCGCCGCGCGCCACATCGCATCTAAAACCGACGCGCAGCAAGCCTACGCTGTGGGCAAGGCCGCAGTCGAACTCGCCCTGCAGGGGCGCAATGCCGTGATGCCGGTGATCGTGCGCAAATCGAACAAACCCTACAAATGGGCAATCGAAGCCGCCGACCTGAAAGACATCGCGAACAAGGAAAAAATGATGCCGCGCGATTTCATCACCGCCGACGGCTTTCACATTACCGAAAAATGCCGCCAGTACCTGTCGCCCCTTATCGCGGGTGAAGACTATCCGCCGTTCAAAAACGGCCTGCCGGACTACGTCAAACTCAAAAACACAGCGGTAGCCAAGAAGCTCAAGACCGGATTCAAGGTCTGAGCGCACGGCGGCCCGGTGGCTGGCCCGGCGCCGTATTCCGGGGCGGATGGGCTCTCGATGCCCGGCGCCGAATCAGGTAGAATCGCGGCTTTTCCGCTCTCGGTCGGATTGCAAATGATCGAAATCGCTTTAGGGAGGCATTCATGCAAGTTGTTCAATCAGGGTTGATTTTCTCACTGGTGTGCGCGGTCGGCGCGGTGCTATACGGCATCGTTTCGCGCAACTGGATATTGTCGCTGCCCAGCGGCAACGACCGCATGCGCGAAATCGCGGCGGCGATCCAGGAAGGCGCGCAGGCCTATCTCAAACGCCAATACACGGCGATTTCCATCGTCGGCGCGGTACTGTTCCTGGTCGTCGGCTTCACGCCCGCGCTGGGCTGGACTACCGCGATCGCGTTCCTGATCGGCGCGCTACTGTCGGGCCTGTCCGGGTTCATCGGCATGAACGTGTCGGTGCGCGCCAATGTGCGCACTGCCCAGGCGGCCACCATCGGACTGAACGACGCGCTGCAAGTCGCGTTTCGCGGCGGCGCCATCACCGGCATGCTGGTGGTCGGACTCGGGCTGCTGGGCGTTGCCGGCTTCTTCTGGTATCTCATCGGCAACCGGTTTGACGGAGAAGTACCCCTGAGCGACGTTATAAAACCGCTGATCGGCTTTGGTTTCGGCGGTTCGCTGATCTCGATTTTCGCGCGTCTGGGCGGCGGCATATTTACCAAGGGTGCTGACGTCGGCGCCGACCTCGTCGGTAAAGTCGAAGCCGGCATTCCCGAAGACGATCCGCGCAACCCCGCGGTGATCGCCGACAACGTCGGCGACAACGTCGGCGATTGCGCCGGCATGGCGGCCGACCTGTTCGAAACCTATGCGGTCACCATCATCGCCACCATGTTGCTGGGCTCGCTGATCCTGAAGAACTACGCCGCCAACGCGGTTGTTTACCCGTTGGTGCTGGGCGGCTTCTCGATCATCGCCTCCATCATCGGCTGCATGTTCGTCAAAGCCACCCCCGGCGCGAAAATCATGAACGCGCTGTACAAAGGCCTGATTGTCGCCGGCGTGCTCGCCCTCATCGCGTTTTATCCGATCACCTCTTACATGATGGGCGATATCGGCACGAAATATCCCGAACTGTCGGTCATGAAGTTGTACGGCGCCGCCGTCGTCGGCCTCGTGCTGACCGGAGCGCTGGTGTGGATTACCGAATACTATACGGGCACCGAATACGCGCCCGTGCGCTACGTCGCGCAAGCCTCGACCACCGGCCACGCCACCAACATCATCGCCGGCATTGCAGTGTCGATGAAATCCACTGCTTACCCGGTGCTGTTCGTGTGCACCGCAATCTGGGCCTCGTTCACCCTGGCCGGCCTGTATGGCATCGCCATCGCCGCGACTTCGATGTTGTCGATGGCCGGCATCATCGTCGCGCTCGACGCTTACGGCCCGATCACCGACAACGCCGGCGGCATTGCGGAAATGGCCAAGATGCCGGAATCGGTGCGCGCCATTACCGATCCGCTCGACGCCGTGGGCAACACCACCAAGGCCGTGACCAAAGGTTATGCCATCGGTTCGGCGGGCCTCGCCGCCCTCGTGCTGTTCGCCGACTTCACGCACGCTCTTGAAGCAGCGCACAAAG
>CAMBSS010000190.1 GCA_945870465.1 Bordetella parapertussis | reverse complement strand
GTAAGAACATCAAAACAAAAAAAGCCACCGCTAGGGTGGCTTTTTTTGTTTTGGCGTCCCCACGGGGATTCGAACCCCGGTTACCGCCGTGAAAGGGCGATGTCCTAGGCCTCTAGACGATGGGGACTGTTAGGACGACTGCAGGTACAACTGTGATGCTGGTGGAGGTAAGCGGGATCGAACCGCTGACCTCTTGCATGCCATGCAAGCGCTCTCCCAGCTGAGCTATACCCCCACGAAAGACCGCGGATTATACCGATGAGGGCATGGGCTGTAAAGAAAGGCTCAGGCCGGAAAATGCGCAAGCTGCGCCGCCATGCGCGCCAGCACCTGCTCGTGGCCTATGAGTTCCAGCGTGGCGTCGATTGACGGCGTATGCGTCTCGCCGGTGACCATCACGCGCAGCGGCATTGCCAGCTTCGGCATCTTGAGACCGTGCGCCGCCACCACGCCCTTGATGGCATCGTTGATCGCGGCACGGTTCCAGACCACGGCCTTCAGGCGCTCGTGCAAATCGGCAAGTGCAGGCCGGATTTCGGCGGTGTAGTGCTGCGCGCGCAACGCGCCCGACGACTCCAGCGGCCGGTAAAAAAACACCGCGGCATCGGCGAGCTCGCGCAAAGTGTTGGCGCGGTCCCTGAGCAAAGCGACCACGCCCAGCAAAGGCGGGCCGCCGGCGATCTTGCAGCCATCCGCAATCAGGAAGGGCTCGGTCAACGCGGCAAGCCGGTGAACTTCGGCCTCTTTGATGTACTGCTGGTTGAGCCACCGCAGCTTGTCCGGGTCAAAACGCGCCGGCGATTTGCTGATGTGCCCCAGATCGAACCACTCGACCAACTGTTCGCGCGTAAATTTTTCTTCATCACCGTGCGACCAGCCGAGCCGGGCCAGGTAGTTGACGAGCGCTTCGGGCAGGAACCCGTCGTCGCGGTATTGCATGACGCCCACCGCGCCGTGGCGTTTTGAGAGCCGCTCGCCGTCGCTGCCCAATATCATTGGCAAATGCGCGAACTTCGGCAATACAACGCCGAGTGCCTTGTAGATATTGATCTGGCGCGGCGTGTTGTTGACGTGGTCGTCGCCGCGGATCACGTGCGTGATGCCCATGTCGATGTCGTCAACGACGACGCCGAAGTTATAGGTCGGCACGCCGTCGCCGCGCAGGATGACGAGATCGTCGAGCTCATCGTTGCTGACCGTGATGGGGCCTTTGACTTCATCGTTCCACGTCACGTCACCGGTGAGCGGCGTCTTGAAGCGCAGCACCGGCGTCACGCCGGCGGGCGGCTTTTCTTTCGAATCGCGCCAGCGCCCGTCGTAACGCGGCTTCTCGCCGCGCGCGCGCTGCGCCGCGCGCATCGCATCGAGTTCTTCCTTCGAGCAATAGCAATGGTACGCGTGGCCGGCGTCGAGCAACTGCCTGGCGACTTCCTGGTAGCGGTGCAACCGCTTCATCTGGTAGAACGGCCCCTCGTCGCAGTCCATCCCCAGCCACTGCATGCCGTCCAGTATCGCCTGCACCGACTGTTGGGTGGAGCGCTCCAAGTCGGTATCTTCGACGCGCAGGATGAAAATGCCGCCGTGTCTTTTGGCGTACGCCCAGCAAAAAAGCGCCGTGCGCGCGCCGCCGATATGGAGGTAGCCGGTGGGACTTGGAGCAAAACGGGTTCTGATCGGGGGCATACTCATTTATGTATTGTACGCGACGCACGGCATTCCCGCTTTTTGAACCCATATATGTTTCCCTGCCCAACCGGCAAACGACAACGCACAGAAAACACAACTGGCCAAAGCGATGCCCAGCAGACCAGGACAAGGCCTGATTCCCAAAGACATCGGGTCAGCATGGAAGCGCGCGTCCCAGGTCGGCTTTCGCAAGGCGCCGCAAAAGGGATTGCCGGCAGGAGCGGCGCAAGGGCAAGCGTTAGGGCTAAGACCAAAAAAACTCCTGCCAATCCAGCGCGGCTTTCTCTCCGCGCTGCCGGCCAATTCGCCTACATCTTGAGCCCGAGGCGTTCGACCGCCCGCCGCTCTTCATCGGCGGCGCGGCGCGCCCACTGCAGGTAATCGTCGCCGGCCATGTAATACGGCGACATGCCTACCCGGTCGAGCGCTTTGACGAACACGGGATCGTCGATCGCGCGCCGGAACGCGTCATGCAGGACTTTGACGACTTTCGGGTCCATGCCTTTCGGCCCGGCAATGCCCCACGGTGAATTGGCGACGATGCCGTAGAGTTCTTTCAGCGTCGGCACATTAGGCGCGCGCGCCGTGCGATTGTCGCCCCACATCACCAGCGGCCGCGCCTGCCCTGCTTCGACCAGCTCCCACGGCGGCGAACCGGCCTGCGCCATCACCTGCCCACCGCGCAGCGCGGTGACCGCATCGGCGCTGCCTTTGTACGGCACGTGCAGCCACTGGATACCGAGACGGCCGGACAAATCCTCCATCGTCAGGTGCAGGCTGGTGCCTATGCCCGGGCTGGCAAAACTCACTTTACCCGGATTGGCTTTCGCATAATTGATGAATTCGTCCCACGTCTTCCACGGTGAATCGGCGCGCACGCTGACGCCGAATTCATAACCCGCGACATTGAGTATCCACGTCAGATCGTTGACCGGATCGAAAGTCGTCTTCACCATGTGCGGCAGCCGGAACACGCCCAGCGGAATTTGCGACAGCGTGTAGCCGTCTGGCTTGGCGCCGGCCGCCATGTTTTGCGGCCCCAGCGCGCCGCCCGCGCCCGGTTTGTTTTCGATGATGAGCCGCTTGCCGAGATACCTCGAAGCCACGTCAGCCAGCGCGCGCAACGCGATGTCGGTATTGCCGCCCGGCGTCCACGGACAGATCAGCGTAATCGGACGCTCGGGATACGCGTCGGCGGATTGCGCCCCGACGCCTGGTGCGCCGGCGAACAACATGCCTGCGCACCATGCTGCGGCAGCGAGCCTGCGAAGATTTACCATCGTAAGCATGGGCAGCTCCCGTTACATCTTCAGGCCCATGCGCTCGACGACGGCTTTCTCTTCGTCGTTGAGCTGCCGCGCGTACTTCGCGTAGTCTTCACTGCTCTTGTAAACATTGTCCTGGTCGAGGCGCTCGAGCACTTTTTGATAAGCAGGGTCGTCCATCGCTTTACGGATCGCGTCGTGCAGGATTTTCACGATCTTCGGGTCCATGCCCTTGGGGCCGGCAATGCCATACGGTGAATTGGATACGATGCCGTAGCCGAGGTCCTTCAGCGTCGGCACATTGGGCCAGCGCCGCGTGCGGTTTTCGCCCCACGTTGAGAGCAAGCGCAATTGCCCCGCGTCCACCATCTCGCCCCACGTCGTCGAATCGGCCATCGCGGTGACATGCCCGCCGCGCAGCGCAATCAGCGCATCGGCAGCACCCTTATACGGTACCTGCAACCACTGTATGCCTTCACGCCGCGCGATTTCCTCCATCGTGATATGCAGGCTGGTGCCGTGGCCGGGTGTCGAATACGAAACCTTGCCCGGGTTCGCCTTGGCGTATGCGATGAATTCCTGCCACGTCTTCCACGGCTGGTCAGCTTTCACCGCGACGCCGAACGTATATCCCGACACGTGGATGATCCAGCTGAAGTCGTTCAGCGGGTCGAAGCTGCCCTTTTGCATATAGGGAACGCGGAACACCGTGATGGGCATCTGCCCGATCAGATAGCCATCCGCCTTGGCGTTCACCATGGTCGAAGGGCCGAGAGTGCCCGCAGCACCCGTGCGGTTCTCGACGATGACGCGCTGTCCGAGTTGCCTGCCCATCGCGTCGGCCAGTGCGCGCATCGCCACGTCGGTAGCACCGCCCGCGGTGTACGGGACGACCAGCGTGATCGGTTTTTCGGGGAAATTCTGCGCCGCGACCGGCAAAGCAAACAGCGCACAGAGCAAACCGCACAAACAATGCCACGATATCTTCCGCATGATGCCCCCTCCGTTATTTGAACCATCTCAAAAACACAACGCCGACAAGCAACCGCCGATTAACGCCGATACAATTCCAGACCTATCCCCGAATCATGGTCAAATCCCTTGAGCTAATCTGCGTTCATCTGCGTTCATCTGCGTTCATCTGCGGTTCCAAATTGTTTTTAAGAAGCTTCTAGTTATTTGGCCGCCAACGCCTGCTTGCGCTCGGCTTCGCGCAACCGCAATATCCGCCGCTGCACCTTGCCCGTCGTCGTCATCGGCAGCGCTTCGATGAATTCGATTTCTTTCGGATATTCGTACGGCGCCAATTTACCGCGCACGTGCTCCTGGATTTCGACTTCGAGGTCTTTCGACGGCGTATAACCAACCGTCAACACGATGAAAGCTTTTACGATATTGCCGCGCTCGGCGTCCGGGCTCGGCACCACGGCCGCGTTCGCCACCGCCGCATGCTTGACCAGGCAGTTTTCAATTTCGGACGGGCCGATGCGATAGCTCGCGCTCTTGAACACGTCGTCGGCGCGCCCCTGGTACCAGAGGTCGCCGTCGGCGTCCATTTTGGCAAGGTCGCCGGTGCGGCACCAGTCGCCTGTGTATTTGCCCTGCGTCGCGGCGTCGTTCTTCCAGTAGCCCAGAAAGAACACCGCATCCGGCTCGCCCTCTCGCCAGTTGCGATTGACCGCCACGTCGCCGATTTCCCCCGCCGGCAAAACCGTGCCATCGTCATCGATCACCGCGACTCTATGCCCGGGATACGGCCGCCCCATCGAGCCCGGCTTGGCCGGCCACAACTCGTGCGAATTGCCGACGATGTAATTGATTTCGGTCTGGCCGAACATTTCGTTGACGGTGACGCCCAGCGAATCGCGGCACCACGCGAACACGGTTTCGCCCAGCGCTTCGCCCGCGCTCATGATGCTGCGCAAAGCGAGGTCGTAATTCTCGCGCGGTTTGGCGACCGTTTTCATCATCATCTTGAGCGCGGTCGGAAACAGGAAGGTGTTGGTCACCGCGTATTTCTGCATCAGGTAAAACGCTTTCTCCGGATCGAAGCGTCCGCGGTAGCCCAGTATCGGCTGGCCGAAATACAGCGTCGGCAGCAAGGCATCCATCAGTCCGCCGGTCCACGCCCAGTCGGCAGGCGACCAGAACAAGTCCCCTGCGCGCGGAAACATGTCCTGCGAATGCTGGAAGCCCGGCAGATTGCCGAGTATCGAACGGTGCGCCGCCAGCGCGCCCTTGGGCGGGCCCGTGGTGCCGCTGGTATATATCAATATGGCGGGGTCTTCGGCGCCGGTATCGACGCGCTCGAACTGCGGCGCGGCCTTTGCGAGCAACTCGTCCAGCGCATGGACGTTGCTCTCGCGCGCGCCGGCAACGCCGATCACGTGCTTCAATAACGGGCACTGGTCGCGCACCTGCGCGAGATTCGGCAATGATGCGGCATCGCCCAGCGCGACCACGGCTTCGCTGTTCTGCAAACGGTATTCGAGCGCGTCGGGGCCGAACAGGACAGACAGCGGCATCGCCACCGCGCCCATCTGGTAGCAGGCAATGTGCGCGACTGCAGTCTCGACGCGCTGCGGCAGGACGATGGCGACGCGATCGCCGCGTTTGACGCCGAGCGCCACTAGCGCGTTCGACAGCCGGTTCGCCTGCTGCTGCAAATCCCGGTAGGTGTAGCTCGCCGCGTTGCCGGCGGCGTCTTCGCAGTAGAGGGCGACGCGATCACGTTCGTGCGCCCAGCGGCCGCAGCATTCCCACGCGATATTGAAGCGCGGCGGCACCTGCCAGTGAAATGCGTTGCAGATCTCGCGGTAGCGATCCTGGCCCAAGCGAACTCCCCCATCCCGGCTGTATCGTTTTTATGCGCGGGCATCGATTAGAATAACGCTCTATTCGCAGTACGACAAATCCCATTTGAAAGGACGCCAGTGATCAACGCAGCCATCGTCGGCCTCGGCCGCTGGGGACAAAACCTCGTCAACAGCATCCAGGGCAAAAGCGACAAGATCCGCATCGTCGCCGGCGTCACGCGCACGCTCGAGAAAGCCGTGGACTACGCGAAACAGCAGGATTTTCCGCTCTACGACAATTACGGCAAGGTGCTGGCCGATCCGCGCGTCAACGCCATCGTGCTGGCGACGCCGCACTCGCAGCACGCCGAGCAGATCATCGCCGCCGCCAAATCCGGCAAGCACGTGTTTACCGAAAAACCGTTTGCCCTGACGCGGCAGGACGCCGAAGCGTGCGTGGAGGCCTGCGCGAAACACCAGGTGACGCTCGCTGTCGGTTTCAACTGGCGCTTTCAGCCAGCGCTGCAGGAAATCAAGCGCATGCTCGAGGATGGACGCCTCGGCAAGCTATTGCACATCGAAGGCAATTTTTGCGGCCCCAGCGTGTACCGCTTCGGCCCCGATCACTGGCGCCTGAACCGCGAGGAAGGCCCGGCCGGCGGCATGACCGGCCGCGGCGTGCACGTCGTCGATGCCATGCTCTACCTTTCCGGACAGGTCGATACCGTGCACGCGCAAAGCTATCGCCGCGTGCTCGATTACGGCATCGACGACACCACCTCCATGCTGTTTCGCTTCAGGAATGGCGCCACCGGGTATCTCGGCACCTTCATCGCCACCGCCGAAACGTGGCGCATGCAGGTATTCGGCGAGAAAGGCTGGGTCGAGGTCGGCGACGTCGAGCACCTGACGACGTGGCCGATGCGCGTGTGCTACGTCGACCGCGCGAACCTCAACATGCATCAGAAGCCGCAGACCGTCGCTTTCCCGCAGCTTTCCACGGAGCGCGCGGAACTCGAAAACTTCGCCGACGCAATCACGGCCAAACGCCGGCTCGCCGTCGCGGGCGGCGACGAAGTGCACGGCGTGGCAGTGCTCGAAGCAATCCTGGAATCGGCAAAGAAGAACGCGACGATCAGCGTGGCCTAGGGGAAACCGTTCGCCTTGAGGTATCGAAGGGCAACGCTGTTTTCGCGGGACAAGTTGCTCGTGCTTCTATACATCAGCACGAACGGACTGCAGGACTACTCTTTGAGCACTTTGGGCGGCAGGCGGTGGAGCGGCGCTTCCTGCTCGTTCTGCTTGCGGATGGCCTCGGCAAAACGGATGTTTTTTTCCACTTCGTCGAGATAGAGGTTCTGCCCGTGAAAATGCCGGTTCGCGAAAACGTGGCTGGCGCCAAGGTCGATGTTGAGCCGCTTTTGCGCCCCCTGGAAAAACTCGGGCGTCTTCATCACCAGATCGACGCCTGAAGCGTAGACCACCGATTCGCCGCCGTCCGCATTGCGCTTGACCGCAAGGCCGCCCAGCACGAACTCGGGGTACAGACGGTCGCGGCATTTCTCCAGATAACAGCGGTCCGCCATCTGCGCAATGATGTCGGCGGAACCGAGCATCATCCCAAGCAGCCGGTAAA
>CAMBSS010000189.1 GCA_945870465.1 Bordetella parapertussis | reverse complement strand
GGCCCGATGGCAACTCGCATGGCGGCGCCGTGCGCGGTGTGTTTGGGCGCGCCGCCCCAGAAATGCTGGATGAAGGAAGTCTGCGCGGACGCTTTGGCGAGCGCGGCATCGCACGCTTTGAGAATACGGCGCTCGTTCGCATCGAGTGCTTTCACGTCCAGCGGCGGCGGCGGTTGCCCCGGGTTGCGCTGCCACGGCAGCGGCGCCAGCGTGACCCCGGGCGGCGGATTGAGAGTCACGAATTCACCACTGGCGTGACAGACCGGTTTGCCGTTGGCGTGCAGCGTCGCCAGCGTCATGGACTGGCGCAGCGCCGAGCCGCTGCTGAAGCCCAGCAGTTGCGCATCGGCGGTGATTTCGCCGGTCGCCGGCTCGCCGGTGAACTGAATCTGCATGTGGAGAGTTGCCAGCCGCGCACCCGGCGATACCAGTACACGTGTTGAAGTCGCCAGCGCCGTGTCGGCGACGATGGCGAGTGCCGCGATGTCCATCTCGCTGTTGGCGTCACGACAATGCGGGCCGTCGGCAATGGTGACGCGCGTGGCTTTGTCCGCGACTTCCGGCCATTGAATGTCGAGAAAAAATCCCGGGAAGTGCAGTCCGGGAGTGCGGTTGCCGGCGATGCCGCGCAGTACGTGCGCGCGGATGTCTGCTGCGTCAGGGTAAGGTGGTTGCATGGTAGTCATTCGAGGTGGATGCCGAGTTTTGCATAGATTGGCCGGATGTGCTGACGGATGAGCGGCAGCCGGTGCGCGATGACGGCGGCGACCGCGAGGCAGGCCGCGCCGCCTGCGCATACCGTAACGGTGGCGCCGATGCGGTCGGCGAACATACCCGCGCCGAGGGCGCCGAGCGGTGCGACGCCGAGAAATGCGACGGTATACAGGCTCATCACGCGTCCGCGCTTGTCGTCATCGACGATGGTTTGCAGGATCATATTGGTCGATACCGTGACGACCAGGATGCCGAAGCCGATCACGCCCATGAGGGCGATCGACAGCGGCAGCCAGCGCGACAGCGATAGCGCCACCAGCGCGGCGCCCACCGCCAGTGCGGCGGCCACGATGTAGCCGAGCAGTCCGCGCACGTTGCGGCGCATGCTGAGCAGCAGCGTGCCGGCGACGGCACCCAGGCCCGCCGCGCCAACCAGGAAACCCAGGGTCTGCGCGTCGCCTGCAAAGGCTTCGTGCACGATGGCCGGCATCAATGTGTTGTACGGCGCCGCGGTGATCGCCACCGCCGCCAGCAATATCAACAGCAGCCGGATCGGCAGCACTTGCCACGCGTATACAACGCCCTCGCCGAGTCCGCGCCACATCGGCGCGTGCGCCGCCGTGCTGGGCTGTGGCTTGACGCGGATGAAGGCGAAGGCGATCAGCACCGCGACGTAGCTCAAAGCGTTGATCAGGAAACAAGTCGCTTCGCTGTAACGGCTGATCACGAGTCCGCCCACTACCGGCCCGATCAGGCGGCCGCAATTGGCGACCAGCGAGTTGGTCGCCACTGCGTTCGACAAATCCTCCTTGCCGTTGACGAGTTCAAGCAGGTAAGCGTGGCGCACCGGCAGTTCGACGGCAACGCACATGCCGAGAAACGCCGTGAGCGCGATGATGTGCCACACCTCGATGGCGCCGGTGAACGCCAGCACCGTCAGCACGATCGCCTGCAGCATTTCGAGGACCTGGGTGGCGAGCATCATGCGATGACGGTTGAAGCGGTCCGACCACATGCCGGCAACCGGCGCCAGCAGCAGTATCGGCAGATTGGCCGCGAAGCCGAGCACGCCGAGCAGTGTGGCGCTGCCGGTCATGCGATAGACGAGCCAGGCGAGCGCGATCTGCTGCAGCCAGTAGCCGATCAGCGCGAATATCTGACCGCTGACGAACAGGGCGAAATTGGGATGGCGCAGGGCGCGGGGCATGGGAAGTTATCGGTGCAAAGCTGCCGCTGCCGGTTTGGCGGCCGGCCGCGTCAGCATAACCACGGGCACTTAATTTAAAAGCGTCCTGAAGTACCGGATCGTCTCTTTCAGTCCGTCGTCGAGCGCCGTGTGCGGTTGCCAGCCGAGCTCTTTGCGCGCGAGCGTGATGTCCGGCTGGCGCTGTTTCGGATCGTCCTGCGGCAGCGGCTTGAAGGCGAGTTTTGATTTCGAGCCGGTCAGCGCAAGTATTTTTTCAGCCAGCGCGCGCATCGAGACTTCCTCAGGGTTGCCGAGGTTGACGGGGCCGGTGAACGCGGCGGCGCTGTCCATCAGTTTCACCAGTGCGGCGACGAGATCGTCGACATAGCAGAACGACCGCGTCTGCAGGCCGTCGCCATACAGCGTGATGTCATCGTTCTTCAGCGCCTGCATGATGAAATTGCTCACCACGCGGCCGTCGTTCGGATGCATGCGCGGACCGTAGGTGTTAAATATGCGCGCGACCTTGATTTCGAGCTTGTGCTGGCGGTGATAATCGAAGAACAGCGTTTCAGCGCAGCGCTTGCCTTCGTCGTAACAGCTGCGCGGGCCGATCGGGTTGACGCGGCCCAGGTAGTCTTCGGTCTGCGGATGGACTTCCGGGTCGCCGTAGACTTCGGAAGTCGAGGCCTGCAGGATGCGCGCCTTGACGCGCTTGGCAAGCCCCAGCATGTTGATTGCGCCATGCACGGAGGTCTTGGTCGTCTGCACCGGGTCGAACTGGTAGTGGACCGGCGAGGCCGGGCACGCGAGGTTGTAGATCTGGTCGACTTCGACGTAGAGCGGAAACGTGATGTCGTGGCGCATCAGCTCGAAGTAGGGGTTGGCGGCGAGGTGCGCGAGGTTCTGCTTGCTGCCGGTGAAGTAATTGTCCACGCACAGCACGTCGCCGCCCGCCGCGAGCAGCTTTTCGCACAAATGCGAGCCGAGAAAGCCGGCACCGCCGGTAACCAGAATTTTTTTCAAGCGTGTTCCCTCATCTCCTGCCGCAGATTGTATGTGAACGGGGCGGGCATGGCTACGCGGCCACTTCTGCTATAGTTAAGGCACTCCCGCGCGTCCCGGCAATGCCGCGACCGCACCAATCGGCGGCCGCGCCGCGGACGCCTTCAGCAATGAACATCTACCGCATTTTTCTCATCGCATTCTGCAATGTGGTCTGCCAGCGTGCGAGCACGGTGGTGGTGGCGCTGCTCGCCATCGAACTCGGCGCGGATCAATTCGTCATCGGCCTCCTGATCGCCATGTACTCGCTGTTCCCCGCGCTGTTCGCGTTGTATGCGGGACGGATTTCGGATCGCCACGGCGCGCGCCTGCCGATGCTACTGGGCTCGCTCGGCCTCGCGCTCGGCATGCTGCTGCCAGGCGCTTTCCCGGTGCTGCCCGTGCTGTTCGTGTCGGCGGCGCTATTCGGCATGGCGTATATTTTTTACCACGTTGCCGTGCAGAGCCTGCTGGGCGCTATCAGCAGCGATGCCGAACGCACGCGCAATTTCAACAACTACACGCTGGTCGTTTCGGCGGGCAGCTTTGTCGGGCCGCTGAGCGCCGGGTTTGCGATCGATCATGCCGGTTATCGGGCGACTTATGTGTTGCTGGCGCTGGTTGCGCTGGCGTCCGTTTTGGCGCAAGTGTTCGTGCGCGCAGTCGCGCAGCCGAAAGCGGGCGGCCAGCGCGCGCCGCAGGGCCAACTCGCCGGCGCGCGTGAACTGCTCAAGCAGGCACCGTTGCGGCGCACCCTCATCGGCAGCGCGGCAGTGTTGACCGGCACCGATTTGTTCCAGTTTTACATGCCGATCTACGGCCACTCCATCGGTCTGTCGGCGTCCAAGATCGGTTTCGTTCTGAGCATGGTCGCCGTCGCCGCGTTCGTTGTGCGTATCGGGCTGCCTGCCATGGTGCGCAAATTCGGCGAGGAGGCGCTGCTCGCGTATGCCCTGTTTTTTGGCGCCGCAACCTACCTTTTTTTCCCGTTTTTCACGGACGTCGGGGTGCTGACGGTCATTGCCTTCATGCTTGGTCTGAGCCTGGGTTGCGGGCAGCCGCTTTCGCTGCTGCTGACGTATGCGCATTCGCCGCCGGGCAGGTCGGGTGAAGTCATCGGATTGCGGCTCACGATCAACAACTTCACCCATGTCGTGGTGCCGCTGGTATTCGGCTCGCTGGGTTCCATATTCGGGCTCGTGCCGGTGTTCTGGATCAATGCATTGTTGCTGGCAGGCGGCGGGGCGGCGAACCGGCCGCGACGGACATAGTTCCCGGGCTTTAACCCCATTCGCGGTGCGCCTGCGTTGATAACGCTGACATCGATGTGATGTCTTATCAACGGAGAGAAAATCGTGAAAAAAGCGCTAATTACAGCGGCCCTCCTGCTGGGCATGACGGGCCAGGCACTGGCGGTGGGCGGGGTCGCCGATGTCACCGTGTACGACCGCGCCGAGAATCGCACGCTGCCGGTGTACTACCACGAAGGCCGCTACTACATAGCGGGCAAGCCCGGCAACGAATACCAGGTGAATATCCGCAACACCCAGCCCGGCGAGATACTCGGCGTGATCGCGGTCGATGGCGTCAACGCGGTGTCGGGCGAGACCGCCAACTGGAACCAGACCGGGTACGTGCTGAGCCCTTATACGGCGTTCGGCGTCAAAGGCTGGCGCAAGAACCTGCAGCGCACCGCCGCTTTCTTTTTCACCGAGCTCGACAATTCCTACGCGGCGCGTACGGGCCGGCCTGCCAATGTCGGCGTCATCGGTGTCGCGGTGTTCCGCAAAAAAGCCGAGCCGCCGGTCGGCATCAGCCGCAAGCACGATTTTTTCGAGCGCCGGCGCCAGGCGCCCGCCGCCGAAGAGTCGGCCGGCGAGCTGCAAAACAAGTCCAAGGACGAAATCTCGCAGGACGCGCGCACCGATGCCGCGGCACCGCAGGCGTCGGCCGCCGCGCCGCGGCCCGAGTCGAACAAACTCGGCACGGGTCATGGCCAGAGCGAAACTTCGGTCGTGCGTTATACGAGTTTCGAGCGTGCCTCGAGCACGCCGGACGAAGTGATCACGATTTACTACGACAGCTACCGCAACCTGGTGGCGCAGGGCGTGATCCGCGACAACACGCGGCTGGCGCGGCCCAATCCGTTTCCCAACCAGTTCGTGCCCGATCCGCGCTGAGAGCGCGTTTTATGCACCCCGCCGCGCGGGTTGCCCAAGTGCCGCGGGTTGCGCATACTGGCAACCCGTTATGCCAGAGAACGCGCACACGAGCGACGAGGATTTGATGGAGCGCTACCGCGACGGCGATGCCGGGGCGTTCGATGCGCTCTACGGACGCCACAAGGGCGGTGTGTTCCGCTACCTCGCGCGCCAGTGCGGCAACCGCGGTGTTGCGGAAGAATTGTTTCAGGACGTGTGGATGAACCTGATCCGCGCGCGCGCCGGCTACACGGTGCAGGCGAAGTTCACGACTTACCTGTACCGGCTTGCGCATAACCGCCTGATCGATCATTACCGCGCGCAGTCGGGCAACGTGCCGGCGTCGTTCGACGACGAGGCTGGTCCATCGCTCGACGAGGTGGCGGGCGCGCGCAACGACGATCCGGCGGTAGGCGCCGATGCCAGGCAGCAGGCGCAGCGCCTGCTGCAACTGATCGAAAACCTGCCCGCCGCCCAGCGCGAAACGTTTTTGCTGCAGCAGGAGTCCGACATGAGCATAGAAGAAATCGCGCAGGCGACCGGCGTCAACCGCGAGACCACGAAAAGCCGCTTGCGTTATGCGGTTGCGAAATTACGGGAAGGCATGCAGCAATCAGGCTAGAGATATGAGCAAACCATCGCACAACGAAGCCGAACGCGACGCCAGGCTGACTGCGCTTTACCGCGCGGCCGCCGACGATGCGCCGCCGCCCGCGCTCGACGCCGCAATCCTTGCCGCGGCGCGGCGGGAGGTGGGCGCGCGGCCGCGTCCCGCCGGTTTTGCGTTCAGCAGATCGTGGCGGACGTCGCTGTCCATCGCGGCTGTGCTTGTTTTAAGCGTCAGCCTCGTCACCCTGATGCGTGAGGAAGCGCCCGAGCTCGTTGCGCCGCCGCGTGCCGACATGCCCGACGCGGATTCGAAGCTTAAATCGGCCGGCATGGCTCAAGAGACGGCGGGGCCGGCTGCATCAGGGCTCATGCGCGAGGAGCAGCGGTCGAAAAACATCGGATTGAAGCCGCCGCAGTCCGCATCGCCTTCCGGTTTGGGCATGCGCCAGCCGGAATTCGCGGAAGCCTTTCCAAAGTCGAAAAAAGACACCGCGGGCAAATTGGAGGCTGACGCAATGGCCCCGGCAGAACTGGCCAAGCGCCGCGTTGAGCCGTCCGCGGTTGCCGACGCCCGTGACAACAAAATTGCAGCGGCGGCCGAGCCGCAGCGCCAGGCGCCAAAACCGGATGTGCTGCGGGACATGGCGCAGGCGCCTCCCGCGGTGCCGGCGACGATGGCCGGTTCGGTCGCCGGCATGGCGGAAAATAAAGCCCAGGTTAAAACGGATCCCGCCAGCTCGGACCGCGCCGAAACCGAACCGCGCATGCGGGCGCAGGCCGAGTACGCGCCGGCAAAGCAGGTGGCGGAAGCAATGTCCGCGGAAGTGCCGGCCGCCAAGCCGCCGCCTCCGCCACCACGTCCCGCCGCTGCATCCATGGTCGCGCCGCCGCAGGCCAAGCCCGCGCCACCGCCCCCACCGGTCGCCGTGAGCAAACTGGAACGCGCCGCCGATCTGCCTCCCGAGAAGTGGCTGGAACGCATAGAGGAACTGCGCAAGCAGGGCAGGTTCGACGAAGCCAAGACCAGCTTGGCCGAGTTCAGGAAGCGTTATCCGGATTACCGGCTGCCGGATGCTTTGAAGGACTGGGCAAAACCGTGAGCCGGCCGGCCGGCGACGCTGCCGATCCCCCTCCCGTCAAACCGTCCGAGCCGGAGCCCGGCGCCTGCTGCCAAGGCGGCTGCGACCCCTGTGTTTTCGATCTTTACTGGGAAGCCGTGGATCGTTACGAGCAGGCATTGGTCAATTGGCAAAACCGTCAGGTCGCGGGTCCGGGCGCCCTGAAAAATCCATAAATATATGAATTATTGGGTAAATTAGTTTTCGCTTGATGAACATTTCGGTGAACCTCCCCGGTTCATCGCGGTCGAACCAAAGCAACGCACCAAACCAGTGTTTACAGGGCCTTTTCCCGCGTTGACAAGGCCCTGAAAATCCATATAATGCCGCGACCTATTGCAATGCAACACGGGTGTCCCCGGCGGTTGGCGCGTTGTCACAAGAGCGTAAAATTCTTGTTGCGCAACAGTACTTCAACCACTAGAATTGCCTGAATTTTTTTCAGAAACCACACGCTGTAGTGGTTTTTTGTTCCAACCTGATGCCGATGTATTAAGGAGCGTTGTTACCCCAGCAAGGTAGCATTTGGCCGGGCGTAATCTGACCGGCGATTAACGAAAGGAGGTTTTGCCATGGCAAGATCACACCCCGCACAGTTTGACG
>CAMBSS010000188.1 GCA_945870465.1 Bordetella parapertussis | reverse complement strand
GCATCGAAGCCGGCGACGTGCTGGTGTTGTACGGCGCGGAACTCGATTGCGCGGCCGCGGAGATCCGCGTGATGCAGGGCTAGGTGTTTGGCCTGGAGACAATAAAAAAGCCCGCGTGAGCGGGCTTTTTTTTGCAGGCTGAAACTGATCTTAGAGCAGGCCGGAAGATCCGCAGTTGGGCGTCGGCGGTGTTGCGGTCCAGACCGCAGGCGGGCCCGCGGCATAGCAGCCGCCAGCACCGGTCGGCGCAACCGCGCCGGCGGCGCCGCCGCCGTCATACACGCTGAACTGGAACGAACCACTGGTCGGAATACCGTCGTCCGTCTTGCGGTCGATTTCAGCCAGCAAATCCGACGGAATCTGGTTGCCGGTCTTGATGTTGTGCCGCAGCGTATTGGGTGCGGCCGCCGTGCCCGTGCCGTATACGCCGTCATAGGACAGGCGCAGAAAGCGCGCATACGGGTTGGCCGGCGCCGATGCCGTGGTCTCGGGAAAGGCCGCATACGAATAGCTGCCGTTGATGAAGCCCGATTTCGACAAGTGCTCCCACGCCGCGATGGGTTCGTCGACTGTGTCGCCATCGGCGATCGAGCGGATCGTGCCGTTGTTGTTGCCGTTGGTGCATGCGGGAGTGCACGAAATATTTGTGCTCGCGGCACCGTAATCGCCGGGCAGGGCGCGGTAGCGGTCGAGGAAGCCGAAGTAAGCGGCTTTGACGCCTTCCTGCTGCGAGATCAGGTTGCGCACGCGGGCACTGGTGATCAGTTCCTGGCCTTTTAACACGCCGCCGAGGAGCAGGCCGATAATGACCAGCACGATCGCGATTTCGATCAGCGTAAATCCCTGTTGTTTGGTTCGCACGTTTTTTCTCCTTATCGGGAAGAACTCAAATGGCACAAGTGTGCCAAATGTGGCAAATTTCATGCCCGGGTGCCAGGTCAACCCAATAGGGGCTCTAAACAGCATCCTGGAGACATGCAAATCGACGTCTTGTGCCGTTATGACGCGGTAATAAATAAATTAAGTTATTGTATTTTAATAAATTACAGGAAGGCCGCGCAGTGGCATCCACGTCTTGAAGACGGGTAATCGTCTAGGGTTTACTGCCTGGTGCGGACGGCTCAGAGTGTCTATTTTTCGTCGTCGGAGTCTGTTTTTCGTCATTTTTCATGCCTTCCAGCCGCTCCGTGAGGAAATGCAACTCGCGGTCGTCCCTGATTTCGCCCCCCGCCAGGAGACCGCCGAGCAGGATTTTCGCGCTTTCGAGTTCGCCGATATCTTCGAGGATGAATATCTGCATCTGGCGCGCCCAGGCCGGTGCTGCCGGGGCAAGGCGGGCGATGTCGCGCGCGTAACGCAATGCGAGCGCGTCGTCGTGCAGGCGGTGTTTGGCCATGATGGTGACGTGCGCGAGCCAGCGCCAGCGGCGGTTGGGGTCCTGCAGAAACTGCGCGTGAACAAACTCGACCATCAGGCGTTCGCGCGCCGCGTCGGGGACCTGCGTGTAAACCTGGGCTGCCATCAGCATCGGATACTGGCCGAGCGGATCGAGTCCGAGAATTGTCGCCAGCCATTGCGTTACGCGCGAGTAGTCGAGATTGCGAAACGGGATGCTGACGCCGGGCTGATTGTCGAAGGCCTGCAGGTACAAAGTCGCCAGCTGCGCCAGCGCAATCGGTTCACCCAGGCTGGCGACGCGCAGGGCCGCCACGGATGGCGGTGTATCAAGCGCCGCGGCGCGCGCGACCGGCTTGGGTTGCGTGCCCTGCCAGGCCATTTGCAGCGCCAGCGCGGCCGCCAATATCGCCAGCACGGCGCGCGGCACTCCGGCGACAGGCCGCTCGTCGCGCGCGATCACAGATTGCGGCGGTAAAAGTCGAACATGGCGGCGGCGACCAGCAGCGTCGAATAGAGTGCGGCCTGCACGGCGCAGGCGCCGACCGCCGACCACCCTGCCGCGCCGTCCACCAGCCATGCGCTTTGACTGAAACGGTCGAGCGCAGGCAATACCAAGGCAAGCGCGTCGACGAGCCAACCCATCACCTGGCGGGATTGCACGTTGAAACCCACCACCGAGGTATCGCTGATCAGCTGGATCGCGGACAGGCTGCGCGCCAGCAGGTAAAAGCCCGCGACGAAACTCGCCGCCGGCATCAGCTGCGTGAAAGTCATGACGCAGAAGAGGCTCAAGGCCGCGACTATCCACAGTTCGAGGGCAAGCGCGCAAGTCCACTGCAGGGCGGCGGGCAGCGGGGCGAGTACCCACTGCGGCAGGCCCGCGAGCAGCGCCATCGCGAGCGCGATCAGCATGAAGCCGAACAACCGGCCCAGTATGTAGTCGGCGCGCCGCAAATCGAACGACAATGTGAGTTCCAGCCCCTTGTCGTTGAATTCACGCACGACGCTGGTCAATATATAAAGGCTCAGCACGAACACCGCAGCGATGCGCGACGCTGTTGCCGAAAAAACGATTTGTACTCGCGCGCTTTCAGTAATCGCCAGTTCCTGCGCAAAATAGGCGGCGCCGTAGACCGCCGCCAGCGCGACGAGAAACAGCCACAAGAGGCGCGTGCGCAACGCTTCGAGCAGCGTGAAGCGCGCGAGAGTCACAATTTTTGGCCGACTCATGGAATAATCGAAGCTTGCATCCTAGGTGCGGCCAGTATAACCAAAAGCCGGCCACGGCAATGAGGAGGCCAGAGCGATGAACGAAACCACGGCAGGTTCGCGCCGGCAACTGATCGCGGGCAATCCGCAATTGTGGCTGTGCGCCATGTTGCTCGCGCTGCATGCGGCGCTGGCGTGGGGCATCGAAACCTTTTTTTCGCGCGCGATGCTGCTGGTGCATTTCGGCATCTTCCTGATCTGGCAGCCGGTGTGGCGCGGCGAGCGCGACCTCGATTCGCGTCAGGCGTTTCTGGTCGTTATCGTCGGCCTGCTGCTGGCGGGCTGGAACAACTGGTGGCTGATGGCCGTGTGGCTTGCGGTGCTCTTTGCGCTGATCGGCGGCAACCTGCTCGGTATCGAGCAGCCGCGCCAGCGGCTCGCGGCGCTGCTCGCGGCGCTCTACCTGCTTACGATGCTGCTGGTGTGGGTGGTCCCCAATCTGTTTGCGGGGCAGCAGTTCGATACGGCGGTGGTCGCCATGGTGCGCTACGTGCTGCCGGTAATCTTGCTGGCGATGATCGCCATTCGGGTGCCGGCGGCCAGCCGGTCGTCGTCGCCGCTCGCGGTCGATCTTTTTTACAGCCTGATGCTGTTCCTGCTGGTGACCGGGCTGGTGCTCGGGAGTTTCGTCGTCAAGCAGATCAGCCATGGCGACTACGCGCTGGCGCTGGCGCAAAGCCTGATGGTAATGGGGCTCGTGCTCGTGACGTTGAGCTGGTTGTGGAATCCGCATACCGGATTTACGGGCCTCGGCCACCTGCTGTCGCGCTATCTGATGAGCCTCGGGCTGCCGTTCGAGCGCTGGGTCAAAAGCCTCGCAGACCTGGCCGAGCGCGAACGCGATCCGGCGCGCTTTCTCTCGCTGGCGCTGCAAAACATGTGCGAGCTGCCATGGGTTGCCGGGCTGTCGTGGCAGGCAGCGCACAGCAGTGGCGAACTTGGCGCGCGGTCGCGTTTCCAGGCCGAATTCGCCTTTCAGGACTTGATCCTCAAGTTTTATACCAAGTGGTCTCTGAGCCCGGCCCTGCTGCTGCATCTCAAGCTGCTGACCCAGATGCTGGGCCATTTTTATGAAGCAAAGCAGCGCGAAGAAGTGCAGCGCGCGAACGCCTATACGCAGGCCATCTATGAAACCGGCGCGCGGCTCACGCACGACGTCAAGAATCTCTTACAGTCGCTGCGCTCGCTGTGCGCTGCTGCCGAGAGCAGCAGCGAGGACGAAGCTGGCGCGCTGCAGGGTCTCGTAAAAAGGCAATTGCCGCAAATCGCCCAGCGGCTGACCGTTACTCTCGAAAAATTGCAGGCGCCGCAGGAGTCGACGGTTCCGCAAACCGACGCCATGACCTGGTGGGAAGGACTCAAGCAGCGCTATACGCGGGGCGAAATCACATTTTCGGGCGGCGCCGAAAAATCCGGCGCGAATCTGCCCGGTGAACTGTTCGACAGCGTGGCTGAAAACCTGCTGCAGAACGCCATTGCCAAAGCGCAGCAGCAGGCGGATATGCATATCGATGTGACGTTCGACGCCGATTCCGGAGGGCGGTTGACGATACGCGACACCGGTGATGCGGTGCCGAAAGCGGTGGCGACGCGGTTGTTTTCCGTTCCGGTACCGTCGCGCAACGGGCTCGGCATCGGTCTCTATCAGGCGGCCAAGCAGGCTGAGCAGGCGGGCTACACGCTCCAGCTGGTAAGCAATGTTGCCGGCAACGTGTGTTTCGAATTGCGCAAGACCGCTACTTAGCGCGCGCTCCAGCGTTGTTATTGGGCGAAGATGCGTGCGGTAAACCTTCTGACGGTGCCGATTATCAGCGTGACTTTGGGCGTGAATACGCCGGCGTCGGTCAGCGCGCTGAAGGTGGTGTTCGAGCAGGCCGGCAACGAGGTGCATTCCGGCGCCACCGCGTAAGTCACGGAGGTGCGCCACATCGAATTGATCCACGCAGGAAACGTGGTGCCCGGCCATCCCGCGCCGGGACTCAGGTTGCGCGGCAATATGCCGGGAGCCAGCGATCCGGTAGGCAGGCACAGATTCTGATCGCCGTCCGGCTGACACGTCCAGTCGGCAACCGAAGCGGGGCCCGGCAACAGGGAATGGGCAAGGAAGTAGCGATTCAGCGAGACGGTGATTTCACTGGCCACGCGCTTTTCGACGAACGCCATCAGGTCCGGGACGGCGATGGTGACCAGCCTGTCGTTAAAGTTGTCGCTCGCGCTTTGCGCGATGAAAGCGCTGGCGCCCGCCGCATTTGCGCCGTCCAGATAATTGGCTACATTACTCTGGTTCGCGCCGCTGCTGCGAACCTGCCCGCCTAACGCCGCACCCGGCGAGAACACGACGGCAACGACGTTGGTTACGTCGGTGGCGCCGGAGACTGACAAGGTGCCGGTCGCAGTGTCGTTGATGAGCACGTGGCTCGCGTAGTCGCGGAAAGTGGGCGACAGCGCGTACCACAGGCGTTCGCCATCCGCATCGCGCAAATCCGGCAGTCCGAGCGTGCGCCAGGGCAGGCGCCCGATGTAGCTGGGGCACTGGATTCCGGCAAACAAATCCGCGATGCCGTCGTTGGGAACATTGCTGCCCGCGATGTTGGTAACCATGTCGGGGCATGGCAGGCTGCCGGGAACTGAAGCGTCGATGGCGCCGCGTCCGATCAGCGCCTGTTTGGCCTGCGCCAACACCGACGCGTTTTTTCGTTCGCGCTCGTTGCGAACTGTATTCGCACCAAGTGACGTCACCAACCAGGTTGCAGCCACCGTGCAAATCACGGCAATCAGGACTATCGCGACGGACCCGCGATGCGGGCGCGTCGCCATGCGATTACCGGAGATGCGTCTGTTGCTGTGGCATTGCGGCATGGTCGCTCCCTGCGCAAAGCTGTTCCCGGACTAAATTTTTCCCCACAGATTCGCCGCGCGCGCGGCACCGGCCAGACCACTACCCGTTGGTGCGGGCGGCGAGGTCGGGAAATTATAAGCTTGTATTGGACGGCGGGCGAACAGGCGCCCGCCCGGGGTAACGCGGAGGATCAGTTCGGCAGCTTTTGCGCGGTGACCATGCGGCTCAACAGCACGCTTGGCGACACCCAAACGAGCAGATCGTCGAATTCGTTGCCGACGAAGGAAGAAAAAGTGCGGCTGATAAAGAGGCAATCGTTGTCGGTATTTTCGATTTCATCAGGGCTGGTCGGCGCGATAGGCCCGTTCGGGCCGAGGGAATAAGTGACCGCAGGGACACCGTTTGCGAGTACTGACGAAATTAAAGTAACTGGCACGACGCACGTCGCGGTGGAGCAGACTTTGATAAATCCGCTTGCCCCCCCGGGCGGGTTGCACGCGGCGCCGGTCGGCGTCGTGGCCAGAGTAAAGCCTGCAACGGTGTCGGTGTAAGCGTTGTTGACGCGATACTGATAACGCTGGCCCCAAGGGTCGGTCGCCGGCACACCGAGTGTCGCCCACGGTATATTGCCGCCGGTCGTCGCGGTCGCAAGTATATTCGGGCACGCATCCTCGAGACCATCGCCGTTCGTATCGGGGCAGGGCAACCGAGGTTTGCTCTGCGAAAGCGCGTAACCGATCAACGACTCGTTGATCTGGTCAAGGTCGGCTTTCGACTGGGATATTTTGGCTTGCGTGACCTGCGCGGTTATCGGCCCGAGCAGCACGGTCGCGATCAGCGTGATGATGAACATCGAGATCGCGAGTTCGATGAGCGTGAAACCGGGACTCTGCGATAAAAGCGTGGTGCGACAGTGGTGCGGGCAAAGGCAGGGTGGATGCATGCAGCGCTGGATTATTGTTGCATGCTCATGGAATAGATTGCGCTCACGGATTGATTGGCGGGCGGCACGACATTCAGTGCGACGGCTGCTTTCTGGTTGGGGATACCGTTAACGGTCAAAGTGCCGACACACGATGCAGATGGCATTACGCAATCGGGTGACACCTGATATTGCACGAGCGAGCGCCAGTTGTTTTTGTCGAACCAGTTGCTTGCATCCTCAGCCAAGACCGAATGGGCCAGCAGGCTGGCGCCGCCGGTGTAGGCCGGCGCCGGGCTGGGGTCGCTCGGCAGCAGCCCGCTGGTGCCGGTTGCCGAGGTGCAGCTTGTGGAGTCACCGGAGAGACAGGCTGAATTGGTCGCCAATGCCGGAACCGGATAACCGCCATTTAACGTGAAGTAAGCGTTCAGCGCCACCTGGACTTCCTTGGCGACCCGCCTTTGCGTGACAGCGAAAATGTCGGGAGCAGATATCGAGATCAGCTGGTCGTTGTAGGTGGCGCCAGCAGCGCTGGCGGAGAACGTGGTCGCATTTACGTAACCCTCGACATACTGGGACACGGAATTGCGCCTCTCGTCAGTATCACGTCGCTGTTCATTCAACGGCGCACCGGGGGCGAACACGATGGCAGCCAATTGTTCCTCGGTGATCGTGCCGGTAATAATGAGTTGCCCAGTGGTGGTGCTGTTGACGATATTGCCGGGCGCGTCGCGGAATTGCTGTGACAGCGCGTACCAAAGACGTTCACCGCTCGAATCGCGCAGATCGGGCAGTCCCAGGGTTTGCCAGGGGAGGCGGCCGATCAAGCTTGGGCAAGCGCCGGCGACCGGAATTTCGGAAATTCCGTCATTGTTGATATCGGGACAGGGCAGGCTGCCGGGACGTGTAGAACTGGACGCTGCACTAGCAATCAGCGCCTGCTTGGCGAGCGCCAGTGCGCTGCTGGTTTTGCGGTTTTGTTCGTTGTGTACGGCGGTCGCGCTCAGCGATGTGACGACCACGGTTGTTGCGGCAACGCCGAGCACGGCAATGATGGCGAGCATCGCGTAGCCGCGTTGCGCGGGAAACCCGGGTTGCATTTTGCTCGTGCGTTTCGTCATGATCATGAGCGCCTCCTGTCGGGGCACCTGACTGCGCTACTTCTGGTCTGAAC
>CAMBSS010000187.1 GCA_945870465.1 Bordetella parapertussis | reverse complement strand
GGCAACATTGGCCCGACCTATAGCCAAAATTTCCGCACGATCGAGGATTACTACCACAGCCTCGACCACAATACGCTGCCGATCATGCGCGGCATCGAGATGTCGGCCGACGATCTGTTGCGGCGTTCGGTGATCGGCGCGTTGATGTGCCACTTTACGCTTTCCAAGGAATCCTTTGCGACGTCTTATCTGATCGACTTCGACAAATATTTTGCGACGGAACTCGATGACTTGCGCGAGCTCGAGCAACTCGGCTTGGTGGAGCTCGAGAATGGCTCGATTACGGTGACACCCAGGGGTCGGCTGCTGGTGCGCAACGTTGCCATGGTGTTCGATCGCTATCTGCGGCAGGATCGCGAGCGCCGCAGTTATTCACGGGTGATATGAACGCGATCTTCGAAATCGCGCTGGGCGCGGCCGCCATCGGCGGATTCGCCGGTGGATTGCATTGCGCGGGCATGTGCGGAGGCATCGTGCATGCGCTGTGCGCCGCTCCCGGCAACGGCGGACCGCGAGTGCGTTATCTCTTTGCGTACAACGCCGGGCGCATCGCGAGCTATGTGTGCGCGGGCGCGCTCGCTGGCGCCATCGGCGCGGCCGGATTGATGACACGGGCCGCACCTGTATTGCAGCCAGCGCTTTTCGCTCTGGCATGCCTGATGCTGGTGGCGCTGGGTTTGTATCTTGCCGGCATGTTGCCGCTGCTGGCGCGCATCGAGGCCGCCGGCGCCAGGTTGTGGCGAGCCGTTCAGCCTGTGACGCGGCACATGCTGCCGGTGAATTCGCTGCCGCGCGCGTTGGGCCTAGGCGCGCTATGGGGGTGGTTGCCGTGCGGCATGGTTTACGCGGTGCTGCTGACGGCGCTGGCGCTCGGCAACTGGTGGCAGGGCGCCGCGGTGATGTTTGCGTTCGGACTCGGCACGCTGCCGAACCTGCTCGGGATCGGACTGCTGTGGAAGCAGGCGGATCGCCTGCGCCGCGCCGGCGCGCTGCGCCGTTGCGCCGGTTGCGCGGTTGCCCTGTTTGGCGTCTACAGCCTGACCGGATTGTTCCAGCCGCCGGTGCTCACGGGCGATGGATTGCTGTGCCACGTCGTGCCCGGCCTCGGCGCGTGGTTGCGCTGAGACGGCGTCGCACCCGATGTTGACCCAGATCAATACGCCGTGCTGCCCGGTTGCTAATCTGTAACGGTCGCTTCTTTCAATCCATTTTCAGGAGGCTTTTATGTACAAGCACATTCTGTTGCCCACCGACGGCTCCAAGCTCTCGGCAAAAGCCGTCAGGCAGGCGGTGCGCTTTGCGCAATCCATCGGCGCGAAACTGACCGCCATCCACGTTTCCGTGGCATACCGGGGCATGATGGACGAAGGCTTCGCGGTGCCCGCCGTCTCGGCATACAAGAAGCGTTTTGAAGAGCAGAGCGTCAAGCATTCGAAAGCGCTGCTTGATGAAGTGAAATCCGCCGCGCAGGCCGCTGGCGTCGCATGCGACGGCGTTGCGGTCATCAGCGACTTTCCGTATGACGCAATCATCAAACACGCGAAAAAAGCCAAATGTGATCTGATCATGATGGCGTCGCATGGCCGCAAAGGCCTGTCAAGCCTGCTGCTGGGCAGCGAAACCTCCAAGGTTCTTACGCATTCGACCATACCGGTGCTGGTGGTGCGCTGACCGACTGAAGGGCGCGCGCATTTTCCAGGAGTGCCTGCGGTTGCCGCGGCGGCGGCACAGACCCTATACTGGGTCGCGCCATTTATAGGTTGGCAACCGCATGAGCGACCGCGTTCCCGCCTCTCTGCTGACGGCCGTCACCGATTTTCTGCGCGGGCACCCGCCGTTTGACGGCATGGAACCGGACGCGCTGAAATTCCTCGCCGGCCGCCTGCAATTGAGTTACCACCCGCGCGACAGCGTGGTGCAGTCGCCCGCCCAGGGTGAAGCGGAAACTTTATTCATCGTCCAGCGCGGCATCGTGCGCGTGCGCAACGCGGATGCGCATCAACCGGTCGCCGGCGCCTGGATAGCGTTGCGCGCGGGCGAATCATTTTCGGTCGGCGCGCTGCTGGAGCGGCGCCCGGTCGCGAACCCGTATATCGCGGCGGAAGACACCTTTTGTTACCAGCTCGCGCGGCGGGATTTCGACGAGCTGCTGGGGCGCAGTCCGCGTTTCCATGTATTTTGCACGCGTTACGTGACGAGCCTGCTGCAGCAATCGCGGCGCTTGCTGCGCATGCAATGCAGCAGCGATGTCGGCGAGCAGCAAACCATCAACGCGTCTTTGCGCTCGCTGATCAAGCGCGCCCCGGTCTCCTGCGCTGCCGATACGTCCGTGGGCGCGGCGCTCGCCACCATGAAAGCGCAGAAAATCGGTTCGATCGTAATTGTCTCGGCCGCGCAGCAGCCGGCCGGGATATTCACGCGCGGCGACGTACTCGACAGGGTCGCGCTGGCGCAGATCGACCTCAATGCCCCGATCGGCAGCGTGATGACGCCTGACCCCGTTGCATTACCGGCGGAAGCGAGCGGCTATGACGCGGCATTCGCGATGGCGCGCAACGACTGCCGCCATGTTCTGGTGGTGGAGGAAGGCCGCCTGCTCGGCATCGTCACCGAGCGCGACTTGTTTTCCCTGCAGCGCGTAAGCATACGGCATATCAATCGCGCGCTCGCCGGCGCCGCCGATGCGGGGGCGTTGCAGCAGGCGGCCCGCGACATCCGCGGCCTTGCGGCCAACATGCTGGGGCAGGGCGTTGCAGCCGAACAGGTGACCTCCATCATCACGGCGCTGAATGACGCCCTGACGCGGCGCATTCTCGAGCTCGAAATGGGGCGCCACGATCTTGAGGGTATTACGTGGTGCTGGCTCGCATTCGGCAGCGAGGGTCGATGCGAGCAAACGCTCAGCACCGACCAGGACAACGGATTGTTGTTCGCGGGCGCCGATGGCGTGGACCCCGCAGCGATCCGCGGCAAGCTGTTGCAGTTTGCGCGCAACGTCAACCGCACGCTGGACGCATGCGGCTTCCCCTTGTGCAAAGGTAATGTCATGGCCGGCAACCCGGAGTTATGCCTGGCCCTCGCGGAATGGCAGCAGAAGTTTGGCGACTGGGTGCGCAATCCCGCGCCGCAGGCGCTGCTCAATGCCTCGATATTTTTCGATTTCCGGGCGGTGTCCGGCGCGGCCCAACTGGCGGAAACGCTGCGCGACGGTTTGCTGGCGCTGACGCGCGGCCACGCCGGTTTCCTGCGCATGATGGCGCAGAACGCGCTGCTGGTGCAGCCGCCTCTGGGCATGGTGCGGGATTTCGTCGTCGACGACGACGGCGCATATGCAGGTTCGATCGACCTCAAGACCGCGGGCGCGCGGCTGTTTGTCGACGCCGCGCGGATTTTCGCCCTGGCGCATGGCGTAGCGGGCACCAATACGGCGCAGCGGCTGCACTACGCCGGCACGCGCATGAATCTCGGTGCGGACGAGATTTCGTCCGCCGTCGAAGGTTTCAATTTCATCCAGCAGCAGCGTTTGCGCCAGCAAGTCGCGGCACCACAGGGCGCAGGCGGCGGCGCCAACCGCGTCAACCCCGACGCGCTCAACGAGGTGGACCGCCGCATCCTCAAGGAAGCGTTGCGGCAGGCGCGCAAGCTGCAAAGCCGGCTCGCGCTCGACTACCATTTATGAACCGGCTGGCCCGCTGGTTCCGGCGGCCGCCGCCGCTGGATAGAGGTCAGATGCAGGCGCTGGCAGATTGGCGCGCGCTGCCCGCGGCGGAATTGCGCGGACCATTGAGCGAAGCGCGCCTGGTGGTGGTCGATGTTGAAAGCAGCGGACTCGATGCGCGGCATGACCGCCTGATCTCGATCGGCGCGCTGGCCGTAGATCACGGCGCCATTCAGTTCGCGCAAAGCTTCGAAACCATACTGCGCCAGGACGCGCCGAGTACTACGGAAAACATACTGGTGCATCGCATCGGTGGCACCCGGCAGCGCGAAGGCAGCGAGCCATCCGATGCCCTGCTGTCGTTTTTGCGATTCGCCGGCAAGGACCCGCTGGTCGCGTTTCACGCCGATTTCGATCGCCTCATGATAGGCCGCGCGCTGGAGCAGACGCTCGGCACCGGTCTCCAGCAACCCTGGCTGGACCTTGCAGAACTCGCGCCGGCGTTGCTTGGCGAGCGCGCGCCCAATGCAAAAAATCTCGATGACTGGCTCGCGGTGTTCGGCATCGGCGTTTACGCGCGCCACGACGCGCTGGCGGACACGCTGGCGACCGCCCAATTACTGTTGATCGTTCTGGGGACCTGCGCGCGGCAAGGCGTGAGCACGGTGGCCGGCCTGCGCGCTATCGGCCGCAACCGGCATTGGCTGCAGGGGCGTTGACTCTTGCGGCGGTGGAATGCAGGGATGATATATTGACAGCCATCCTCGGCGCGGCGGCGATCGTGATGCCGCGGCGCAAGATTACGATGACGGGCTTGGATTTCTCTTTAGGTTAAGATTTTCATTCGGAGGTAGTGCAACATGACGACACGATTAATGGCGCCGCGCACGGCGCTTGTTTTTGGGGCATGCCTGATCGCTTCTTGTGCTTTCGCGCAAACTTATCCGAACAAGCCGATCCGGCTGATCGTGCCCTTCGCCGCAGGCGGCGGGTCGGATTTCGTCGGCCGCCTGATCGGCCAGAAACTGACCGAGCAGATGGGGCAGACGGTGGTGGTGGACAATCGTCCGGGCGCTGCTTCGCTCGTCGGCACCCAAATCGCCGCGAATTCCGCGCCCGACGGCTACACGCTATTGCTCGCGGATTCCGGCTTCACAATCAATATCGCGTTTTTCAAAGATCCGAAGTACGACGCCTTGAAAAGCTTCGATCCGGTGTCGGTGGTGGCCGAGGCGCCGTACATTCTGGTGGTGAATCCCGGCTTGCCGTACGCCACCAGCCTCAAGGATTTTGTCGCAGCAGCGAAGGCACAGCCCGGCAAGCTGACCATAGGCTCGGCCGGCAGCGGCAGCGGCACGCACATGACGGGCGAGCTTTTCCGTCTACGCGCCGGCATCAACATGATTCACGTGCCGTACAAGAGCGTCGGTCCCGCCATGTCCGACGTCGTCGCCGGCCAGATCCAGTCGACCATCTCGACGCCGGCAGTCTCGTTGCCGCTCGTCAAAGCCGGGCGTCTCAAGATACTCGCCGCAGCCGTGCCCAAGCGCAGCAAATCGCTGCCCGACGTGCCGACGTTTGCCGAAGGCGGCGTGCCCGACGTCAACGTCAGCAATTGGTACAGCATCATCACGGTCGGCGGCACGCCGAAACCGGTGATCAAGCGTCTCAACGACGAAATCCAGAAAGCACTCGCGTCGCCGGAAATGGCCGAGCGCCTGGCTGTGAGCGGGCTGGAGGCCGGGGGCAACACGCCCGAGCAGTTCCGCAAAAAGATCGAGGACGAACTGACGCGCTGGGCGCGCGTGATCAAGGACGCGGAGATCAAGCAGGAGTAACACGCCGCAGGCAGGCCAGCGCATCCCGCCCGGGATGCGCGTAAAATAAGCAGTACTGCGTAGTCAGGAGAAGATCATGCATAAGCTCATCGCCATATTCGCGGCCTTCGCGCTCGCCGGCTGCGGTGTCGAGACCGCGACCACTGCCGCGACCAGCGCCGCCATCAAGCAAAAGGAAATTGAGGAAGGCAAAAAGACCATGGAGCAGGCGCAACAGAAAGTCGGCCAGGCGATGGAGCAGGTGCAGCAACGCGCGGAAAAAGACGCTGACAAATAGCGCGAGATCGTTGGTTAACTCCTCGCGCCCTCACGCTCTCACGATTTCAATGCATCAAATGTCGAGGAGTTGACGGATGACCATCACCATTTCACCCGTCACACCCACCTTTGCCGCCGAAGTCGGCGACGTCGATTTGTCGCAGCCGCTGGCGGACGCAGATTTCGCGGAAATCCAGCAGGCGTTCTGGAAATATTCCGTATTGATTTTCCCGGGCCAGGACCTGACGCTGGACCAGCATTTCGCGTTCGGCAAGAAGTTCGGGCCGGTTGAGATGGACCGCACGCTCGATCCCAAAGCGACGCCGAGCCGCTTCTCAGGCGCGTTTGCCGATATCTCGAATCTTTCTGCTGATGGCAAGATCTGGGGCGAGACGAGCCGCCAGCGCATGTACAAAATGGGCAACCGCCTGTGGCACACCGACAGCTCGTTCAAGTTCCTGCCCAGCCTGTGCTCGCTGCTCTACGGCCGCACTGTTGCGCCGGTCGGCGGACATACCGAATTCGCCGATCAGCGCGCGGCTTACGATGCGCTGCCCGACGTCATGAAGAAAAAACTGCAGGGCCTCATCGCCGAGCATTGCATCGCACATTCGCGCCGGCGCAGCGGTTTTGCCGAATTCACCGAAGAAGAACAACGCCGCTTGCCGCCGGTGCCGCAATTGCTGGCGCGCACGATACCGCAGAATGGCCGCAAGTCTTTATATGTCGCTTCGCATGCAGGCCCGATTTACGGCATGGCCGACGCGGAAGGGCGCGCGCTCATCGATGAACTGGTTGCGCACACGACGCAGCGCCAGTTCGTGTATACGCATCGCTGGCGTCCGAACGAACTCGTGATGTGGGACAACCGCTGCACCATGCACCGCGGTACCGACTACGATGATTTGCGCTGGGTGCGCGACATGCGACGCGTGACGATCAGCGATGTCGCCAACACCTGCGAGCAGGAAGGCGTAGCGCTGCCGCAGGAAGTGGCCGCGCGCCGCGCCGCGCAGGCCGCAGCAGCCTGAGTTACTCCGGCCGCACGCCGGCGGCCTTGATCACGCGGCCCCAGCGGTCAATCTCGCTTTTGATATAAGTCCCGAATTCCTCGGGCGTGCTGCCCAATCCTTCGGCGCCTTCTGCTGCAAACCGCGCTTTGATGTCGGGGCGTTGCAGTATTTTCAGCAGCTCCGTATTCAGCCTGAGGATGATTTCGCGCGGTGTTTTCGCCGGCGCGAGCGGACCAAACCATGTCGATGATTCATAACCGGGCACGCCCGCTTCCGCAATGGTCGGCAGGTCGGGCATGAGAGCCAGGCGTTTCACCGAGCCGACAGCAATGCCGCGCAGCCGGCCGGACTGCACGAAAGGATAAAGCGGCGGCACGCCCGTGATGGTCAATGAAGTCTGCCCCGCAATCAGGTCGGTGACCAGCGGTCCCGTTTCCCCCGTTTGCCGGTTTGCCGGTTTGCCCGGCAGGTGCGCGCGTGCCGCGCATCAGTATGTCGTCACATCATACCGCTATGCAGCGGCATGTATTGCATACATACCGGTCGTGAATTAGAGTGCTTGTTCGCGTTCGTACACCCGAATATAACAAAAATGGCGGCTCAGCCGCCGGTGCGGCAGTGCCTGCATTGCCCGCAATGAGGAGCCCGCTTGTGCCGCTACGCATGATTTTTTCCGGTGACGTCAATCTGCTGGGTGTGACCGATCCCGGCGTTCCCTTCAAGCATTTCGAGCAGGCGTTCAAGGCTGCCGACGTCGTCTTCTGCAATCTCGAATGCTGTCTGTACGACCCGCCCGGCGGCGGCGCGGATGACGACGAGGCCTTCAATGCGCCTGCCGCCGCGGGTGGCGAGGCGCTCAAGCGTGCAGGTGTTGACGTTGTCGGCATCGCCAACAACGTCAATTACGGCGCCGACTCG
>CAMBSS010000186.1 GCA_945870465.1 Bordetella parapertussis | reverse complement strand
CGTTATATTGCGCCGACGCTGCGCATACAGTTACTATCGGGTATGCAAATTCTAAAAATCGTTGCACTCTTCCTCGCAGCATCCTGGTTTGGAGTTTCCTTCGCTGCGGACAGATACCCCGACCGCCCGATCAGGGTCGTCGTGCCTTTTTCCGCGGGAGGTTCTGCCGACGTGTTCGCGCGCGCGGTCGGCCAGAAGATCAGCGAGGCGTGGGGCCAGCAGGTCGTTATCGACAATCGTCAGGGCTCGGGCGGCGTGATCGGCACCGAAATCGCGGCGGCAGCACCCCGCGACGGCTACACGCTGATGATGGGCAATACCGCCAACATCGCGATCAACGCGGCACTCTACAAGAAGCTCAAAGTCGACACGGTGCGCGACTTCGCGCCGATCTCGCTGGTGGCGACCGCGCCGTACGTGATGGTGGCGCCGGTTTCGCTCGGTGTCGCGAACACGAAAGAATTTATTGCGCTCGCCAAGTCGAAGCCGGGGCAGTTGAATTACGCATCGCTCGGCAGCGGGAGTGCGAGTCATCTGACCGCCGAACTCCTGCAGTCCATGGGCGGCATCAAGATGGTGCATGTTCCCTACAAGACGCTGGGCACGGTGCTGCCCGATCTGATTTCCGGACAGGTGCAGCTTTTTTATCTCGGCATGGTGTCGGCGCAATCGCAGATCAAGGGCGGCCGCCTGCGCGCGATCGGCGTTACCGGCCCGAAGCGTTCGGCTGCGATGCCGGATGTGCCGACCGTGGCTGAAGGCGGTGTGCCGGGCTACGAGGTCGTTGCGTGGTACGGGCTGTTCGCGCCCACCGGCACACCGCGAGCAATCATCATGCGCGTCAACGCCGAAGTGAAACGCATACTCGAGCTGCCCGAAATGCGGGATCGCCTGTCCGGTGAAGGCGCCGAGGTCGCGGCAAACACGCCGGAGCAGTTCGCCGCCTATATCAAAACCGAAATGACCAAGTGGGCAGGCGTGGTCAAATTATCAGGTGCCCATGTCGACTGAAAAATCTCCCGCGCGTTTGACCGAACGCGTTGCGCAATTCGCGAGTGCCACGCGCTTTGAAGACATTCCACCCGAAGTCATACGCCTGAGCAAGCAGGCCGTGCTCGATTGTTTCGCGGTGGCATTTGCGGGCTCGGTCGCCGAAGGCAGCGCGATTCTGCGCCGCCACATCGCAAGCCTGGGTTTCAGCGGCGGCAATGCCACGGTATACGGCAGCGGCATGCGCGTGCCGGCGCAGTTCGCGGCGCTTGCCAATGGCACTGCCATGCATTCGGACGATTACGACGACACGCATAACCCGAGCCGCATCCATCCATCCGCATCGGTCGCATCGGCACTGTTCGCGGTGGCCGAAGCTGAAAGCCGTTCGGGCAAAGAACTGCTGACTGCATTCAACGTCGGCGTCGAGGTGAGCTGCAAAATCAGTATCGCGACGGCCGGCGCGCACTATGGGCGAGGTTTTCATTCTAGCGGCACGATAGGCGTGTTCGGCGCCACCGCCGCAGTGTGCAATGTTAGGGGCGTCTCGCCGGAGATCACGCTCGCCGCGCTGGGCACCGCCGGCAGCGAGGCGGCGGGTATACGCGAAAATTTCGGCACCATGGCCAAGCCGCTGCACGCGGGTCGCGCGGGCGAGACCGGCATCCTTGCGACTGACCTCGCCGCGATGGGATTCACGTCGGCGCCGACCGTGCTCGAAGGCCCGCGCGGATTTTTTGAAGCCTATGTCGGCAAATGCGATGAAGACGTGATCATGAACGCGCTCGGCAAGCCGTGGACTTTCGTGACCGACGCGAGCATCGCAATCAAGCCTTTCCCGTCGGGCCGGCTCACGCATCCGGGCATGTGCGAGCTTGAAAAAATCGTGCTCGAAAATAACATCCTGCCCAACCAGGTCGAGCGCATAGGCGTCAGGACCAATCGCCTGCTGCCCGGCAACCTGACATATCACCGTCCGGTGACTGGTCTTGAAGGCAAGTTCAGCATGGAATTCTGTCTCGCTTCCATGCTGGTGCTGCGCCGCGCGGGGCTTGCCGAATTCACCGACGAGGTCGTCAACCGCCGCGACATCCAGGACGCGATCAATAGGATCGAGTACACGTGCTACAGCGACGAGGAAGCGGCGGCCAACAACTATCCGCTACTCACGACGTTCCTCGAAGTGGTGCTGAAAGATGGCCGCCAGTTTTCGGGCCGTGTGGATTACGCGCGCGGCAGCCCGCCGCAGCCGATGAACTGGAACGACATCTCCAACAAGTTCCGCGGCGGCGCGCAGTTTGCGCAATGGCCGCAGGACAAGGCCGAGCGCATCATACAAATGGTGTTCGATCTGGAAAAACTGAAAAACGTGGCGGAGCTTGCCGCCCTGATGCTGGCGCCGCGCAGCTAGTCGGTGAAATCCAGCCGCGTATCGAGTTTTACGCCGAAGATCTCGATCGGGTCGCGGCGCGACAAGGCCAGCGCGGGCATGGCTTCCACATCAATGGAAAGTTTGGCGGCCACCAACTGGTCCATGATCGACTTCGACAAGACGAATTCGCCGGCGCGCGCGCGGTGCAGCAGGCGCTCGGCGATGCTGACGCCGTCGCCTATGATGAGCACCTGTTCCGGCAGCGGGCTACCCAGCTTGCCGATCACCGCTTCTCCGCTGTGCAGGCCCATGGCCACGGCGGTGCGAAATCCGTAATCGCGCTGCCACGCTTCTTCGAGCGCGCTGAATTCGCGCTGGATTTCCTGCGCCGCTTCGGCGGCAAGTAGCGCGCCTTGCGGACCGGCAAAAGTTGCGAGCAGGGTGTCGTTGAGCATGCTGCGCACGGTGCCCTCATGCCGTCCGATCACGGCCGTGACCAGCGCGAAGAATTCGGCGATGCGCGCGAATACGATCGCGGGCTCGAGGATTTCCGACATGCGCGTGAAGCCGCGCGTTTCAACGTAGAGGATGGCCAGTGTGGCGCGCTTTACGTCGGTGTCGGTTTTCAGTGTTGCCAATGCCATGTCTCCATGCCACGTTTGCAGCGACAACCACTAATTCTGCCGATGCTAGGCGGCCAACGACTTTCAGTCAAGGAATTAGTTAGCGACGGACCGCCGAGCCTTGCCCCGCGATTGCGCGGTACCGGTATGATTTCCGCGTCTTCATCGAATCAGGAAAAAGCCGCCGTGCGAATCTGTCTTTTGCTCGTTGTACTCATCGCCGTGCCCGCGTTCGCGCAGAATTACCCGACCCGCGCGATGCGTTTCATCGTGCCGGTGCCGCCGGGCGGCGGCGCGGACACGGTTGCGCGCCTGCTCGCGCCGCGATTGACCGAACTCCTCGGCCAGCAGGTGATAGTCGATAATCGCGCTGGCGGAAACGCAACGATAGGCGCCGATTTCGTCGCGAAGGCGCCGCCCGATGGCTACACATGGTTGCTGGGCACTTCGCAGCACACCGTGACGCCCAGCATCGTGAAGCAGGTGCCGTACGATATTGCGGCTGATTTCGCGCCGGTGACGCTGCTGGTGCGCGCGCCGCAACTCCTGATGGTGCATCCGTCGGTGCCCGCGAAATCGGTGGCGGAACTGATCGCGCTCGCGAAAAAACAGCCGGACCGGCTCAACTACGGTTCCGGCGGCCTCGGCAGCGCGTCGCATCTCGCCGCGGAAGTGTTCAGCAGTATGGCTGGCATCCGGATCACGCACATTCCGTACAAGGGCGTAGGGCTTGCTTTTGTCGACCTGCTCGGCGGGCAGCTCGACCTGTCGTTTCCGGCGATCCCGAGCGGCGCGCCGTACTACCGCAGTGGCCGGCTACGCGCGCTGGGCGTCACCAGCCTGCGCCGCCATGCCTCGATACCGGAAGTGCCGACGGTCGCCGAAGCAGCGCTCCCCGGATACCAGGTGCAGTCGTGGTATGGAATATTGGTGCCCGCCGGCACGCGCGCCGATATCGTGAGCCGCCTCAACGCGGCTTTCACCACCGCATTGCGGGCGCCGGAAACACGCGCAGCGCTCGTCGCGCAGGGCGGCGATCCCGATCCCGGTACGCCGGAAGAATTCGCGAAGCTGATCAAAGACGAACTGGTGCGCAACGCAAAGATCACGCGCGCCGCCGGCATGGTGCCCGAGTAGCAGGGCTTGCCGGGAAACGCCCTGCGCGTTTGCCTTTATAATCGCGCTTCGTTTCTGTCGATTTATCGCGCGGCTGCAAGTCATCGGCCCGCCCGCGGCCATCATCTGCGTGCATCCTTCGCTGCCGGTCAAAACGACCAGGGAGCTGATCGCGTTCGTCAAGGCGCGTCCCAGGGAAATCAATTTTGCGAGCGCCGGCACTGGCAGCGAGGTGCACCTCGCCACCGAGCTCTTGCTCTACATGACCAACATCAAGATGAACCACATCCCGTACAAAGGCACCTGGCCGGCATTGACCGATACCATAGCCGGGCAGACCAACCTGATATTCGGCACCATCTCGACGACGTTGCCGACCGCCTGCGCGCGATTGCCGTCACCACGGCGCAGCGCGTGGCGACCGAGCCGAACATACCGACGGTCGCCGAATCGGGCGTGCCGGGCTACGAAAGCAGCGGCTGGTACGGCATGCTGGTAACCGGCGGCACGCCGAAACCAAGACTCGCCAAACTGCACTAGGAAACGACCGCAATTCTGAATTCCGCTTCGCTCAAGGAGCAGTTCGGCACCCAGGGCCTGGAGACGGTGCCGACTTCTCCCGAGGAATTCGGCAAGATATTACGCACCGATATCGAGAAATGGGTGAAGGTGATCAAAGCGTCGGGTGCAAAACCCGAGTAGCGCTATACTTCAAGTCTATATGGACGACATTTCGAACTGATACCGGCCGAGATTTTTTGCGGCGAAATACATGCTTGACCACGGTTACCGCGTGATTCCAGTGAACCCGTCGTATCAGGAAGTGCTGGGCCAGAAATGCTATCCGACGCTGCGTGACATCCCGGAGAAGGTCGATATCGTCGATTGCTTCCGCAAGAGCGAGGAGATCGGGCCGCTGGCCGACGCCGCGATTGCGATGGGTGCCAAGGCGCTGTGGATGCAGATTGGCGTGATCAATGAGGCGGCGGCTGATAAGGTGCGCAAAGCGGGGCTGGACGTTGTAATGGATCGTTGCGTAAAAATAGAATACGCGCGCTTGTTTGGCGGGTTGCATTGGGCGGGCGTCGACACCGGCATCATTTCCGCCAGGCGGCCGGAGGCCGCGGGGCGGCAGGGATGAGTGATGAGTGATGGGTTTTAAACCCATTCCCCATTACCATAGGGAGATCAGCATGAAAAAATTCGACTGCGGTGAGCATGTAACCTGGGGCCTGATTGTTGGGCTATTCGCGTGGGTGGTATTCATCGCGACGCTGATATATGCGACGTATTTCGTGGTCGACACGCCTGCGCAGCTGAATCAACTGTATACGCAGCGCCGCGGCATGCAGGGCGCCGGCTTCATCGCGGGATGGTGGATAGCGATCACGGGGCTCACGCTGTGCGTGGTCGGTTATTTCAAGGAGTTCAAGGGGCAGAAGTGTCTGCTCGGCGTTGTTCCCGCAGCGTTGTATGTTGCCAACCCGTGGTCGGTAATGGTGTTCGTGAAGTTCATAGGGTCGTGAGGCGCAGCGAGGCGAGGGAAGAGAAGTTCAAACATGAATGAAAAAAACCTGATTTTTCGCCTCACGCCTTACGCCTCACCGGCGAAGCCAATGGCTGACCGTAAATTCGAGATCGAAACGCTGTGCCTGCACGCCGGCCAGTTGCCGGACGCGGCGTCGCGGCCGTGAGTCAGCAGCGGACCGACGTGCGCGAACTTGTCGTCGCGCTGACACTCGCCACGCTCGCCCAAACGCTGATAGCGATGGCCGTATACGCGCCGGCTGTATTGGCGCCGGCCGCGCAGGCGGAGATCGGCCTGACGGCGACGGCAATCGGTATTTTTACGGCCCTGGTATTCGTGGCGGCGGCGTATGCGGCGCCGCTCGGCGGTGCGCGCGTGGTTCGCAGCGGGCCCGTACGCGTCAGCCAGCAATGCCTGCTGTGGGCCGCCGGCGGGATCGTCCTGTTCGTCAGCGCGGTGCCTGCCGTCATTGCTGTCGGCGCGCTGGCGATCGGGCTGGGATACGGTCCGGCCACCCCCGCCAGCTCGGCCATGCTCTCGAAACGCACGCCGGACCGATTGCGCAACGTCATCATGTCGATCCGGCAATCCGGGGTGACACTGGGCGGCGCGATTGCCGGCCTGATGTTGCCGGCGCTGAGCGTGGCGTATGGATGGCGTACCGCCGCGCTGGTCGTCACCGCGCTGTGCTTGCTGTGCGCAGCGCTGCTGCAAGGGGTGCGTGAACGTTACGATGTCGAACGCAGCGGAGTGCGGGAGGCGGGACACAGCTCCCATCTGTATCTGCTGCGCATGGTTTTCAAGCAGGCGGAACTGCGCCAGGGTGCATTCACCTCGTTTACCTATGCCGGCGCGCAGATGTGCTTTGGCAGCTTCCTCGTCGTATTTCTGACCGAGCGCGCGGGGATGAGCCTGGTCGACGCCGGCGCCGCGTACTCGGCGGCGATGCTGAGCGGCATTGCGGGCCGCATGATATGGGGCGGGCTTGCCGATTATTTCGACAATGCCCGGCTGGTGCTCGGCATGCTCGGCGTGACCATGACGTTGTGCGCGTTCGCAATCACGCTGGTGTCGTCGCAATGGCCGTACGCGGCGGTAGTCGTCCTGTGCGTGGCGTGCGGCGTCAGCGCGTTCGGGTGGAACGGCATCTACATCGCCGAGGTCGCGCGCATTACATCCGGAGAGAACGTCGCATTGGCAACCGGTGCGGTCATTACGTTCAACTTTCTCGGCATCGTGATTGCACCGGTTCTGTTCTGGCTGACGGTGTTGGTGAGCGGCAGTTATACGCCCGCGTTCGTGCTGATCGGCGTGGTAACGTTGGCGGGCAGCCTCCCGTATTTCCGCAAGGCATCGGCATGACTACTGAAGCTACCGTGAGCGCGGGCGCCGTCGATACGCGGGCGCTGGTGGTCGCGGTCGCCATTACCACGCTGGTGCAGGCATTGGTGTCGGTCGCCGTATTTTCCCCGCCTTTGCTCGCGCCAGCGGCGCAATTCGATCTTGGCGTTAGCGCGAGCACCGTCGGCATAGTCATCACCCTGATGTATATCGCGGCGAGCCTGTCGGCGCCGCGGGGCGGGGCGCTCGTGGCGCAGCATGGACCGCTGCGGGTGAGCCAACACTCACTACTGTGGAGCGCCGGCGGGATCGCATTGTTCGCGCTGGCGTCACCGATAGTTTGCGTGATCGGCGCATTCATGCTCGGCATGGGCTACGGACCGGTCACGCCGGCGAGTTCCGCCATACTTTCGACGCGCGCGCCCGAACGCATACGCAACGTCATCATGTCCATACGCCAGACCGGCGTGCCGCTCGGCGGCGCCCTCGCCGGTGCGCTGGTGCCGATGCTGATCGTCGCGTACGGTTGGCGCGTGGCCGCGCTGGCGGTCGGTGCGCTCTGCGCAGTGACGGCATTGGCGGTGCAGCCGCGGCGCGAGCTTTACGATGCGGGCCGCAGCAGGTCGCCGACCGCGCGCGTTTCGCACATGGACTTGCTGCGGATGGTCTTTGCCGCGCCTGCGCTGCGCAATATCGCATTGATCTCGTTCGCCTATGCCGCC
>CAMBSS010000185.1 GCA_945870465.1 Bordetella parapertussis | reverse complement strand
GTCCTCGACATGAAAAAGCCCGAGGGCAAGGAGCTCTTCTTCAAGCTGCTCGAAAAGAGCGACGTCGTGATCGAGAATTACCGTGTCGGCGCGCTGAAGCGGCTCGGTATCGATTACGCGGAGGCGAAGAAGCGCAACCCCGGCATCATCTACTGCTCGATCTCGGGTTTCGGCCAGGACGGCCCTTACCGCGACCGCGCGGCGCTCGACCTCATCCTGCAGTCCGAAAGCGGCATGGTCAGCGTCACGGGTGATGAAGGCAGCAGCGGCACGCGCGCCGGCGTGTCGATCGCCGACATGACGGCGGGTCTCTACGCGGCTTACGGCATCATGCTCGCGCTGCGCATGAAAGAAAAAACCGGCGAAGGCCAGGAGATCGACATCTCCATGCTCGAAGGCCAGCTTGCGCTGCTCAGCACGATGATCAGCGCCTTTTGCGCCGATGGCAAAGTTCCGAAACCCACCGGCAACACCTACGCGGCGCTGGTGCCGTACCAGACCTTTCATACCAAGACGCGCGACCTCGCGATTGCGATCGCGGGCGACAAATTGTGGAAGAAGCTGTGCCCGACGCTGGGCCGTCCCGACCTGACCGACGATGCCCGCTTCAGCCGCGCGCTTGAGCGCAATAAGAACCGCACGACTTTGCTGCCGATGCTGCAGGAGATATTTCTGACCAAGCCTTACGAGGAGTGGGAGCCGCTGCTGCTCGCCAACGATATTCCGGTCGGCGCGATCAACAATCTCGCACAGGTCGTCGAGCACCCGCAGGTCAAAGCGCGCAACACGCTCATCGAAGTCGAGCATCCGCGCGCGGGCAAGGTGCGCGTCATCCGCTCGCCGGTGCGCCTGTCGAAGGCGCCGTTCGCGGTGCGCTCGCCGGCGCCCATGCTGGGCCAGCACACGCAGGAAGTGCTGCGCGACGTATTGGGGATGAAGCCGGCGGAAATCGCGGCGCTGGAAGCCGCGGGCGCGCTGGGCGCAAAGCCGTCCAAATAGCGGCGGCTTCGCGGCAGCGCGGATTTACCTTACTCGAACAGACGTTCCGGCATCGGCAGCCCGGCGAGGTCTGTCGGCGTCAGCGGCCGCTCAGCCTTGATCCCCATGCGGTCGAGCACCGCGACGAGCTGGCGGCAGTGCTGGGCCGAATGCCAGGTGCAGCGCTCGAACACCTGGTGCGCGACCGTGTCGCCGTAATAGGTCTTGAGCACTGGCGGCAAAGACACGCGGTCTTTGTCGCTGAGTCCCTTCCACCACGCCTCGTATTTTTTCCAGACGCTCTCGCCATAGCGCGCGACGTCGTCGCCGGTCATCATCTCGTCCGGCGGCTCGTTGTCAGCGATGCCCAGCGAGTATTCGGCGCCGTTCCACGTTTCGAGGAAGGACTCGCCGATACGGAAGATGTGATAGCACAGCGTCCGGACCAGGCGCTCGCGGTGCGGAATTACGCGATCGCGAAATTTATCGGCGGGGAATTGCCGCGCCAGCCCTTCCGCGACGAGAAAGACCGTCTCGTACTTCTTGTAGAGCTGCTCGGGCGACAGGCGGTCGGCGCCCGGCATGGGCAGGCCGGCGAGCTTCGCAAACGGGTCGAGCATCTGGCCGAAAGCGTATTGGTCGCCTTTCGCCAGCACCGGGACCTTGCGCAGGCCGTACTTGTTCAGCAGTAGTTCGCGGCCACCGGCGTCGTTGAGAACGTCGATAACCACCATGTCGATCTTGTTTTTCGAAAGAAACTCTTTCGTTCGGAGGCAGCTACTTCATCCCGGCTGGGTGAAATAGAGGTACTGGCTGTCGGGGTATTCCATGTGTTCTCTCCTTGGGCAATCCGGCTCGGCGTATTTTAGGCGTTTTGCGGCAAAACTGCCGCCCGCAGACGGGTTAAAATAGGCGTTCCGCAGCATTTCCGTCATCCAGCCAACTCGAGACTATCGCCATGGACCAGCCCGCACCGTCATCCGCCACGCAAACCCTGCCGCTTTCCAAAATCACCGTGCTCGACCTTACGCTCGCGCGCGCGGGCCCCACCTGTGTGCGGCACCTCGCGGACTGGGGCGCGAACATCATCCGCATCGAGCCGGCCGAAACGACCGGCGAAGACGTCTCGGGCAAGCGCGAAGGGTTCGATTTCCAGAACCTGCACCGCAACAAGAAAATGGTGAAGCTGAACCTGAAGTCGCCGGAAGGCCATGCCGCGTTCATGAAGCTCGTCGCAAAGGCCGACGTGATCATCGAAAACATGCGCGCCGAAGTGAAGCACCGCCTGAAGGTGTCGTACGACGACGTGAAGACGATCAACCCGCGCATCGTCTATGGCAGCATCAGCGGTTTCGGGCAGACCGGCCCCTACGGCAAGCGCGCCGGCGTCGATCAGATCGTGCAGGGCATGGGCGGCCTGATGTCGATTACCGGTTTGCCGGGGCAGGGCCCGGTGCGAGTGGGCATTGCCATCGCCGACCTGACCGCAGGCAACCTGCTTGCTTTCGGCGTCATGACCGCGCTGTACGAACGCGAAACAACGGGAGTCGGCCGCTGGGTGCATACCAGCCTGCTCGAAGCGCAGATCTTCATGCTCGACTTCCAGGCTTCGCGCTATTTGATGTCGGGCGAGGTGGCGGGCCAGGCGGGCAACGACCATCCCACGGGCGTGCCGACCGGCGTGTTTCCGTCGAGCGACGGCGTGTTCAACATTGCTGCTTCGTCCACTCGCGTGTTCGGGCGCTGCTGCGACGCGCTGGGCAAGCCGGAATGGAAAGACCGCGAGGATTGGGACACGCAGGGCAAGCGCAGCAAGGCGCGCAAGCAGATCAACGCGGAGATTGCCGAAATCACCAAGCACAAACCGGCGCAGCACTGGATCGAGGTGTTCGAGGCCAACGGCGTGCCGTGCGGCCCCATCAACACCATCGACAAGGTGTTCGCCGATCCGCAGGTGCAGCACCTGGCCATTGCGTCGCCGGTGAAAAGCGAGAAGCTGGGCGACATCAAGCTCGTTGGCTCGCCGTTGAACCTGACCGGCGTCAGCAAGAAGATCCGCACTGCCACCGCCGATGCGGGCGCGCACACCGACGAAGTGCTGGCATCCGTCGGTTACACCAAAGAACAATTGAAAGACATGCGCGCCAAAGGCGTCATTTAATCAGGGGATGAACATGGATACGGTAACGAACGACCAGGACAAGATTCAGGGCACCAAAAAAGGCGCCATCGGCACGCTGACTTTCAATTACCCCGAAAAGCTCAACGCGATTTCGCCGGAGATGTCGCAGGCGGCGGGTGCGGTGATCGACGATTTCGCCAACGACCCGGCGATCCGCGTGGTCATCCTGCGCGGCGCGGGCACCAAGGCGTTCGTGTCGGGCGGCGATATTTCGAAGTACGAAGGCAACCGCAACACGCCCGAGCAGGTCGCCGCTTATACCAAGATGACGGCGGGCTTTCGCGCGTCGCTGCGCGGCATCGGCAAACCGACCATCGCGCAGATTCGCGGCTGGTGCCTCGGCGGCGGACTCGCGATCGCGCTCAACTGCGACCTGCGCATCTGCACCGAAGACGCGCAGTTCGGCATTCCCGCCGCCAAGCTCAGCATTGGCTACAGCTCCGAATCGCTCGGGCAGTTGATCGATCTCGTCGGCCCGTCGATGGCGAAAGAAATGCTCTACACCGCGCGCCGCCTGCCGGCGTTCGAAGCGCACCGCATCGGCCTCGTCAATCACGTGTGCCAGGCCAGCATGCTCGAAAGCTTCGTGCAGTCGTATGCAGAGACCATGGCCGGCAACGCGCCGCTCTCCATCGTCGCCGCCAAGCGCGTGATCGACGAATACGTGAAAGACCCCGCTGACCGCAACCAGAAACTGGCCGACGACGCCGTCGCCGCGTGCTTCGTCAGCAACGACTACAAGGAAGGCCGCAAGGCGTTCATGGAGAAGCGCAAGCCGGTGTGGACGGGACGGTAGTGTCTGATGCCGTCCGCGCATCGGGCAACCCTGATGAGTGACTGGAGCAAGGTAACCAGGGCCGACTCCTCTCCCCAACGCGTGGACGTAATCTTTCTGAAACGCGGCGAAACCGGACGTGCTCGCGCTGCAGCGCTGCCAGTCACGGGCGCGAACGGCCCATCATCCGCCAGACCGTAAAACCTGCCCGGCCATTGCGCCCGTGTGATGGCCATTCTCATAGAGAGGCTGGCCGTTTACGATCACGTCGCGAATGCCGCTCGCCTTGCAGTAAAGACGCGTGCCGCCCGCCGGCAGGTCTTTGACGACGGAAGGCCGCAGCGGGGAACTGATCGTGTGCTCGTCAAACACGACGATGTCGGCTGCGCCACCGGCTTCCAGCCGGCCGCGTCCCTTGAAGCCAAAGAAATCCGCCGGCTCCGAGGTGATGCGCTTGATCGCGTGCTCGAGGGTCAGCGCCTTTTGTTCGCGCACCCAGTATCCGAGCAGGTACGTCGTGTAGCCGGCTTCGCACAACATGTCGAGGTGCGCGCCCGCGTCGGACAGTCCTATCATCGTGCGCGAGTCGCCAATCGCCGCCGCCAGGGCGACGGGATCGGTATTGGCTCGGGGCGTTACGAATTTCACGTTGAGATCGTCCTCGACAGCGATGTCGAAGAACATGTCGTCTGGATCACGGCCCAGCTCTCTGGCAATCTGCCCCACCGTGCGTCCCTCGTATTTCTTGAGCGCGGGGTTTTCAACCGTAACGACGATTACGTTTTGTGCCAGGCCGGCCCATTTGCGCCCGAGCTTGAGTTCTTCCTTGAACGCTTTGCGAAAACCAGCGTCAGCATAGATCGCTCTCTGACCCTCGGCCGGCGCGTCGAAGAGCGGCTTTGCCGCGATCATCTCGGTAAATTGAAACGGCCGCCGCAGGTTCATGTCATACAGCAGCGGGCGCGTCAGTATCTGCGGCTTCGCGCCGCGCGCGAGCAGCGGCGCGATGCGGTCGAGGATCTCCGCGATCGCGTTTGGTTTCTCGACCAGGTTATGCAGCGAGAGCCAGGTGACCGGGCGGCCGCTCGCGCTCAGCATGAAATCGAGTAGTTCATATTCATCGTCCGCCAGTGTCGCGTAGGCTTTGGTGAGAGCAAGCTCGATCACGCCGCGATTCAGTTGCTTCAGCACTGCGCCAAACGCCGTGAGCTCTTCGCGGCTCGCCAGGCGTGCCGCCAGGGGCTTGCCGCCGTGTCCAATGTGCTGGCGGTTGGCCGTCGTACTGAAGCCCCACGCACCGGCGTCCATCGCTTCACGCAACAGGCGCGCCATGACTTTCGTCTCATCGGGCGTTGCGGCGCGTTCGTTGGCTTCGTTGCCGATCACGTAGGTGCGCAGGGGCGCGATAGGCGCGAGAAAGGCGAGATTGAGCGCGGTGCCGCGCTTCTCGGCGGCGTTGATGTACTCGGGAAAAGTTTCCCAGCTCCACTCAATGCCTTGAGTAAGCACCTCTTTGTCGATCCCCTCGACCGTTACCAGATCGTCGATCAGCAACTCTCGCGCCGCCGGCTTGCACGGTGCGATCCCAACCCCGCAGTTTCCCATGGTAACGGTGGTAACCCCGTGCTCGGCCGACATGGAAAGCGCCTGATCCCACGTGATCTGCGCATCGTAATGCGTGTGCGGATCGACGAATCCCGGGCATACGATCTGACCTTCGGCATCTATGACTTTAGCGGCCGCGCCGTCAACGCGCCCGATCTGAACAATGCGTCCTGCTTTTACGGCCACATCGCCGCGAAAGCGATTCTTGCCTGTCCCGTCAACCACCATGCCGTTCTTGATAAGCAAATCATGAGTCATTCAGAAGTCTCCGTGAGGTACATTGCCAATATCGCCGTAGAGTTTGAAGGGAAGGTTTCGAACGCGGTTCATTCGAGCTTTGCCCCCGTTGCTTTGATGATCGGTGCCCATCGCGCGAGTTCCTCCCTGATGAAGCGGCTCGCCTTCTCCGGGTTGGAATCGACGCTCTCGAAGCCCAGGTCGCGCGACTCATTCTGAAACGATTTATCCAAAATGACCTGCGCAGTTGCGCGGGACAGTGTGTCGATCACAGACTGCGGCGTACCCGCTGGCGCGCAGATGATGCTGTAGGTATACGCCAGCATCCCCGCTACGCCGCTTTCGAGGGCGGTGGGAATCTCCGGGTTCGCCGCCATGCGCGTTTCGCTGAACACGGCGAGTATGCGCAGTTTGCCCGCTTTGTAGTGCGTTGAAACCGAGCTGAACGTCGAAACCAGCAGCGGAATCTGCCCGGCGATCAGATCGATTGCACTTGGTCCGCTGCCTTTATAAGGAACGTGCTGCATGACGAAACCGGGTACCTGTTTTTGCAGCAGCTCTCCCGCCAGATGGTTGATGCTGCCGAAACCCGAGGAACCGTACGAATATTTTTTCGGATTTTTCTTTACGACTGCAATCAACTCCTGCAGCGTTTTCGCCGGTACGCTCGGATGCACCGCGATGACGATGGGCACGATGCCGAGCACGGCAATCGGCATGAAGTCCTTCACCGGATCATAGGGCGGATTTTCCATCGCAGTGGGGTTGAGCGCGTGCGTCGACGACGTGCCCACGAGCAGTGTATAGCCGTCTGGTTTCGCGCGCGCGGCCTCGGTCGTCCCTATTACGCCGTTCGCGCCGGCCTTGTTGTCCACGACCAGGTTCTGGCCGAGCAGCGGACTTACGCGCGCGGCATACTTGCGGCCCATGATGTCGGTTGCGCCGCCGGGCGCGTACGGGATGATCAGGCGTATCGCGCGATCAGGATACTTGCTTTGCGCGTGGACGTGCGGCGCGGATGCGGTTAGTGCCAATAGCGCCGGTGTCGCCAGCGCGCGCCGAATCATGCCTAGCCACTTCATAATTCTCCTCACTCGTTTTTCGCTTGGAATTCAATGCCAAATCTCTTGTCGTCGTGCAACCCCGTTCGGGGCGCAGCGGCGGATTAGAGGTCGAACAATGCGTCGATTTTGGCCGCGCAGATAAAATCGTTTTCCGAGAGGCCCTTGATCGCATGTGTCTGGTATATGACCTTGCACTGGTTGTAGCCGACCGTGATGTCAGGGTGGTGATTTTCGCGGTGCGAAATCCATGCCGTGGCATTGACGAATGCCATAGTCTGGTAATAGTTCTTGAAAGAATATGTTTTCGCGATCACGCCATCGGCGTAACTCCACCCGTCGATGCCCTTAAGCAGAGGTCCGATCTGTTGCGCGGTGAGCGGCGCCACTCCGCCTTCGCAGGGCAGGCACTTCCGGCGCACCAGGTCGAGAGTCGAGTCCGGCATTTCAGTTTCCTCTCCGAAGATATCGTGAATTTGACGTATTTACGAGCGCGTTAATTATTTTGCCTGCATGCCAATTGTCGCGACCTGACCAACGTTCTTCAAATGGATCGCATGATGTGCACGTCGACCCGCTCACGTCATCGGCGGCCACGGCATAAAGGATGTAGCATCGAGCTTCAACGATGACGATGCGACGCAGGAGCCATTCGCTACACGTCTTTCGTCTTTGTTTATACTAGCATGAAACTACCAATTCGGTTCCAGCTGGAGTTGTCGAGTATCCATGGATTCGAGCGCAGATTGGCTCGGACACGATCTTAAAAAAAAGGATATGGGGGAGCAGTATTCATGCGAGTCTTGATTTGCATCGCCAGACGCGCTGGCCGGCATCGCCGAGCTCTGGCGGCATGAATGTGCAGTGTGACAGATTGGGCCACGCATTGCAGACCT
>CAMBSS010000184.1 GCA_945870465.1 Bordetella parapertussis | reverse complement strand
AGGGCCAAACCGATTCCAGAACCCGCGTACAGCAAGCCTGCCAGCAGCCACGGGCTCACCGGCCCGAGCAGTAGTTTTGCTACCGGCGTCCCCGCTCCAAACAACAACGCGGCCCCCAGCGCTGCCAGTACTCCGCGTTGCCGCCATGTGGTCACGGGGCTTCCGCCGGTGCCTCGTGCGCATTCTTTTGCGTGCGGTTGAAATTGCCGAACCGCAGGTAGAGTGCGGGCAGGACCAACATGTTCAGCGGCGTCGAGGTCAGCAGCCCGCAAAGAATGACTATCGCCATGGGCGCCTGGATTTCGCTCCCGGGCTGGCCTGCTGCCAGCGCCAGCGGAATCAATGCCAGCCCGGCGGCGAGCGCGGTCATCGCTATCGGTATCAGTCGTTCGCGAGCGCCCTGCATAACGGCCTCGCGCGGATCGGCAATCCGCTCCTGTTCGAGTAAATGGCGAATATGCGCGACCATCATTACGCCGTTGCGTGTCGCAATTCCAAATAACGCGATGAGTCCGATCAGCGTTGCCACCGACAGGATGCCGCCGGCAAGATACATGCCGGCCACGCCGCCGATCAGCGCCAGCGGCAGGTTGATCATGACCAGCAACGCGTCGCCAATCGAACGAAATGCGAAAAACAACAGCAGGAAAACGCCCGCCATGACCGCGATACCGAGCAGCGTCAGTGTGCGGGCGGCTGCAGCGGCGCTCTCGAATTGTCCGCCATACTCGATGTAATAGCCGGCGGGCAGCCGGATCTGCGCATTGATCTTTTCCCGCATTTCGTCCACTACGCCGGTGAGATCGCGCCCCGCGACGTTGGCCATGACGACGATCTTGCGCTGCACGCTTTCACGGCTCACCAGGTTGGGCCCGCGGTCTTTTCGAATCTCGGCAAGCGCCGAGAGCGGCAATCGCGCGCCGTTTGCGGTAGTGATCAGCGTGGACTCAATCGCACCGAACGACGCGCGAACAGCGGGGTCGAAGCGCACCGCGAGGTCGAAGGACGCCTGGCCCTCCAGCACCCGCGACACGACGGTGCCGGCGAAAGCGGTCTCGATCGCTTCCGATACTTCGCGTATGGTCAACCCATGTTGCGCTATCGCATCGCGGCGAAACCTTACGATCACGAACGGAATGTCCGCCTGCTGCTCCAGCGCCACATCCACCGCGCCCGCCACCGGCGCAGCAATCTGCTTCACCTGTTCGCCGATGCGCCGTAGCTCATACAGATCCGGCCCGAATATCTTGATAGCAATATTGGCGCGCGTGCCCGACAGCATGTGATCGATGCGGTGCGAGATCGGCTGGCCGAGCACGACGTTCATGCCCGACAGGGAGGCAAAGTCTGTGCGCAGGGCCGCGAGCAGTTCCGATTTCGCGCGACCTTTCATCTGCAGACTGGCTTCGATTTCCGACGCGTGAATTTCCTGGGCATGCGGATCGGCGGGTGCGCGCCCCGTACGCCGGGCCGTGGCAACGACTTCGGGATGGGAAAGCAATATCAGTTCGACGCGTTGCGCCATGCGATTCGATTCTTCCAGAGACGTTCCCGGCAGGGTCGAGATGTTGACAGTCAGGCTGCCCTCATTGAAGTCCGGGAGGAACGCGCGTCCGGCGAGCAGCAGTCCTGTCAACGCCAGCGCGAAACCAAGGATCGCGATGACGGTAATTGTTTTCCAGCGCAGTATCAATACCCGCAACAGTCGCGCGTAACCCGAAGTCATCCATGTGATGAGGCGCGGTTCCGTATGCCCCCTGATGCTTTTGTCGGTCGGCAGGAAGAGCGCCGCCAGCACCGGCGTGACGGTGACCGCGACGAGCAGTGAAGCGCCAAGCGCGGTTACGTAGGCGAATCCAAGGGGCGCAAGCAGCTGGCCTTCCACCCCGGACAGAAAGAACACGGGAATGAATACGAGCATGATGACAAGTGTGGCGAAAACGATGGAACCCTGGATTTCGCGCGTCGCCTCGAAAACCACAGTCGCCGTCGGCCGGCGGGCAGACTCTGCCATGGCGGCGTTCTGTTTCATGCGCCGTACGATATTCTCGACCACGATGATCGCGTCGTCCACCAATGCACCGAGCGCAATGGCGAGACCGCCCAGGGTCATGGTGTTGAGAGTCGCACCTAATGCCTGCATCACAAGAAGCGCGGTCAACACCGAAAGAGGCAGGGCAATCAGGGTGACCAGCGTCGCCCGCAGCGACATTAGAAACGCAAACACTATGACAATCACGAGTAAGGTCCCGTCGCGCAGCGCCGCGAGCAGGTTTTGAATCGCGCGTTCGATGAAGTCGGCCTGCCGGAAAATACGCGATTCGATTTTCATGCCTTTGGGCAAGCCCGCCTGCAGGCTGGCGAATGTCTGATCGAGCCGCTTCGTCAGTTCAAGCGTATTGGTATCGGGCTGCTTCTGGATGGCGAGGATAACCGCCGGTTTGGCATTGTGCGAGCCGGTCCCACGTACTACACCGGCGCCGATGCCGACCTCGCCCAGGTGGCGAACCAGGACGGGCTGCCCCTTGCGCAAGGCGACCACCGTCTCGCCGATGTCCTCCGGACGTTGCACGCGGCCCACGCCCTGAATCAGATACTCCCGCCCGCCTTCGAGGTAGAAGCCCGCAGGTGCGTTCTGATTGGTTTCGCGCAATGCCTTGAGCACCGCGTCGACCGTCACGCCGAAAGCAGAAAGCCGCTCCGGTCTCAGCGTAACCTGGTACTGCTTCTCGTCGCCGCCGATGGTGATGACTTCGGCGACACCCGGCACCGCAAGCACACGGCGGCGTACGACCCAATCGGCGGCCGCTTTCAGTTCAGCGCCGCTGGCCGTCGCCGACGTTAGCGCGATGAACATGATTTCACCCATGACCGACGCGGCCGGCGCCATCTGTGGCGGCGGCATGTCAGGCGGCAGCGTCGCCCGCGCCAACTGCAGTTTTTCAGCTACGACCTGCCGTGCCCTGAAAATATCGGTCCCCCACTCGAATTCAACCGTGACCACTGAAAGACCGATAGTGGAGATCGAGCGCACCCGCCGCACTCCCGCGGAGCCGTTCAGTGCTGTTTCGATGGGAAAGGTGACGACGCTCTCAACCTCGGTGGGCGACATGCCGTGCGCCTCGGCAACCACAGTGACCGATGGCGCCGTCAGGTCGGGAAATACGTCGACCGGCATGCGTGCCGTCTGGTATCCGCCCCACAGCATCAGGGCGGTCGCGGCAACCAGCACGAACAACCGGTTGGTGAGCGACCAGCGAATGATATTTGCGATCATGTCATTGGCTCAATGCGCGTGGCCATGACCCATCGCCGCAGGCTGCGCTGCGGCGAGGCGCACCTGATAAGCGCCGCGTGTGACGACCCGTTCACCTGCCGCCACCCCGGACTTGATGGCTACCCAGTCCCCATCTCGAGGGCCGGATTCAACCACGCGCCGTTCAAATGACTCGCCTTCTTTTTGCACGAAAACGATGGATACGCCGCCGTCGTCCAACAGTGCGGTCGCGGGGACAGCTGTTCCCCTGACCTTGCGGCCTGTATACAGGTGGGCTTGCACGTTCATGCCCGCGCGCAATGTCCCCCCTGCATTGGCGAACTCGAAGATCGCGGGCAGCGTGCGTGTCGTCGTGTCGACCATGCCGCCAAATGCGATGAGTTGAGCGTTGCTGCCGACTTGCAGTACCGTCGTGTCCGCTGCACCGTCCAGCCTGAAGAAGACGCCTGCGGGTTGCTTGATGCGGGCTGCGGCGCTTTCCGGTACGTGCGCCTCCAGCCACAATCTTCCCAGATCGGCAACGTGGATGATCATCTGTCCCTCGATCACGGCTGCCCCGGGAATGGCACTGACCGCCACTACTGTGCCGGCGATAGGCGACCTCAGCGCGATGCCACCGCCGCCGCCTTGAGATGTCGCGGCGCGTTGTTCAGCCGCTTTGAGTTCCGCTTGCGCGAGCTCTTCTTTGCGGCGCGCGTCCACGACACGTTTGGCGGGAATGGCTTCAACTGCCAGCAATCCTTCCAGGCGGTCGCGTTCCTGCCGCGCTTGTTGTGATTCGATCAGCGCGCGCTGCACAGCCAGGTTCAAGGTCGCGATATCGGTCTCGCCTCCGAGGCGCGGTGCGAGAAAAGCCAGCACCTGCCCGGCGGCCACTTTCATTCCGACTTGAGGAAATCCGCCCGGTCCTGCGCGCAGCAGGCCCGCGGTTGGCGCTGAAAGTTGCGCTTCACCCGAGGCTCGCGGCCGGATCGTCGCCAGGACCGGTACCGATTCCCGAATATCACGTTCAATCGCAGCAGCGTTGGCAAACTCGATGCCCCATTGCTGCTCTTTGGAAAACCTGATGCCTTCGTCGGCTGCCGACACCGCTGCTGCCATGGCCGCCTGGCGGTTGCCGTGAATCTCAACTTCGCCCCCGTTATGAGTTGCCGATAGCCCGGGCCCGCTCAACTGGAAAACAAGGCGGCGTTTTCCGGCATGCTGTGGTTTCAGAGTCACGCGGAAAATGCCTGGTGTCTGGCTTACCTGCGTTTCCGCGCTTTCCTCCGGCTGACCGTTGCCGATCAAAATAACTGTGAGCGTACCTTCCGCCACTGCCTTGAAGTCGGCAAGCCGGGTGAGATGCGCGGCGAAGACTGCCTCCTCATTTTTGACAAGCACCGGAAATTCGACGAATAGCTCAGTGACGCCGCTATAGTTCGTGATCGAGATGCCGCCGCCGTGCTCGTGCCCGGTATCGTTGCGAGCGGGATCTGCAGCATGTTGAGTTGCCTGCGGAGCCGATGCTTCATGGCGCTGGCAAGCTGCGCTTGTCGCCAGCAGCGCGGCAATGATAGTCCACTTAAGTTTATTCATGAGTTTTTACTCCCGAGACTGCGTCGAGTTCGATGCGGGCGAGCCGTGCGCGCAGTTCCAGGTCGAGCGCCGTGGTCTCCGCTTCGAGTTCGCTGCGGTAGGCGTCCAGCAATTCGAGGACACCGCTTTCGCCACCGCGGTAGGCGGCTTCGGCAATACCGGTAAGTTCGCGCGAACTGCCGAGGGATTCGCGCCGGAAAGTCTGTGCCGCCTGTCGCAGTTCTACAGTCTGCCGCCAGATCCCTTTAACTTCAGCTTCGCCTTTGGCGTAAGTCAATGCCTGCTCGGCGCGCAGAGTGCTTGCGCGCGCCCGTGCGCGTTGCTCGTTTGCCTGCCCGCGGTCAAAAACCGGCAGAGGCACGGAGAACGCAAGGATTACGCCGGTGTCGGAGCGATTCGGTTCGTCCACGCGCTTTTGGCCGAGACCAAGCGTCACCTCGGGAATCCACGCGCGCTCGGCGGCAGTGCGCTCGCGGTCATACGCGTTTGCCTGCGCGGCCAGACTTGCAAGGTCAGGACGCTGGCGCAGGGCAATTTGCACGGCTTCCAGAGCGGGAGCGTTGTCGGGCAGCAATTCGCCGGCAAGCGTTGGCAAACCGCCGCCGGACTCGCCGATCAGGCCTGCCATCGTTTCGCGCATGCGCGCGTATTCGGCAGCAAAACCCGCCGCGCGCGCCTTTGCAGTTTGCGCTTCGCGCTCAAGGCGGCGACGGTCATAGCCGGAAACTTCGCCTGCCTTGGCGAGATTCCTGACGATTTCTGTGGCCGACTCGATGCGCCGCAACCATCGCGCGTAGGCGCTACCGGTTTCCTGGCGGTAGAGCGTTTCGCTGAACAGGCGGCGCACTTCGACTACGGTATTCAGGCGCCGGTCCTGCTGGTCGAATCGTGCGGCATCCATCCGATTGGTCGCCGCTTCGTGGCGCAACGCCCGACGACCTGAAAAATCAAATGACTGGGAAATCTTGGCCGTCGACTCGGTAGAGCGTCCCGCTGGCGCACCCATGCGGTCCTGTTCCCAGGCGAAAACCGGATTGGGCAGCAGGTTCGCCGCTGTTACTTCGCTACCTGCGACAGCGAGCCGGCTATCCTCTAATTCGCGATAAGCAGGCCGCGCGAGTGCGAGCGCCACGGCTTGGCGCTCGTCCAATGCGCGCGGTTCGGCAGCGGTCACTGCCGTCGCCGACGAGACCAGCAAAGCAATGGCCGACAACGCGATTTTTATCGAGCCGAACGCGAGACGCGGCGGCTGCAACCAGCATGTTCGATGGGACAGGTCTCCACGCATGGAGTCCTCCTTTCTGCAAAGCCATATCTATCGGCGGCAGCAATAATCGCTGCCGCACCGGCACTTCATGGGCTATACAAAAAGAAGAATGCGCGGAGGCTTGAACGGAAGTTCAGGGATGCCGAAGGAAGGCGGGGATTGCAGTACGGACGTGGCTTCCTCGGTTACAAACCGAGGCGGCACTACCTGAAAGGCTATGCTGAAATGCACCGGCATATGCAGGAATAAATGTCCGATCAGAGCGTGCGCGTCGTCGTGATCACTTTCCCCTTCGTGGTCATGCGCTACCGAAGAAGCATCGACAACCGCCACTCGCGCGTGCAATTGATCATGATCGGTCGCTATCTGCGCCCCGACGGCTGGCGACAGAAAGGTCATCGCCATTACAATCAACAGCCCGCGCGAAACAATTTGGGAGATACGACTAAACATGCGGGCAGTCTACACCAAACTGGTTTGGCCCTCTATGATTGATCGCGCTATCAACATTGCTTCTTTTTTAGACCGTTTCAACGCCCGCCTGTAAATATTGCCGATTATCGTCGTTTTATCGCTTTCGTTCTCGCGAGCGCAGCGTCTGCAATTGACTCTACCGCCGAATCCGGAAACGGCGATACGCTGCTGACATTGATTTCGCAGAGCACGTAGCTGTCCTGGCCCGCTTCGTTCCTGGGACCGAGCAGGAAATCGCAATCCCATAATACGGGCAACCCGGCATCGTCAATTTCGAGCAGCTTTTGCATTGCGGGCACCCATTGCTGCTCCAGTTGAAATTTGAGTGACTGAAATTCCGGCATTGAAGGCGGGTGGTACAGACGCTTGGTGGTCGGCGGGAACGCATCGCGCGGCGCGCCGGGTGGTGCGGGACAAAGCGCATTGATGGCCTGGTGCCCGAAGCCCGCGACCTCGCCATGCACCAGGTAGCAGCGGACCATGCCTTCCGGCAGACGAGGTTGATATGCCTGGTCGATGATCCTGCCGTCACCGGAAAAATACGGCTCACAAAGCGCCAGAAACTCGTTCAGGTGCATTTCTTCTTCGCCGCTCCCGCGCTTTGCATGCCGTGCCCGTACCCGGCTCTCCCCCGGCACGAGCTCAACTTTCCAGACGCCTTCGCCGCTGCTTCCACGATATTGCTTGAGCACGCGCGCCGCGCCGGCGGCAAGGCGCGCGGGAAGTTCGGCGCGCAACTGCTCGAGCGAGCGATAGATGTGAGTGTCGCAGCCCCAGCCGATATCGCGGGTCTGATACAGAACTTCTTTGGTCCCCAGCTTCAGAATGACGTCGGGATGCGCGCTGACGAACACGCCGGCCCTCGCAACATCACGCAGCATCGCATCGAGCATAGCCCGGTCGCGTCCCCCTTCATCGGGATTGAACCAGACGAGCACGCCGTCGACGCACATGATCTGGTTGCGTACTTCCGCGCAAAGATCATCGTGATAGAGGGCGGGCTCTGCGTGCATGCCGCGCGCGTTCAGCGCTTCGTACACTTTCGCAAAGCGGGTGTCCTGCGGCGCCTGCGCGTCGCGCTCGCGAGGGGAGAGGATAGCGATCCGCGGCCGTGAGTCGGCAGTCATGGCATCACGGATGTATCAGCGGATATACAGCCAGCCCGATCA
>CAMBSS010000183.1 GCA_945870465.1 Bordetella parapertussis | reverse complement strand
GGTCAGGGCCGGAAAGCGCCAAGTTGTCGAGGAATATCGAGGCTGCTTCGTCGAACGAGACTCCGTGTTTGCGAAGATTGATCTCGGCTTTGCGAGAATCCCACTCAAATTTCATCGCGGCATCCGAATCAGTTTTCTACGCATAACGTGTATTGGTTGAAAGTTTAGTTGACGATTTAGTTGACATTTTATCTGCCCATTTAGTCGACTTCCATTGTCTTATTTCTGCGACATATATGACCTAAGTCATACATCGTCATCGCTACTTTTCGCCATACGTTACTCTTGGCGTAACCCTTGCGCAATCCCGCGAGGGACTGGGGGAATGTCATGGATGACGACATCGTACGAAAGGCCGCCGCTGAAGCGGCACCGCCGCGGCTGTTCGATCTTGTGCGCGACGCGATTCGCCGCCTGCATTACAGTCGCCGCACCGAACAGACTTATTTACACTGGATCAGGCGATTTCCTTTTTTCGGGCAAGCGACATCCGCGCGACATGGGCGCGGTCGAGGTGACGGCTTTCCTTACAGATCTAGCGACGACACGTCATGTTGCCTCCTCTACGCAAAATCAGGCATTAGCCGCTTTTCTTTTCCTGTACAAGGAAGTTCTCAACACGCCGTTGCCGTGGCTGGATGATCTCGTGCATGCCAAGCCGTCGACCCATAAACCAACGGTGCTGACAGCGAATGAAGCACAGCAATTGCTCGCGAAGCTTCGCGGGACGAAATGGCTGATGGCAAGCCTGCTGTACGGCTCCGGGTTGCGCCTGCGCGAGTGCCTGAAGCTTCGCATCAAGGACCTTGATTTCGGCTACCGGCAAATCCTGGTGCGTGACGGCAAGGGCGGCAAGGACCGCATTACCATCCTTCCTGACCCGCTCGTGGAACCACTGCGGGCGCATTTGCTGCGCGTAAAAAAACTGCACCACCGGGACCTGCTGGACGGTTGCGGAGAAGTTGAATTGCCGGACGCTCTCGCACGCAAGTATCCGCGCGCCCCGTACGAGTGGGCCTGGAAATTTGTGTTTCCGTCATACAAGCGCTCGGCCGACCGTGAAACCGGCGTAATCCGGCGGCATCATGTCTATGAGAATTTCGTGATTCGCGGCGTCAAACAGGCTGCGTTCGCTGCCGGCATCACCAAGCACGTAAGTTGCCACACCCTGCGCCACTCGTTCGCGACCCATTTGCTGGAAAACGGTTACGACATCAGGACCGTACAGGAACTTCTGGGACACCGCGACGTATCCACCACGATGATATACACGCACGTGTTAAACAAAGGCGGCCGCGGGGTCAAAAGCCCGCTGGATGCGGCACGGAATACCTGATGACTAGCTGCGCAGCTTCCAGCGCTCACCCTGCCGCTCCACCCTGCCGTCATGGGCAAGCTTCAGCAAATGCGCATGCAGCGAGCGGCGAGCGACTTGATGCAGGCGTGGCGGAGTGTCGGCATAGACGATAGGCAGGAGCTCGTCGAGCGTCGCCGGATTGCTGACACTGAAAGCGTCTATCACCTTCTGCTCGCGTTTTAAACGATGCTCGATCAACCTTTTGGCTTCGGCATGTGGCGTTTCTATCGGATGACCGTGGCCCGGCGCGACGCGAGCGATGTCCAGATCGAGCAGCGACTGAAGGGACTTCAGATACGCGACCATGTCACCGTCGGGCGGGCTGATCACCACCGTCGAGCCCTGCATGATGTGGTCGCCGGTGAACAGCAGCTTCTCGCGGTCCAGCAAATAGCATAAATGGTTGGACGCATGGCCCGGCGTATGCACTGCGCGCAAAGTAAATTCGCCGCAGTCGAGCGTGTCGCCGTGCGCGAATACGCGATCGGGAGCAAAGGCAATGTCCTGATTGTCGTGCTGCGGCGCATGCATGCCGATGACTTCGGCGCCCGTCGCGGCCTTCAATGCCCGCGCAGCGGGTGAATGATCTTTATGCGTATGCGTGCACAATATCCAGCGCAGACGGTCGCCGACGAGATCCAGCATCGCTTGATGGTGCACATCCATCTCAGGACCCGGGTCGATCACCGCGAGCGCGTTTTTGCCGACTATATAAGTATTGGTGCCAGGCCCCGTCATCATGCCGGGGTTGGGTGCGGTCAACCGCCGCACCAGCGGCGAGACCTGCACGACTTCACCGGGAGTGATCACCGCCATTTGACTGTCCCTTCGTGCGCGCCGGCTTCTTCGTAACCCGGCTCGCCCGGCATGATGCGGCGCCCGTCCTTGCCTATGCGCGGCGCTATCGTCGGCACATTGGGCAATGCGCGCATCGCATCGATGAGCGCGCCTGCCGTTTCGAACTGCGCGAAGAGCCGCAGCGTATGTATGGTTGGTGTCATCATTTTCAGTTTGCCTTCGCGAAACTGTTCCACGCCTTCGGGCGGCCTGACCCATACGTTGGCGATGGTTTCGCCGTTGTCGTGCGCGGGCTCCTGGTCAGGTGCGCGCGCGACGAAAAACCGCGTGTCATAGCGGCGCGGCGCGCCCGCCGGGGTGATCCAATGGCTGAAATAGACCATGTCCTCGGCGCACAGCGTCAGGCACTCATCCGCCAGGAGACTTTCAAACGGGCGTTCGCCCTTCGCAACGGCATCTCGATGGCAGGCGAGCGCAAGCGCTTCGGCGCGGCCCACGGTCTTGCCTTTCGCGTTCCGCGCGAGTAGCAGGCCAGCCTCCTCGAACGTCTCGCGCAATGCCGCGATCCAGAATGCCAGGCCATGCGCCTCGACGCCCAGGCGCCGGCTCGCCACGGCATCGTCCAGACCTTTACATAGCGCGTAAATGCCGGGCGCGGAATCCGCCGCGTCGACCGAACCGCCAGGAAAGACATACTGTCCTGCGACGAAAACCGACTGCAGGTTCCGGCGCAACATCAATACTTCGAGGCCCGCCTCGCCATCGCGCACGAGGGTCACCGTGGCAGCATGCACCGGCGTGATCAAGGTCATTATTTTTCCGCCAACAATTTCATCAGGCTCGACGAATCGAGGCGGCCGTGGCCTTGTTCCTGCAGCCTGCCGTACCACTGCTCGACGATGGCGGTGACCGGCAGCAGCGCGCCATTGCGGCGGCCTTCGTCGAGGCAGATCTGCAGGTCCTTGCGCATCCAGTCCACCGCGAAACCGAAATCGAACTTATCGTCGACCATCGTCGGGCCGCGGTTCTCTAGTTGCCATGATTGCGCCGCGCCTTTCGAAATGACTTCGACGACTTTCTTTGCGTCGAGCCCGGCGCGCATCGCAAAGTTCATTCCTTCCGCGAGCGCCTGCACGAGCCCGGTGATCGCAATTTGATTCACCATCTTGGTGAGCTGTCCCGCACCGGCCGGTCCCATCAGGGTCACCGCGCGTCCGAAATGCGCCATCGCCGGCTGCGCAGTCGCAAATGCTTGCGCATCTCCGCCGACCATCACAGTCAGAATGCCTTTCTCCGCGCCCGCCTGCCCGCCCGACACCGGCGCATCGAGAAAACCGAATCCGCCTGCCGTCGCAGTTTTTTCGAGCTCGCGCGCCACGTTCGCCGATACCGTCGAGTGGTCGGCGTAAATCGCGCCTTTGCGCATGCCGGCGAATGCGCCGTCCGCACCCAGCGTGACCGCGCGCAAATCGTTGTCGTTACCGACGCACGAAAACACGATGTCCGCGCCTTCGGCTGCCGCCTTCGGAGTGGCCACAGCACGTCCGCCATATTCCTTGACCCACTGGTCAGCTTTCGCGCGCGTGCGGTTGTAGACCGTTAATTCATGCTTCGCGCGCGCGAGATGCCCCGCCATCGGGTAACCCATCACACCCAAACCTATCCATGCGAGTTTCATTTCCGTCACATCTCCCGTTTCTTGTCTAACCCAGAACTACCGGATAACCGGGCGGCGGTGAAAATCCGAGATCGCCGCGCTTGATCACCGCCTCGCGTCCGCCATTTTCAGCCAGCAATTCGGCCTGCCGGTGCTTGGCACGCGCGTCGACTTCTGCCGGGTCGCAAATCTTATACAGGCGCGCGCGGCATTCTTCCAATGTCTTCGCATATGCCGGATCCGCCGCCACGTCGCGCAATTCCTCGGGATCGGCTTCGAGGTCGAACAACTGCGGCGCGTAAGCCACGTAATGCACGAATTTGAATTTGCCGTGCCGGATCATGAACGCGCCGGTGGTCGAACCCATACCGTGATATTCGGTCAGCACGTTGCGGTCGGGCTTGCTGCCGTTTGCGAGCTTGAACAACGAATGGCCGGGATGCCCATCGTAGGCATCGGGCGTGCTCGCTCCTGCGCATTCCAGGATGAACGGATAGGTATCGACGTGGTTCGCCGGCTCGCTGATTTTCACACCGCGTGGAATATCCGGCCCCTTGATGATGAGCGGAACGCCAGCGACTTCTTCGTACATAGTCGACTTGCCCCACAGCCCGCGCGCACCGAGGTTATCGCCGTGGTCAGACGTATAGAGTACGCGCGTGTTTTCGGCAAGCCCCGTGGCGTCCAGTGTGCGCAGTACTTTGCCGATGTTGTCATCGAGAAAGCTGCACAGGCCGTAGTACGCGGCGAGCGCTTTCTTCAGTTTCTCGGGATCAAAAAACTTGTCGTAGGAGAAGCTTTCGGCGTAATCGCGCAGGTAAGGATGCTGAGGCCGCTCGTCTTTCCCGTACTGCTTGGGCAGAGGCATTTTGTCCAGCGGGTACTGGTAATAAAATTCGGCCGGCGCCACCAGCGGAAAATGCGGGCACACGAAAGAGACGAACAACACCCATGGCTTGTCGCGGTACTTGGGCGCTTCTTCGCGCAGCCAGATTTGCGCTTTGGTCGCAATTTCGCGGTCGTAGAACGTATACGACGTTTCTCCCGGCCCCGCGAGCTTGGCGATCTTCCACGACAACCCGCGCTCGGGCAGATCGTTCCTGACCAGCCCCATCAGGTCGCCCTTGCCTTCGATGATGTTCATCGGAATGATTTCTTCCGAAAAACCGTGGTCGTCGCCGGGCAGGCCGCGAAAATGCAGTTTGCCGATGGACACCACGCGATGTCCGCGGTCGCGCAAATGATGGTGCCAGCTCGGGATCGCGCCTTCGTAGGCGTCGGCGTTGTCCCAGTAACCGATCTGGTTCACGTACTTGCCGGTGGCAAACGCCGCACGCGCCGGCACGCAAACAGGACATGTCGTATAAGCGCTCGTGAACGAAGTGCCGGCCGCGGCCAGCGCGTCTATATTCGGTGTTTTGACCAGAGGATGCCCGTTGCAACCCATGACTTTCGGGTTGTGCTCGTCGGACATAATGACTATGAGATTGCTTGGCTGCATGCGTGCCCTTACGGCGATCTTAACAATAAAAAATCGAACTCAAGCCCAACACGGAACCGCCGATAAACGCCGATGAACGCAGATAAGGGCTCATTGCAGTACGCCATTTGAATACATACGGCAGTTTTCACAAAAATGGTTTTGGGGATTTCGGCGTTCATCGGCGTCTATCGGCGGTTCCGCTTTTTTTAGAGCACTCCTAAGCAAGATTGAATTTCTTGCCGCGGATGAAAGCGCCAAAGTCCGCGCGCTCGGGCTTCGCATACTGGCGCGCTTTGTCCTCCGACCAGCCGTAGAACTCGGCGGCGCCAAAGCGCGGGAGGTCACGCTGCTTCTTGTACTGCTGGCGCGCGTGACGGCGGCGGTCATAAGAGTCGATCTTGCCCGCTATGTCAGATTCGTCGAAGGAATCCGTGTGCACCGTGACATCCAGCCCCAGCCGCGACGTGATCATGCCCGGCTCGGACGGATAACCGACGCACAGGCCCGCGAGCGGAAACACCCAGTCCGGCAGTTGCAGCAAATCGCTCACCGTTTGCGCGTGATTGCGCACCGAACTGATCGGACAGCAGCCCAGCCCGACGGCTTCCGCTGCATGGATAAAGCTGGCGAGCACGATACCGGCATCGACCGCCGAATTCATGAACGCGTCGAGATGATCGTTGGCGAAAGGCTTGCCGCGCAAATCAGCGACCTGCCGCGTACGCCGGTTGTTACCGCAAAAAATCAGGAACACGGGTGCAGTACGCACCCACGGATTGTCCGGGATGAGGTCGGCTATCGCCTTGCGCTTGTCCGCCGCGCTGACGTGGACGATATCGGCCTGCTGCAAATCGCTTTTCGACGGCGCCGACAGCGCGCATGCGAACAGCAGTTTCAGCAGCGCCGGATCAACCGCCTGCGCGGTATAGCGCCGCTGCGAGCGGTGTTCGAGCATGCGCGCAAGCGAATCCGCACCGGGTTGGTCGGCGGCCGCTTTTATTTTGTCGCCAAAGCGTTCCGCAACCGCGCTTTCGATGCGCGCCAGAATTTGCTCCGAATTCATCTTGGGAACCTTTGATTAATCGTCGCGCCCGCCTGCGCGGGCACGACGAAGGTGCTACTTTTCAGACCATCACTCACAATTGCTCTTGATTTTATCTGCGTTCATCTGCGGTATCTGCCGCTGCAAATGCTTTTCAGGTGCCGTACCTGATGGGGGACTTTGCGAGTTTCAATGCGGCCAGCGCGCTGTAGCACGCCAGCCATGCAGTTTTGGGATTTTCCGGCGCGGGAACGTTTTCCAGCTTGATGCTGATGTTGCCGGTCTTGCCCTTGATGGTTATCTGGTGGGTGTTGTGCGTAATCAGCGGGTCGGCGACCACTTTCAACCGCGTGCGGTCGAAACCGATACCGGCCATCGACAGCACTGCCGCAATATTTACGTTGGCCGGGAAATGCGGCACGCCGTCGCGCGCCGCTCCTTCGAAAAGTACGAGCGGTTCGCGCAGACCCGCAAGATCTATGTTGAGCTTGCCGACGAACGGTATGTTCTGCCACGCGGCTGGCGGCTTGGAGACGACGATTTCAACCGACTCAACGCCCGCAATGCACGCCGCTTTCAGCGCGTCGAGCCCGCCGATGCCGCCCGACGGCACGTAGAACAGCGCGCCGGTCTTGATCGCGCTCGCTTCGAGGCCGGCGCGCAATTTATCGTCGGACAGCGCACCGCCCGACAATACGATGACCGCAACACCGGCGTCCAGCAGCGGGCCGCAGAAGGTGCGCACCGCCTCGTGCGACGCGGCTTCGACTACGACATCGGGTTTGTGTTTCAGCAACTCGTCGAGCGCGGTCACGAACGCGACGTTGTATTCAGCCGCCAGCGGTTTGCCACGCGATCCACCGCTGCGACCGACGATAGCGATGACTTCAGCGTCGCCGAGATCGCCGCGCTTGATGTGTTCGAGGAAGAGGCGCGCAATGGTACCGCCGCCGATGATTGCTACACGCATATGCCACCTATGGAAGTACGACCACTATTGTGCCACAACCGGCGCGCTTTTTAGGCGCGCCGGGCCTTCATTTCGTGAGAGTGCGGCTGGTTTCGCGCTGGCGAAACCGGCCTTGCGCATGACCTGCTGGAACGGATCGAAAAACGTGTCGATGATGGGCATCTCGGGCCCGAAATCCTTGCGCAGCGCGCGGTGGCGGCGAAAAAACGCTCAGGCATGATGCCCGACGTGCCGACCCTGAGCGAAGCCGGCGTCAAAGACTTTGAAGTGCCGCGCGCACGTCAAAGTCGATTGACGGCCGCCTCAAACCAAATGCGGAACCGCCGATGCACGCCGATGAACGCCGAAAATCCATGGCGGTTTGATGTTTCATGCCTATCACCCGGATAGCGAATAACCCTGAGTGCGTATTCCGACATTTCATCTGCGTTCATCGGCGTTTATCTGCGGTTCCATCGTTTATGGATTAAATAGACTCTAGCAGCCTGTCGGACTGGAGTTGATGATTTGAGCGATGTTGATCATGGTAATCGAGCGGAACAGTGAATTGAGGGCTAAATGGTTTGAGCGGATCGTGAGCGCACCGCTGGGTGCCCGTTTATCCTGCCAATATCGCCATTCTCTT
>CAMBSS010000182.1 GCA_945870465.1 Bordetella parapertussis | reverse complement strand
CGAGGCCCTTAAGTATTACGATACCCAGTACGGAGCGTGGAAGCAGACGCTGACCGATCTTGGCATCGCGAAAGATTGACTGCGTGCTTACTCCAAACGCGCACGCGCCTGATCACACGGTCGCCCTGCCGCCGGCAATTCGCGGCGCCGGCATGCAACCGTAAAAATTCAACCAGGACCAGACTATGGCATTTGAAAAACTACTCGAGGAATACGAAGCGCGGCGCGCCCGGGCGCTTGGCATGGGCGGCGCGGACAAGCTGGCGCGACGGAAGAAAGCCGGTCAACTGAACGCGCGCGAGCGCATCGCGGCACTGGTGGATGCCGGCAGCTTTATCGAGTCGGGACTGTTCGGCGCGTCGGGCGTGTATCCCGAGCAGGAAGCGGAAACGCAAACCGACGGCAAGATCGCCGGCTTCGCGCGCATAGACAATCGCGACGTGGCAATTGTCGTTAACGACTTTACTGTTAAGGGCGCCTCGACGAGTGCGACCAACGGCAAAAAGGTCGGCCACATGAAACGCACCGCCACCGAGCGCGGTATGCCGCTCGTGGTCGTCGGAGAATCGACGGGCGCACGCCTGCCTGATGCGATGGGCGCGCGTGGCATGGGACTCTTGCTCGGCAACGACAACACCCAGTTCCGCCGTACGCGCGAAACCCCGCTCGCCACCGCGGTCGTCGGCCCGTCGTTCGGCTCGTCGGCGTGGCTTGCGTGCCTGGCCGATTTTGCCGTCATGCAGAAGGGCGCGACGATGGCAGTGTCGAGCCCGCGTCTGATTGAAATGGCGCTCAACGAAAAAGTCGACCTCGAAGCGCTGGGCGGCTGGCGCATGCACGCCGAAATCACCGGTCTCATCGATCAGGTCGTCGATACCGAAGAGGAAATGTTCGCCGCTATCAAGCGGTTCCTCTCCTATCTGCCCAGCCATCATCGTGAAGCGCCGCCGGACGCGCCGGTGCCAGCGGGTTCCGGCGCCGACATGAAAGACGTATTTTCCATCGTGCCCGAGAAGCGCACCCAGGTGTACGACATGAAGCGCGTGATCAAGGCGCTGGTCGACAAAGACTCGATGTTCGAACTGAAGCCGCGCTTCGGTAAGAGCGCTACCGTCTCGCTGGCGCGCCTTGGCGGCAAAAGCGTCGGCATAGTCGCCAACAACCCGCTGCATCGCGGCGGCGCGCTCGACGCCGATGCCTGCCGCAAGATCGTGGATTTTCTGGTGCTGTGCGATTCGTTCAACGTGCCCATCGTGCTGCTGGTCGACACACCGGGTTTCCAGATTGGTACCGAAGCCGAAAAAAGCGGTGCGCCGGGCAAGATCATGAATTTCATGAACGCGATGACTTTGGTCACGGTGCCCAAGCTGTCGGTAATATTGCGTAAAAGTTACGGTCGCGCTTACGTCTGCATGGGTGGCGGCCGGCACTCTGACGATATCGCGGCGTGGCCGACGGCCGAAATCAGTTTCATGAGCCCGGAGTTTGCTACCACCATCGTACATGGCGTTAAACCGGGCGATGCGGATTACCCTGCGCGGCTTGCCGAAATCGAGCAAGGATCCGATGTATGGGGGCTCGCATCAGTGTTCGCCGCGCAGTCGGTGATCCGTCCGGCGGAGACACGCGATTATTTAATTCGCATGCTCGAAGTCTACAAATTACGCATGACCAAGGGTGTCGGCCAGCATTTGATGCGCACCTGGCCGACGAGCTATTAACAAGCGACCGCAAAGGCGCAAAGGCGCAAAGTAAAACCGCAAGGAATACGATTGTTTTTTTGCGACTCCTTCGCGTCTCTGCGCCTTTGCGGCAAGGGATTTATAAATGTTTAATAAAGTGGTGGTGGCAAACCGCGGCGCCGTTGCCGCCCGCGTGCTGCGCGCGCTGCACGAAATGCGCATCAAATCCGTCGCTGTTTATTCCGAAGCCGACTATGGCGCGCCGTACCTCGAAATGGCGAGCGAAACTTATGCGATAGGCGCCGCGCCAGCGCGCGATAGCTATCTCAATCAGGATTTGCTGCTCGACGTGTTCAAGCGCGCAGGCGTCGACGGTATGCATCCGGGCTACGGTTTTTTATCGGAAAATGCGGAGTTCGCGCAAAAAGTGCAGGACGCCGGCGTGCATTTCATCGGTCCGTCGCCCAAGTGGATAGACGCGATGGGGCACAAGACGCGCGCCCGTGAAATCGCGGCGAAGTACGGCATGCCGATGTCCAAAGGTTCGGACGTCCTGCCGATGGAACCGGAAGCCATAATGGCAGCGGCGCGCAAGATCGGTTATCCGGTGCTGGTCAAGCCGGCGGGCGGCGGCGGCGGCATAGGCATGCTGCCGGCGAAAGACGAAAGTGAATTGCTCGCCGTCGTCGAGCGATCGCGTTCGATGGCGAGCCGCGGTTTCGGCAATGCGGAAGTCTATCTTGAGCGCCTGTTCGAAAAGCCGCGGCACGTTGAATTCCAGTTACTCGGCGACCAGCACGGCAATGCCGTGCATTTGTTCGAGCGCGATTGCTCGGTGCAGCGCCGTAACCAGAAAGTCATCGAAGAAGCGCCGGGCCCCGCGCTCGACCGCTCGAAAGTGAATGCGGTCGCCGACCAGGTCGCTGCCATCATCAAGGAAATGGGCTACGATAATATCGGCACCGTCGAAATGCTGATGAGCGCCGACGGCTCGTTTAACTTCCTGGAAATGAATACACGTTTGCAGGTCGAGCACGGCGTGACCGAAGAAGTGACGGGTGTTGATCTCGTGAAAGCGCAAATCCGCTCTTCCGCTGGCGAGAAATTGACTGACATCCTGCCAGCCAAGCTGGCGATCAACGGCCATGCGATACAGGCGCGCGTATACGCCGAAGACCCGAAGAATTTTTACCCTTCACCCGGCAAGCTCACGGTATTCCGTCCGCCCGAAGACAAAGGGATACGCGTCGAGACCGGCTACGCGGAAGGCCGCGACGTGACGCCGCATTACGATCCGATGATCGCCAAGGTTATCGTACATGCCGCGACGCGTGAACTCGCGATCCAGCAGCTCGCGCAGGCGCTGGAGGCATTCGATATCAAAGGCCCGAAGACAAATATTCCCGCCGTGGTCGCGATCCTGCGCTCCGAGCAGTTTCAGTCAGGCCAGGTGCATACAGGTCTCATCCCTGAAGTGCTGGCGAAGAAAAAAGCATGAGCGGCGCGCAACTGATTGCCGCGGCGCGTGCGCAAGGCCGCACCGCGCTGGACGAATTGGCGGGCAAGCAACTACTCGCCAGTTTTGATGTGACCGTGCCGAAATCGGTTGTTGTACCGGATGCGGGTGCCGTCGCCGGCGCGATCGCCAAACTCAAACCGCCGTTTGCGCTCAAAGTCATGTCGCCCGAAATCCTGCACAAGAGCGACGCCGGCGGCGTAAAAATCGGCCTGAAGACCGCAGCCGAGGTCGAGCAGGCAATAGCTGCGATGGCCGCATTACCGGCCATCAAAAGCGCGCGCGTCGAAGGTTATCTGGTCGAGGAAATGGCCCCGGCCGGACAGGAGATCGTGGTTGGCGCGGTGCGGGATCCGGATTTCGGGCCGATGGTGATGGTGGGCCTCGGTGGAATTTTCGTTGAAGTGCTGGCCGACGTGGCGTTTCGTATCTGTCCGATTACGCGATTGGACGCGGAAGAGATGCTGGCAGAACTGAAAGGCGCAGCGATACTTCAGGGTGCGCGCGGCCGTCCAGCCGTCGCGCAGGACGCCATCATCGACGTATTGCTCAAGGTCGGCGGCGAAAATGGCCTGTTGATGAAGCACGCCGATGACTTCAAGGAAGCCGACATCAATCCGCTGATCGTCTCGGCGACCGGCGCGGTAGCGGTAGACGCCCGGTTCATACTGACCTGATTAAAGCTGAACCGCAAAGGACGCGAAGGAACGGCAATGAGGGATATCAAGTGATCAACGAAGGCTTTTCGTATTTGTCGATATGTTTCCTGCAAATAAATCTGAGTAATTCTTGTTATTCGTTGTTCCTTCGCGTCCTTTGCGTCCTTCGCGGTTAAAGGTTTTGACCTGAATGAAAACTTCTGTAATAGATCGCTACGCGCCGTTGTTCATGCCCAAGACCATAGCGGTGGTTGGCGCATCGACCAAGGGCAACGCCTTGCCCAACGTGTTCATCCGCCGTATCCGCGAGTTCGGGTTCACCGGCACTATTTATCCGATACACCCGACGGCATCCACGATCGACGGTTTGCCGGCGTTTCCGAATCTCGGCGCCACGCCGCAGCCGGTCGACTATGCCTATATAGCGGTGTCGGCGGCACAGGTACCCGACATACTGACTGTCGCCGCGGGACGCGTGCGATTTGCGCAGGTCGTTTCGAGCGGCTTCGGTGAGGTCGATGAAGGCAAGGATTTGCAGCAGCGACTGCTGAATGCAGCACGGGCGGGTGGCATGCGTTTGCTTGGCCCGAACTGCCTTGGCATCTACACGCCGCGCGGCAGGATTACGTTCACCGAGATCAGCCCAACCGAAGTCGGTCATGTCGGCGTGATTTCACAGAGCGGCGGGCTCGGCACCGATATCATCCGGCGCGGACTCTCGCGCGGCGTTAAATTCTCCGGTCTGGTAACGGTCGGCAACTGCGCCGATATCGCACCCAGCGATCTGCTCGAATTTTATCTGGCTGATGCGCAGACCAAGGTGATCGGCTTTTACATCGAGACAGCCAAAGACGGGCGGCGCCTGTTCGAAATGTTGCGCGCCGCGAAAGCGCAGAAGCCGGTCGTCATACTGAAAGGCGGGCGCACCGGCCAGGGGCTCGCGGCTGCAGCTTCGCATACGGGTTCGCTGGCAGGCGACGAGCGCGCATGGATCGCGTTGTCGCGCCAGACCGGCTGCGTGCTGGTGGAGACGCTCGACCAGTTCATAGATACGCTGCTCATATTCCAGACGCTCACGCCGCAACCGCAGCATCCGACCAAACGCGTGGTGTTGTTCGGCAACGGTGGCGGCACCAGCGTGCTTGCCACCGATTACTTCGCAAGGCTGGGCCTGGATGTGCTGCCGTTTGAAAAGCCGGCGCTGGATGCACTGGCAGCCCTGAAGCTGCCGCCGGGCACCAGTATCACCAACCCGGTCGATTGTCCGGTCAGTACGCTGCAGCAGGACAACGGCCGCGTCGCCGAAAAAATCCTCGATGAGATTTACGCTAAAGGCAGACCCGAGGCGCTGGTAATACATCTGAACATGTCGGCATTTGCCGGGCGCACGCCACCCGAGGTGCTCGACAACGTATTGCAGGCTGCGCTGCGCGTGCAGACCCACTATCCGGGCCAGGCACATTTCGTGCTGGTGCTGCGCTCCGACGGCGATCCCCAGCTCGAAGCGCGCAAGCGCATATTCCGCGATACCGCAGTCGGGTTGGGTATCCCGGTTTACGACGAAATGAGCAACGCTGGGCAGGCGCTCGCCGCGCTGCAGGCGCACGAACGGTTTCTGCATACACGCGGCAGCTAACCGGGCATGGTTTCCACGGATTTCAAAGCGCTGAGCCTCGCGTTCCGCGTCTACAGCGGCAAGGACGCGCTGGAAAACCTGCCGGCCGAACTTAAACGCAACAAGGCGCAGCGCGCGTTCATCGTCTGCGGCCGTACGGTATCGCGCCGCACCGATCTCATCGCGCGCATGCGCCGCATCCTTGGCGAGTCATGCGCGGGGGTGTTCGACGAGGTCGAAAAAGACTCTACGCTGCCGTCAGTGTTGAAAGCGACGGCCGCGGCACGCGCGGCGAACGCTGATCTTTTGATCAGCGTCGGCGGCGGCAGCGTGACGCAGGCGACGCGCGTGGTCGCCATCCTGCTCGCGGAAAAAGGCGAGCCGCACAGCCTGATTACGCAGTATCCGGACAACGCGCCGGCCATCAGCCCCAAGCTCAATGCGCCCAAGCTGCCCATCATCAACGTGTTGACGGTGCCGACGTCGGCGCAGAACCGCGGCGGCTCGGCGCTGCGCGACGATACGCTCGATCACCGCATGGAATTTTTCGATCCCAAAACGCGCCCGAAGGCGCTGTTCTGGGATGCGGATGCTTTGCTGACGGCGCCGTCCACCCTGATACGCACGGCGGGATGCTCGGTCTATTGGCGCAGCGTGATGAATCTTGGCTGGACCGACGTCAATCCGCTGCTGGAAGGCGTGCGCCTGCAGGCTTACCGCCTGGCGGCACGCGCGTTACCGCAGATCATGAACAGTACTGACGCCGCTCCGCGCATCGAATTATGCGCAGCGGCGTTTTTGCTAAACCGCGACGCCGACGAAGGTGGCGGCAGCGCAGCACGGCATTGGGTAGTGCGCGCGACTTATGCGTTCGCAACCTCACTATTCATCTCGTTTCCGCATATCGGGCAGGGCGAAGCCAATACAGCATTAACGGGCACCGTGCTGCGCCGGCTGGGCAGCCGCGATCCGCAGGCAATGGCACAACTCGCACATGGCATAGGTGTGTGGGACGACAGCATGTCGGTAGCCGCGGCGCCCGGGCTTGCGGCGGACTATCTGGATAAATTTTTTACCGAGCTCGGCATGCCGACGCGTCTGCGCGACCTTGATTTCCCGCGCGAAGGTTTGGGGCAGGTGCTGGAGAATTCGCTCAAGAACTTCAATGCTGATCCCAAGCGCGAATTCGTGCGAGAACGCGACTTGCTGCACGACGTGCTGCAGGCAGCGTGGTGATCTGTAAGTGGTTCAAAAAAGGCTTTGAGCCGCAGATAAACGCAGATAAACGCAGATAAATTCAAAGTGCTTACCGTTTGTTTGAGGGCAGTCATTACGTTTTATCTGCGTTTATCTGCGGCTGATTGTCGTTTTAACTTTTTGAGATAATTTCCAATTCACAGGAACAGCAATGGATACACTAAAAGTCGGCATGCGCGACGAAATGACATGGGAAGTCACCGAGGAGTTGGCCACGACGCGCGGCGACTACAAGGTTTTTTCGACGCCGGGCATGACACGCTTCGTTGAAATGACCGCGCACAAATTGGTGGGCCCGCATCTGAAACCGGGGCAGGGCCAGGTCGGTCTGCAGGTCAACATCCGCCACATGGCGCCCACACCCATCGGCAAGAACGTGCGGTGCGAAGTCGAACTCACGGCCATCGACCGCCGTAAGGTCACGTTCAAAATGAAAGTGTTCGACGACGTCGAGCAGATCGGCGAAGCCGAGCATGATCGCTATATCGTCGACCTCGAGAAATACATGGCGAAACTCAAAGCCAAGATCGAGGGTACGGCCAGGTAGATCAAGTTCTTGGCTCGGGGCGCGGACTATTTTGGAAGAAGCCGGCCGGCCTAGTTGTAACAAACACCAGCTATACGCAATCTGACTACCACCTAGGCCATAGACTGTATTCGACAATTAACACTGCCAGTACATTCCAATCCAACTATGAGTCTGAACGGGGCTGGTTTTGAGTGGTTTCAGGCTGCCGTTTTCGATCGGTTAAAAATGGGGTTCGTCAGCAGAATCTGTAGGTGGATTTTGGCTCGGGCAGTTCCCTAAGTACATGATTAAGCATATGGTATGGCATTTTGAATGTCCGAAAGCTGCCGGTTCTTCTGATGGTGACTTTGGCCTTGTTGTTCAACCCTTCGAAAATACCGCTCAAAAGCGCAACGGATGTAATGACCACCTCGAAGTTAGCGACCGAGAATTCGCGATGTATATAGTGCCAACAGATTTTTTTGAGTTCTTCTGACAAGCAGACGAATGGACTGGGGAGCCGAATACGTTGGGACAATTCTTCTCGTTGCGGGTGGGTTATTCGCCCTGTGGCGAAAGAAGCGGATATTTGATCGTACCAACCAGTACGGAGTCGAGCGATTCTCAAGTTTCTGGGGGAAGCTCGGAACCAAAACGAAGGATGGACTGCTGGGCACCGCATCCATTGCTTTTCTCTCCTCCGGACTGTTGATTTTGGCTTTTCGCTATCAAGATTCCTGGGGGTGGGCAGTAATTCTGCCTGTTTTTGCATTCCTGCTCTTCATGCTGTTTATTGCGTCATGAACAACTCTGACCAATCGGCGACTGTTGGCTTTCGGTCATTTTTTCTTATGTCGCTCGTTTGGCTGGCGCTTGCGTATCTTGCCGGTCAGCAAATCGCAAGCCTGCCTTTCGGTTTTGTCG
>CAMBSS010000181.1 GCA_945870465.1 Bordetella parapertussis | reverse complement strand
CCGCTCCACCTCCTTACGGTCGACAACGGCGTCGCCGTCGTCACGTTGAACCGCCCCGAGGCGATGAATTCGCTCAATACCCAGTTGCGCCTCGAACTGACGGCGCTGCTGCCTGCACTCGACCTGCGTGAAGACGTGCGGGTCATCGTCATCACGGGCGCCGGCGACAAGGCGTTTTGCAGCGGCGCCGATCTGAAGGAGCGCGCCGCGCGTAGCACGGCTTTGATGGTGCACGACCGCTATAACGTGGTGTCGAAATGGACCAGCATGGTCGCCAACCTGCGCAAGCCGGTGATCGCTGCGATCAACGGCTATTGCATGGCGGGCGGTTTCGAGCTGGTGCTCCAGTGCGACATCAGCATTGCCTCCGAGCGCGCGATTTTTTCATTGCCGGAAACGACGCACGGATTTTTCCCGGGCGGCGGCGCGTGCCAGCGACTGCCGCGCCTGGTCGGCATCCAGAAAGCGAAGGAGCTTATCTTCACCGGCCGGCGCTGGGATGCGAAGGAGGCCGCCGAACTCGGGCTGGTGAACAAGGTCGTGCCGCACGACAAGGTGATGGAAGAAACCATGGCGATGGCGCTGCGCATCGCCGCCAATCCGTCCATCGGCGTGGTGCAGTCGAAGTCCGCGATGAATCAATCGCAGGAGGTCGGCCTGACGCCGGGCCTGCGTTTCGACAACGAGGCGTGGGTTGGCTGCATGCACTCGGACGAGTGGAAGGCGAAACTCGACGGGTTCGTGAAGGGGGAGCGCAAGGCGTAGCTGGCGCGGTGAGGCGAGAGGGGGGCGAGAGGAGTGAGGTGGAAGGGAAAAAGCGAAGCGCGCAACGCCGAGAGACGATTACGACACATCGACAGTCTTAAGGCCGGCCTTGCGTGCCGCCGAAAGTTGCCGCCGGTCGGCCGAAACAAAAATGTCAGGCTTGACCGCCAGCGCACATGCCACATGAAGGGCATCCATCGCCCGCAGGGGGTGCGACTCGAGCAATGCGATAGCCGAGCCCAGGATGCCCGGCGTGATCTGGCAGATGTCTGCGTCCGCGAGGTCCGCGATTGCGGCACCCTTCAGTTTTCGGTAATCCGCCCTGGTGAGTTTCTTTTCCCGCACGAGGCGGGACAACGTCGAGATCAGTTCCGGCAGGCAAATGACGCTGACGATGAGATTGTCTGCCTTTAGGCATAACGCCATGACTTTGGCCGACCCTTGCTCGGCAACATAACGCTTCGCAAAAGCCGAGGTATCCAGAAACAATTTCACGCCGACTTGTCCCGCTCACTCAGTATCTCCCGACTCAATGACAAGCCTTTGATCGTTAGTGGAGTGGCTGGTTTCTTCCACGACGGAACCCCGCCGCGAACCGGCACGATTTCGGCGATGGGTTTGCCGTTGCGAAAGACGCGCACCGTATCCCCGCCTTCGACGGCGTCGAAATAATCCTTGGCGTGATTGCGCAGCTCGGTGAATGTGGCGTCCCGCATAGGGCCTCCTGTACGTATCTGTACATTATTATGTACATAGCGAGAGATGATGTCAATGGACCCGCCGCGGGCCTCAGGTTCGACACCGACGCGTGGATCGGCTGCATGCACTCGGACGAGTGGAAGGAGAAGCTCGGCGGGTTCGTGAAGGGGGAGAGGAAGGACTGAAATTCCGTGAGGGCGTGAAAGGGTAAATGCCTGGCTCGCGCCCCCACGCTCAACTAAAGTGAGTGGGACAAAACGGCTCGCCGGCCGCTTATTTGCGGTTGTCGAAAACGTCTTTCGCAATCAGGCCGGCGGTCATGCCGGCGGGCCAGCCGCAGTAAAACGCGAGGTGGGTGACCATCTCGCCGATTTCTTCCTGCGTGACGCCGTTCGCCAGCGCGCGGTCGATGTGTCCGGTGAGTTGTTCGCCGCGGTTGAGCGCAATCAGCGCGGCAACAGTGATCATGCTGCGGTCGCGCTTGGAGAGTCCTGGCCGTTCCCAGACTTCGCCGAACAGGACGCGCTTGCTTAATTCCACCAGCGCGGGTGCCACGGTGCTGACTTTGTCGCGGTTGGATGGGAATTTATTTTGTGCCACGGTAAACCTTTCAGAAACAGACCAGAGAAAGCCGGCGCTAGTCCGGCTGGATGCCCGTACTTTTGATCACCGCGCTCCAGCGCGAGATTTCGGATTTGAGGTGATCGCGCAGCGCTTCGGGCGGGCCGATGACGGGGAACATGCCGTTCGCGATGAAACGTTCCTTTACGTCAGCCTGCTGCAGGATGCGGTTGATCTCCGTGTTGAGCCGCATGATCACGGCGCGCGGCGTGCCGGCGGGCGCAAAGACAGCGTACCAGCCGATCGGGTCATATCCGGGAATGCCCGACTCGGCCACGGTGGGCAGTTCCGGAAGCTGTTCGACGCGTTTCGCACTCGTCACGGCGAGCGCGCGCACGCGGCCCGCCTTCGCCTGCGGCATCACGATCGTCACCGGCAATATGCTCATCTGCACCTCCCCGCCGATGACCGCGTTGAGCGCCGGCGCACCGCCTTTGTACGGCACATGAACCATGTTGAACTTGCCCATGGCTTTCAGCAGCTCGAACATGAGATGCGTGGTGGTTCCCGCTCCCGCCGAACCGAGGGTCAGTTCATTGCCGCGGCTGCGCGCAAGAGCCAGGAACTCCTGCATGTTTTTGGCGGGAACGGACGGGTTGATCATGACGACAAACGGGGACTGCAACGGCTGCGAAACCGGGGCAAGATCGCGGACCGGATCGAAGGAGAGTTTGTAGAGCGATACGTTCGTTGCGATGACGGCCGACGTGAGCAGGATGGTATAGCCGTCGGCAGCAGCGCGCACGACCATTTCGGTGCCGATGTTGGTCCCCGCGCCGGGCCGGTTGTCGACGACGACGGATTGGCCGATCGCTTCGTTAAGTTTTTGCGAGAACGTGCGGGCTATGACGTCAACTGCGCCGCCCGGCGCATACGGATTGATCATGCGGACCGGCCGGTTCGGGTAGTCGCCCGACTGTGCGGATGCGGTCGTTGCCGGCACGAGAATAAAGGCAGACACGGCCAATGCGCGCAGTGCACGTTTCATCTATGGTCCTTGAGCTGTATCAGGCCACTATGGCCGCGGAATCATGGACGCTGGCCGTGCCCATGATGGTGGTGCGTTCCATGAGCCGCGGCTGCGGCAAGTAATCGGCGATGGCGCAGTGTATGGTCGCGCAGTTGTCCCACATCAGCAGATCGCCCACCTGCCACTGATGCCGGTAAATGAACGCCGGATCGGCCACGTGCCCGAACAGGTAGTCGAGCAGTTCATTGCTTTCGGTTTCCGTCACGCCCGCGATGCGCGCAGTAAAAGTTTCGTTCACGAACAGGCATGGCTTGCCCGTGTACGGATGCCGGCGCACGACCGGCACTTCGATTTCGGGCACTTTCTTCATCTGCTCCGGCGTCAGTTCCGGACGTTTCGCCGCGCGCACCGGCCGGTAATAGCCCTTCGTATAAGAGTTGACGGCTTTGAGGCCGCGCAACCGCTCTTTCATGGCGGGCGGCAGCGCTTCATAGGCCCTGGTCATGCTGCTGAACAGGGTGTCGCCGATGGGCACGCCGTCCTGCGTCGGCACGATCTTCGCGTAAAGCATCGAGCCGCGGCTCGGCTTCTCGATGCAGCAGCCGTCGGAATGCCAGCGGGTGCCGGCGTCTCCGGCGCCGATCGGTTTGCCGTTTTCCACGATGTTCGATACTACGAAGATCTTGGGATAGTCCGGCCGGCAGCAGTCGGTCCGGACGTGGGTTTCAACGTCTCCGAAGCGTTCGCTCATGGCGATATGCCGTTCCGGCGTCAACTGCTGGTTCCGAAAAAATACAACCTCGTGCTCGAGCCAGAGCCGGTTCAATTGTGCGAATGTCGCGTCATCCAGCTCATCGGCGAGATGCACGCCCCTGATTTCGGCGCCCAATGCGGAAACCTGCCGGTGCGCGGTGATCATGGCGATATCTCAGGCCGCATGCCGGATCCCATAGGCGCCATCCCGTAGCGACGCCGATCCGGTGATGGTGGTGCGCTCCATATGGCGCGGCAGGGGCGCGTAGTCGAGCACGGCGCAATGCTGGGTGGCGCAGTTATCCCAGATGAGCAGGTCGCCTTCCCGCCAGTTGTGCCGGTAGATGAACTCGGGCCTCGTCACATGATGGAAAAGATAGTCGAGCAGCTCGCTGCTCTCCGCGTCCGGCATGCCGACGATGCGGGTCGTATATCCTTCGTTGACGAAGAGGCATGGCCTGCCGGTAAAAGGATGCCGGCGCACGACGGGAATCTCAATGTCGGGGACTTTCTTTTTCTGTTCCTCGGTGAGCGGCGGGATCGGCCCGGTCTTGCGCGGACGCGAGTAGCCTTTGAGATATGAATTCAGCGCCTTGGTCGAGATGAGCTTGTGCTTCAGGTCTTCCGGCAGCGCTTCATAGGCGCGGTTCATGCTGCTGAACATCGTGTCGCCGAGCACCACGCCGTCCTTCATCGGCACGCGCTTGGCGTACAACAGCGAACCGCGGCTGGGCTTGTCGTAGCAGCAGCCATCGGAATGCCAGATGGTACCCGCGTCGCCGGCGCCTATCGGTTTGCCGTTCTCGACGATGTTGGCGACGATGAAGAGTTGCGGATAGCCGGGTTTGCAGCAATCTGTGCGAACATGGACCTCCACCGGCCCCAGTTGCTCGCTGAAGCGGATATGGTCTTCCGGCGCCAGCTTCTGGCCACGGAAGAATATGACTTCGTGCTCCAGCCAGAGCCGGTCGATTTCGGCGACGGTCGCGTTGTCGAGCGGCTGCGAGAGATCCACGCCTTGTATCTCGGCGCCGAGCGCGGCGCCGGTTTTGCGTACTGACAACATGTTGGCTTCCTCCTGCAGCGGTGCGCGGTTTGCAAATCGATGCGGATTTACAGGGCGCATCCGACTTTAAGCGTAGCGGGCTATTCCATAACCGGAATGCAATTCACCCTGTAGATTATAGTCCTTTACGGCATTTTTAAGAATGCCGTGCCCGGACTTTACGCGCCGCGAAACCGCGCCGGGTTAAACGGAGCAATATTGATTTCAGGCTTGCGGCCGGCGATGATTTCGGCGATCACCTTGCCCATCACCGGCCCCGCGCTCATGCCGAAGTGCGAGTTGCCAAAGGCGAAGAACGCATTCGCGAATTTGGGAGAGGTGCCAAGTACCGGAAGTCCGTCGGGCAGGCTGGGACGCCGGCCCATCCAGCGCGTCACTTTTTCCATGCGCACGCCGGGGAACATGCTGCGTGCCTGCGCTTCGAGGATTTCGGCACGCCGCCAGTTGGGTTCTGCGTCGTAGCCCGCGAATTCGGCAGTGCCCGCGATGCGCAGCCCCATGTTCATCGGCGCGCACACGAACTTGGCATCCACATTCGTCACTGAAATGCGCGGCATCACGCCGGGATCCGCAATCGTGACGTGGTAGCCGCGTTCCGCTTCGACGGGCAGCGGCGTGCCGAGTTCGGCGCTCAAGCGGCCTGAATAAGCGCCCGCGGCGATCACTACGCGTTCGGCGGGTTGTACTACGCCGTCGACGATGACTCCCGTTACCTGGTCTGCATTCGTTTGAAAGCCGCTGACTTTTCCGCGCACGATCGCTGCGCCGTTGCGTTCCGCTTCACGCGCGATGCTGGTGACGAGTTGGTGCGGATTCTTGCAGCGTGCATTGTCGGGCAGCAGCATGCCGCTCTTGAAAATACGGGCGAGCGAAGGCTCCAGCTCGTGTATTTCCTGTCCGTCCAGTAGCATCATCTTCACGCCCGCCGCTTCGCGCATAAACTGCGCGATCTCCGAGCCCTGCGCTTTGTTCGGATGTGCCGAAACGTACAGCTGGCCGCAGCGTTCGATCAGCGCAGCGGCGTCGGTGTTGCGGGTCAGTGTGTCGTAGGCATCCAGCGTGCCGCCATGCAGGGCACGCATAGCGCGTGATGTTTTCAGCGCGGCTTCGGTGCGGCTGGTTTTCACCGCGGTGAGCATCCACGGCAGGACCTTCAGAAAGTAACCGGGGCGTATTGCGAGCGGGCCGTTCTGCGCGAGCCAGCCCGGAACCTCACTCAGAAATCCCGGGATCATGTACGGCACCACGCCGCCGGGGCTCAGGTTGCCCGCATTGCCGAACGAAGCACCTTCGCCGATCGCGCCAGAATCGATGAGGGTGACTTTGAAGCCCGCGCGTTGCAGCCACGCAGCTGAACAGACGCCGACGATGCCGGCGCCGATGATCGTGACTTGTGGTTTGCTCAACTAAGAACTCACTTACCCATCAGCCGCAGATAAACGCAGATAAACGCAGATACAACAGACCCCGCCCCCTCGCTAACTTCCGCGTTTGAACTTGAATTCATCTGCGTTCATCTGCGGCTACAATTGTTTTTAGTTTGTTGAATTTCACTCGACTTTGATGTTGCGTTCGCGCACGAGTTTGCCCCACTTGTTCATTTCGCTTTTGACGAACTGCCCGACTTCGGCGGGCGACTTGGTGCCGTCGGGTTCGAAGCCCAGATCTATCATTTTCTGGCGCAGGCCGGCACCGGCGATGACTTCGCGTACGGTCGCATTCAGTTTCGCCACGACGTCAGGCGGCGTGCCCGCTGGCGCCTGGATCGATTCCCAGGTCGCGACGTCGAAGCCCGGAATGCCGGCTTCCGCCATGGTGGGAATATTCGGTGCGCCCAGTACGCGCTTGCCCGTGGAGACAGCGAGCGCTTTGAGTTTGCCTTCCTTCGCAAAATTGAGCGCCGAGCCTATGCCCGGCAGCATCGCGGTGATGCGGCCGCCCATGACATCGACGACTGCGGGCGCGCTGCCTTTGTACGGTACGTGGATCATGTCGGTGCCCGTCATGCTCAGCATCATTTCGCCCGCGAGATGCGCCGCGCTGCCGATGCCGAACGACGCGTAATTGAGTTTGCCCGGCTGCGCTTTCGCCATCGCGATCAGCTCCTTCACCGAATTCACCGGCAGGTCGTTATTGACGATCAGCAGCAGCGGCACGATGGCCATCACCGCGACCGGCGTGAAATCCTTTTCGATGTCGTAGTCAAGCTTGTAGAGGCTGGGGTTGATCGAGAACGAGGCCGATACGAAAAGCAGCGTGTAGCCGTCGGCAGGCTGGCCTTTTACGTACTGCGTCGCGACGATGGTATTGGCGCCAGGCTTGTTGTCGACCACGAACTGCTGGCCGAGCTTGTCGCCGACTGCCGCGCTGACCAGGCGCGCGAGCGCGTCCGAGCCGCCGCCGGCGGGGAAGCCGACGACGCTCTTGACCGTTCTGGCGGGATACGGCTGCGCCCAGGCTGGGGTCGCGCCGGACAGCGAAAAAAGCAGAGTAAACAAAATAGCGGCAATACGAACGGCGGCACACATGGTCGGCACCTCGGGGAGTTGTTGTCGATCCGCGGCCGCGAATCGAACCTGAGCTTGCATGGCGTAATGTAGCGACCTGACAGATACTGTGTCAAACGCCCCGCAAATCCCATGACAAATGGAATACGCTTGACGGCGTATGGCAGGCCAGAGGGTTTTCATATGAAACCTGAAGCAGAAGTCGATAAAAGCGCGATGGCGGAAAACACCCAGCGAACGGTGGAGCGCACGGCGCTGCGCAAAGTGAGAAATCTGGTCGACGATCTCGAGGCGGAGGAGACCGCCAAGAGCGGCTTGGGAAAGCGCGCCCTGATCATTGCGTTTGTGATCGTGAGCGCTTTTACTGCGTGGCTGGTGCTTGGCCTGATCGCCAGCGACGAGAAATTCGAGCGCGGCCAGCCTGTCCAGATGCCCGACAAAGTCGTCGTGCCGAAAAAAGACTAGAGCCCGTCTCAAAAAAACAACACCGATAAGCAACCGCCGATAAACGCCGATTGACGCCGATATAATTTCAGACCATTCCCCGAATCAAGTTAAAGATCCCTTGATCTTATCTGCGTTCATCTGTGGTTCCAAATTGTTTTTTGAGATCGCTTCTAGGGAATTATTTTCTCGGCGCGGTAATGCGCGAAGTGCTGCGCGAACATCGCGCCCGTGTCCAGCGTCTCGGCGAAACCCAGCGCGCGCGCGTTGTCCATCAGCGAACGAATCTCCCATTCCGGCCGCAGCAGGTAATCGCCGTACGGCCACAACGCAATGGATTCGAGCTGGGTCGGGCGCAGGCCGTGTTTTTTGACGATGTTCTGCCACACCGCGCCTTTGTCCGCCATGTAAGCC
>CAMBSS010000180.1 GCA_945870465.1 Bordetella parapertussis | reverse complement strand
GCACCATCGTCAGCAGCCGTCACCGTAACGGTTTGTGGCACCCAGTAATTGCTGGAGGAAAATACCAGTGTTGCCGGCGAAAAGGACATCTGTGAGCTGGAGACGTTCAGTAAGCTTTGGGCCCAAGAATAGCATCAGGAGAATCGCATGACAAAATCCTCAGTCGACCGCCCACCTGCGAAAGTCGAGCACCTCGAAGGCACCGAGTGGCAGAAAGCACGCTCGTTCTGCCCCGGGGTGATCACCGAAGGCGGCCGCACTGTATGGCTCGCGGGCCAGACCACGCTCGTCGACCTCGAAGGCCGCGACATCCCCGGCAATTTCGAAGCGCAGGCGCGAACGATATTCGCGTTGATCGACCGCACGCTCGCGCGCGCCGGCGGTACCCTCGCGAATCTAGTCACGATGACGGTGTTCATCAACGACCCGCGCAACGGCGATCGCTTCGTGCAGATACGCAACGAGCACTTCACCGACGGGCGCTATCCCGGCAGCGCGCTGGTGACCGTTTCGAACTTTGCGCGGCCCGGGTGCGTCATCGAGATCCAGTGCATCGCGGTGGTGTAAACGGCGTTCGTATGTAGCGGCCAATAGCCGCAAAAGCGCGTCTTTAACCCACGCAGAGGCAGCTAAGCGGCGTCCAACGGAGCGGCGTCGATCTTAGTCCGCCTTGATATTGGCCGCTTTGGCGAGCTTGGTGAAAAGCGAGATCTGCTCCGCGACGTATTTGTCGAACGCTTCTGGCGCGATCGGCACCGGCTCGGCCCCGATGGCGTTCCAGCGCTCTTTCGAGTCCGCAAGGTTGAGGATGCGAGAGACTTCCTGGTTGAGCTTGGCCACGATCGGCCGCGGAGTCTTCGCCGGCGCAAGCAGGCCGAACCACGTCTGCCATTGATAACCGGTCACACCCGCCTCCATCAGCGTCGGCACGTCAGGCAGCACCGCGACACGCTTCGCAGGTGAAACCGCGAGCGCCAGCAGCTTGCCGTCCTTGATGAAAGGCACTGCGTTGGACGCCGGCGCCAGCGTGAACTGCACGCGCCCGACCATCACCTCGGTCATCTGCTCAGGCACCGACTTGTAAGGCACGTGAACGACGTTGAGCCCGGCGAGGCTCGCGAAAAGCTCCGCCGAGAAGTGGGTCGCACTGCCGATCCCCGCGGACGAGAACATGATCTGCTCGGGCTTCGCCCTGGCCATCGCGATCAGGTCCTTCACGTTCCTGACGCCCAGCCCCGGTGCGACGACCAGGACCGCGGGAACGCTCACAGTCGTCGTAATGCCGGCGAAGTCCTTCGCGGTGTCATAAGGCAGCTTACTGTACATCGCAGGCGCGACAGCGTGCGACGCGGACACCGACAGCAGGGTGTAGCCGTCGGGGTTTGCGCCCGCGACGAGCTGCGCGGCGAGGATGCCCCCTGCGCTGGGTCGGTTGTCCGGGATGACCTGCTGCTTCCAGCTTTCGGAAAGCCCCCTGCCGATGACGCGAGCCGAGATGTCGACCGTGCTGCCGGCGCCGAAACCGATGACGATGCGTATCGGCTTGTTGGGATAGTCGAACGTCACGTCGGCGGCCATCGCGGCGGCCGGCAGGGTGAGTGTCGCGAGTTTCAGCCAGCGGAAAAATATTCGCGTAAGATAGAAATCATTTTGGTGGGGCATGGTACGCTTTCATCTTTTTTAGGAGGGTACCACAGTTTATCGAACCTCCGCGAGGGTGCGTCTCCCCACCCCAAAGCAAATTCCGTGCCCGCAATGGTTAAATTGACACTGGCCGGAACGTTCGCTAATATTTATCAAGACTATCTTTCACGCAAATCGGGCACGTAACCTTACCCTATGCAAGGCTATCACGATCTTGGCGGCGCTACTGCCGGCCCAGTACCGAAGGAAGAGCACGAGCTGCAGCTGTGGGAAAAGCGCGTCGAGGCGCTGCTCGTCATGCTCACGCGCAGGAAAATCCTGCGCCTCGACGAAAATCGCCGCGGGCTTGAGTCCCTTGGCGGCGAGGTTTATCACAGCCTGAACTACGCCGAGCGGCGCATCCTCGCCATTTCGAACAACTTGATACTGAAGGGCGTCATCAGCGTCGAAGCGCTAGCCGCGAAGATGGCCGAGATCGGCGAGCGCAAGGACCCGCTGCCGTGAATGACGACCGCAAGGACTCGCTGCAATGAACGCGACCGCGAATGCGGCAACGTCGAGCGCCCCCGCATACGTTGCCGGCGAGCGCGTGCTGGTGCGCCAGGTGGATTCGCCGGGGCATATTCGCACGCCGCATTACATCCGCGGCAAGACGGGCACGATCGAGCGCTTTGTGGGGTTTTTCAAAAATCCGGAGGAACTCGCTTATGGCCGCAGCGGCCAGCCTGTGCGCGCGTTGTACCGCGTGCGCTTCGTGCAATCCCAGGTGTGGCCGGATTACGCGGGGGCTGCCGGCGATACGCTGGACATCGATCTGTATGAGCACTGGCTGCGGCCGGAAGCATCACGATGAGTGACCATCACGACCACCACCATCACGAGCCGGGCGGACGCCATCAGCATCCGCCGCAGGCGGACCACGACGACTCGCTGACGTATTACCGCAAGCTCGAAATAGCATTGCGCGAATTGTTGATTGCGCAAGGCGTGACGACCGCCGATGAAATACGCCAGCTTGTCCAGGACATCGAAAGCCGCTCGCCTGAAGGCGGCGCGCGTGTCGTCGCGCGCGCATGGACCAATCCGGAATTCAAGGACTTGCTGCTGCGGGACGCGACGACCGCGTGCGCCGGCATGGGATTCGAAATGGCCCTCTACGACGTGACTCTCACCGTCGTCGAAAACACGCCGGACGTGCACAACATGGTCGTTTGCACGCTGTGCTCGTGCTACCCGCGCATGCTGCTGGGCTTGCCGCCCGCATGGTACAAAAGCCGCGCCTATCGCTCGCGCGCCGTGCGCGAGCCGCGCGCGGTGCTGCGTGAGTTCGGCCTCGAACTGCCGGAACGTGTCGCCGTGCGCGTGCATGATTCGACGGCGGACTTGCGTTATCTCGTGCTGCCCATGCGGCCGGCAGGTTCCGACAGTCTGACCGAGGCCCAACTCGCCGCGCTGGTCACGCGCGACAGCATGATTGGCACCGCGATACTGCGGGCGCACGGTTGACGTGCATCCGTAGGCTGTTCAGTCCGCAATTCTCCTAGTAGCTTGACGCTTCCCCGCATTACCGCAGCGGTCGGCAGCTTCGACCGCGCACTGCCCCTGCTCGATGGCCTGGACCACGGGCGAGCTCGAGACTCTGTTCAGCCGCGCTTTCGCGAGCGGCGAATTCGACGTCACCGAACTCTCGTTTTGCAACTACTTGATCGCCGCTGCACGCGCACACAGCCCGTACGTTGCGCTGCCGATTTTCCCGACGCGCTGTTTCCGCCACCAAGCGCTGTTTGTCCGCACTGATCGCGGTATCCGCGGGCCCAAAGATCTCGAGGGAAAAATCGTGGGCTTGCGTGAATACACGAACACCGTATCGCTCGTGGCGCGCGGCGTCCTGCAAAGCTACTACGGTGTCGACCTTGGGCGCGTACGCTGGCGGGTGGGCGATGTCGACTCGCGCGAGCGCACGAGCACGGAAATAAAGGTGCCGGCAATTGCCGGTATCGGCATCGCATTGGCCGGCGATGCACTGCTCGCATATCAACTCGCGGCCGGTGCGATCGACGGTTTGCTCGCTTACTCGCCGCCGCGTTGTCTCGGCGCGCCGGGCGTGGGGCTTTTGTTCCCGGATTGGCGGAACGACGAGGCGCGCTACTTTGCCAATACCGGTATCTTCCCCATTATGCACGTGCTCGCTGTGCGCCGGTCGTTGATCGAGCGCCATCCTACGCTTGCTTCTGCGCTGTTCTACGCGTTCTGCGCCGCCAAGACGAGCGCCATCCGCGATCTCGAATTGAGCAGGCGCCAATGACGATGCTGCCGTGGGCGCCCGCGCATCTCGCTGAAACACGGCACGTGCTCGGCGAAAATTTCTGGCCGTATGGATTAGAAGCGAATCGTGTGACGCTCGAGGCGCAGTGGGGAACTTGCACCAAACACCGCGCGATTGACCGCTTCCTGGGCCGGCGATATAGTCGCGGGCAGTCAAAAGAGGCGTTTAAATTTCCTATTCGCATAGCTAGTCAACAGGCTTGATGCCTGCATCCTTGGCTAGCTTGATCATGGTCTCTGCCTGCGCGCGCATAGCGCTGGCAAGCTGCTCCGGCGTGCCACCACCGAGTTCCAGTCCCGACTCCAGTAGCCGCGCTTTAAGGGAGTTATCGGTTAGCGCATTGTTCACTTCGCGATTCAGGCGGGTAACGATGTCTTGGTGCAACCCGACGGGAGCGACGAGGCCCATGAACCCGTCGAATTCATAGCCGGGAAGTCCTGCTTCCTTGATCGTGGGGACATTGGGCAGGGCCGCGGCCCGCTTGGCGCCAGTGACTCCAAGCGCGCGCAATTTTCCGGTCTGAAGATGGACCATCGCCTCTGGAATGGGCGCGAAAATCGCGTCAATCTGCCCGCCCAAGAGATCAGTGACCGCCGGCGCGCCCCCTTTGTAGGGAATATGCAGCATTTTGACACCCGCCACTTTCATGAACGCCTCAAGCGACATGTGCTGGGAGGAGCCGTTACCTCCCGAACCCACGTTAATCTGCGCAGGCCTGCTGCGAGCCAACGCGATGAACTCCTTTACGTTTTTGGTGGGCAGCGATGGGTTAACGACCAGGATGTTAGCTTGGTAGGCAAGCACTGCGATGGGTGTGAAGTCGGTGAGCGGGTTATACGGCATGCGCTGATAAATTGCCAGGTTGCCTGCCAGCCCCCCCGCGCTGCCGACGAACAGGGAGTAGCCATCGGGAGAAGCCTTCGCCACGATGGCGCCGGCGATGTTGCTGCCCGCGCCGGGCCGGTTATCAATAATGATTTGCTGCCCCATCGACTCGCTCATTTTCTGCGCATAGAAACGAGCGAGAACATCGACGCTGCCGCCGGCCGCGAAGCCCACAAGGAAGCGCACGGGCTTTGCCGGATAGCTTTGTGCCCATGCGGATGCGCAGAGACCCGCCAAAATAAGCGCCATGCCCCAACCGGCTTTACTCTTCATCTTTCCACCCCCGTCCAGATAACGATGAACCGTGCAATTGCTGGTGCGCCGACGATATCGCCACTGACGCGAAAATTCAACCGATGCGCATCAGGTGTTCATTGCCGAGAACCGCACGGTCGTCGCGCGCGCCCGATGATCGGTGACGACGTTGACGACGGCAACGCGGCCTGCATCCACTGCCTTCTGCGCACGCTCGAGGGCGGGCCGGATGTCCTCCGCTTTTTCCACGAATTCGCCGTGCCCGCCGAGGACTTCCGCGATCAGGTCGAAGCGGGTGTAGCCGAGGTTCCTTCCCGGTTTGTCGCCTTTCGGGTCCGCCGTCCAACCGCCGTTGAGACTGATGATCACGAGTAGCGGAATTTTATGCCGGATCGCGGTGTCGAGTTCGAGGCCGTTCAATCCGAATGACCCGTCGCCGTGCAACACGATGACCTGGGCGTCGGGAATCGCCACTTTGGCGCCTATGCCAAACGGCAGTCCGACACCCATCGTGCCAAATGGCCCCGAATTGAGGCGGTGTCCCGCGACGTGCGTGGGAATCGACTGCCGGCCAAAATTCAAGATCTCCTGCCCATCCACGCACAGTATCGCGTCGCGGCGCATGAAGTCACGTATCTCTTTGCAAAGACGCAGCGGATGAATAGGCGCGGCGTCCGTGGCGAGTTCTTTCTCCTGAGCGGCGGCTTTTTCCGAATTTATGCCCTGCAGCCGCTTGCGCCAGTTCGCATAACGGTTCGTATCGACCGCGCTCTTTCCCGCCTGCAGCAGCTGCTCCAGCACGGCTTTCGCGTCGCCTATCAAGCCGACGTCCACGCGCTGCATGCCGTCGATTTCTGCAGCATCGACGTCGATGCGGATGATTTTCGCATCGGCGTTGAAACGCGGCGGCCGCAGGTGGCCGAAAACATAGTTGATCCGGGTGCCGACTACCATCAGCAGATCGGCCTCCTTCAGCGCTGTGGAACGCGCGTTCGGGAATGCATGTGCGTGGTCCTCGGGGACCACGCCCCGACCCTGTGGCGTCGTATAAAACGGCAGGCCGGACTGCTCAACCCATGCCTGCAGTTCTGCCGCAGCGTCGGACCAGATGACACCGCTTCCGGAAAGAAGCACCGGTCGCTCCGCCTTTTGTAGCAACGCTACCGCCGCGGCAACCTGCGATGGGTCCGCCGCCGGCCGCGTTTTTTTGGGCTGACGGTCGCGCGGCCATACTACCTTGTCCCCATCCACGGAACCCATGAGCACGTCGGTAGGAAGATCGACGTAAACCGGGCCGGGTTTGCCGGACCATGCCATGCGGATGGCCTTGTCGATAATCTCGGGAATCCTGCGCGTTTCATAGCAGCGCTCGGCCCACTTGGTCACTGGACGCATTATTGCGACTTGATCGATCTCCTGAAAACTGCCGGTGCCCCATTCGTTCCACGGACTTGCACCCCCAAGCGCAAGCACCGGTGCGCAGTCCACGAAAGCGGTGGCCAGGCCGCTGGCGATATTTACGGTGCCGGGTCCGGAGCACGCCATGCATACACCCGTCTTGCGCAGCACCCGCGAGTATGCGTGCGCCATCATGGCCGCAGCCTGCTCGTGACGCACATCCACACCCCGCATGCCCGCCTCGATGCACGCCGTTTCGACGCCCATCATAGGCGCGCCCATTATGAAAAAAAACGCGTCGATACCATGACGCGCAAGCGTCTGCGCAACGAGCTCGGAACCGGTGACAGGCATGCAGATGACTCCTGAAATATGTTTCTTTATCTAATAAAGTACAAGGTTATGACAAGATTGACAACAGTGCAAGGGTGGGTATACTTCTCAATTGTTTTTAATATTAATCAAGTGCATCTGTGCGCAAGTCGACGCAGCCGCGCTGGACTCGCCTCGTTGCGCGCTTCTTTCTCATTGCACCACTGACAAGATAAGGGGACGGTAGCGTCATGGCGCATTACCTCGATCGCATCCTAAACCCGCATACAATCGCGATAATCGGTGCCTCACAAGACCCAACCAAACGCGGTTACCGCGCGATACAGTCTCTGTTTGGGGACAAATATCAAGGCCAGATCTATCCGATCAATCCCAAGGAAAGCGAAATCCTCGGGCTCAAGTGTTATCCGAGCATCGATGATGCACCAGGCGAAATCGATGTTGCGCTGGTCTGCACCGCAGCCAAGACGGTCCCTAGCGTAATCGAAGCGTGCGGACGCAAAGGCGTCAAGGGCGCAATACTGCTTGCGGGCGGGTTCGGGGAAGCCAGTGAAGCAGGGCGTCTAATCGAGGAGCAGACGGTCGCAATCGCACAGCGCTACAACGTGCGTTTCATAGGCCCCAACACCAACGGCATGTTTAGCGCACGGTTAGGATGCAATGCTATCGGCGTGCCGAATATACCCCGCGGTCCGCTCGTCCTGCTGTCGAACTCGGCTAATGTGAATGTGTCGGCGCTAACGGAGGCCCAGTATCACGGGTACTTCGGCATCAACACCATGTTAAGCGTCGGCAATCAATCCGACATCCAGTTCCATGAATACCTTGAGTGCTTTGGTGATGATCAAGAGGTCAAAACCATAATCTCCTACATCGAAGGCTTCAAGAATGGACCCGCGTATCTCGCCTCGGCGCGTAAAGTGACGCAGCGCAAGCCTGTGGTCATGTATGTTGCGGGTCGAAGCGCGGAAGGCAGGCGAGCAGCCAAATCGCACAGCGGATCCCTTGCCGGCGATTACGACGTCAGCAAAGGTGTGCTGCCGCAGGCCGGCATAAGCGTGGTTACACGCATGGACGAACTCTATCCGGTTGCGGAGGCGCTCGCACTCTTTCCGCCGATGGCCGGGAAACGCGTCGCAGTGCTGTCGGAAGGCGGTGGAGTTATTACGGTAGCCGCGGAAGCGCTAGTCGACCGCGGACTGACGCTTCCTGCCTTGGACGCGGCCACGCAAGCCAGGATTCACGCAATTATCCCGAATGCGAGCGCGATCTCGAATCCGGTCGACTCCGGCGGAGGCACCGATCCACGCGTCGAGTATTGCGGATCCATCGCGCAAGCCATACTCGACGATCCAAACATCGACGCCCTGCTGATTGTCGGGTTTTTCGGCGGCTATACGATGCGCTACGGGCCG
>CAMBSS010000179.1 GCA_945870465.1 Bordetella parapertussis | reverse complement strand
GGCCTGGCGCATGTTGCCGCCGACCATGCGGCGGAACGCGCGCGCTTTCTCAATGAACTCTTCGCTGCCGCACAGCACCGAGCCTATCGGTGCCGACAGGCCTTTGGAAACGCAGAAGCACACGCTGTCGCAGTGCTGCGAGACTTCCTTGGCGGTGGTGTTGAGCGCGGCGGCGGCGTTGAAGAGGCGTGCGCCGTCGATGTGTACCGGCACACCCTTGTCGCGCGCCAGCTTGTGCACTTCAGCCATGTAAGCGAGCGGCAGCACGGCGCCGCTCGCGAGGTTGTGCGTATTTTCCATCCAGACGATCCCGGTGCCCATCTGGTTGCGGTGCGTGCCCCTGATTTTCTCGCGCAGGACATTGAGATCCATGCGGCCGCGCGTGCCGGGTATGGTGCGGTAAAAAAGCCCGGCGAGCGCAGCCATCCCGCCCAGTTCCGAGCTCAGGGTGTGCGAGCCTTCTTCCAGCAGCACTTCGCCGCCGCGCTGCGCGTGCGTCAGCATCGCCACCAGGTTGGTCATGGTGCCGCTCGGCATGTAGGCGCCGGCTGCCTTGCCGGTTTTCTCCGCCGCCAAGGCTTCGAGCTTCTGCACGGTCGGGTCGCCATCGCGCGAATCGTCGCCGTAGGTCGCTTCCTGCATTGCGGCCAGCATCGCTTCGGTGGGCTGGGTAATGGTGTCGCTTCTTAAATCGATCATTATTTTTCTCTCAGTCTTTAACCGCGAAGGACGCAAAGGACGCGAAGGAAGGCTTAAACATGTATTAAAAACTCGCTAGATTTCATCATAAAGAAGTTGTGCGTTCAAGTTGATTCGGCAATCATTCTTGCGCGCATTTGAATTCCTTTGCGTCCTTTGCGGTTCAAGGTTTAGTCAGCGCGCAGCAAGCAGGAAATTCGCTAACTCGCAGAACCCCGCGCCGCTTGCTGCTGTTGTCACATAAGCTGGTTCCGCCGCGAGCTGCCCGGCGAAAGCCTTGATATTGGCGACGCCGACCGCATGCGGAAAGTACGCGAACATTGGCGCATCATTCGGCGAGTCACCGGCGAAAACGAAATCGCCCTTGCGTTCGTCCAGATCGGTAGCAAAACAGTCGCGCAGCAGGTTGTGGGTCATCGACAGTTTATCGTACACGCCGAACCAGCCGTTGACGTGGATGGAGCTTACCTTCGCAGTCAGCCCGGCCCCCTGCATGAGAGCGGCGATTTTCTCGACCGCGGGCTGGGGCAGGCGCGGCACGTCTTCGCAGAAATCGATCGCGAGGTCGGTTTCGCGGTAATGCTGGTCGGCGGCGACAGCGCAACCCGGCACCGCGGCAATGATGCGGTCGCGGATGGCGGCAAGTTTCCGGCGATGTGCAGCGCGTGTCACGTCGTCATCGACAAAGCGCCGCTGCATCTGGTGTTTCGCATGGTCGTAGCAAAAGTAGAAGGCGCCGTTCTCGCCGACCACCCCATCGACAGGCCACATGCGCGCGATATGGTCGCACCAGCCCGCCGGCCGGCCGGTGACGGCCACCACCAGCATGCCCGCGTTCTGCAAGGCTTCCAGCGCAGCGTACGCGGTGGCGGTGAGGCGGCCATCGGTGGTGAGTGTGTCGTCGATATCGCACAGCATACCGCGTATTTTTGCGCGGGCGGCAAGCGGGAAGTCGGTCAACGGACGCATTGAGGGACACCGAAAGACGAGAGGCGATAGGCGAGAGGCGGGGCGAACGCGGTGCATGGATGCGCCGCAGTCGTCGCGGTATTAAATTGCTCCTCACCCCTCACGCCCCACTCCTCAAGGGCTTCAATAACATTCTTCCTCGCCGGCCGGCTGCACCGGGCGCGGCACGAAACCGAATCTGGCGGGAACGTCGGCGGCCGCGATCGCCGACACCGGCACGGTATGTCCCTGGTAGCGAAACCCCAGTTCCACCGCAATGCCGGCCTGCAGTTGCTCGATGGCGGCGGCGATGTACTCCTCGTCGAGTGCTTCATCGCCGGTGCCGCTGAAGAAAATCAGCAGACGCTCGAGATCGCGGTCATCGACGAGCCCCACACCGTGCTCACTCTCGAGCAGCACGATGCCGGCATCATCTATCCACGCGCCATCTATCTGCGTCACGGCGCGCCCGGTGTGGGTTTCTATGCGCTGCGCGGCACCTGCAGCAGGCTCCCACAGGAGCCGGTAGATGAAAGGCGTGTAGTCGAGGGAAATGAAAACGCGCTGCGGTCCGTTCTGGAAGAACCAGCGACCCTGCTCGTCGCGTTCGTAATTGCGGCCGATGAAATCGGCGACGAGGGTGTTCGAAATGCGCTCGCCCTTGATCAGCCAATGGCCGCGGCGATCGAGCCCGAGCCATCCAAAGACGGACGGCACGTTGGGCCACTTGGTCATGCCTTGTTTGACTATGTCGTCCATTGGCGTGAGGGCGTGAGGGCGTGAAAGGAAGAAACCGTGGAGGACCGCAGGCGGGAGAATTCTTACGTCCTCACGCCCTCACGCCCTCACGCTCTCGCGTCCTCACGGACTCTTAATGTAAATGCCGGTTGCGCGGGTGCGGCTGCAGAGCGGGGGTCGCCACTGCTGGCTCCGTGGCCTCGGGACGGCGCTTCCACTCGTCGTCGAACATCTGATTGACCATGCTGGCGACCTGGTCGACGCGGGTCTTGTCGAAATGCGGCGACAGCAGCGCGGCGAGGTCTTCCTCGACGCACTGGCGGCGTATTTCATGGATGGCTTCGGCGCTCGGCCCGATGAAGACCTGCTGGAACTCTTCCTTGCCGCTGTCGTGATAGCACGTCAGGGTGATTTCGGACGCGTACTCGGTGAGCGGGCCCAGCGCCTGGAAAGCTTCGGTCAGGCGCGCCTGAAAGCTGCGGCCGACTTCGCCGGTCCAGCACATGTCGAGCGCCTGTTCTTTTACGTCGAACCGTATGCCCGGCTCTTCGCGCTCGAGGCTTTGCACTTTTTCGATGGAGTCGACTTCAAGGTAATCAAGCCACGGACGCAGCGCGTGCTCGACCTGCGTCAGGTGCACGCCTTTGCACAGGAATGCGGTGCCGTGAACATGAACTTCCATGCGCATTTTTTGCTCCGGATCCATACGAGTAGCCCTTGAATAAGCCGCTATGTGGGCGGGGGCGCCAAGGATAGCACGGCGCGCGGGGCGGGCGAAACCGCGCCGCGGCTACTTGAGTAAGCCCAATTCGGCCAGTACCGCGCTCATTTCGGCGCGTTCGCGCGCGAGGCGTTCGCGCAACGCTGCACTACCGACATACAGCGGCGCCCAGCCATTGCTCGGCATGCCGGCGTGCCACGCTGCGCCTGCGGTCGCGGCCGCCAGCGCTTGGTCCCAGAAAGCGACATGATCTGCCGTGAGTCCGCTCGCGCCGTCGGCGCCACGCCAGACGCTGGCGGTGCAGTCAACGCCTTGCTCCAGCCAGGTCGGCGTACGCGCGTATGCTTCCGGCAAGCGCGTGGCGGCGCTGACCGCTAGCGCTCGTAACGTGCCTGCCGTGAGTTCCGGCACGGCGCTCGCCGCGCTGATGACCCCCAGATCGGTCCCGCCGGCCATGACGTCGGCAATTGCATTGCGTGCGGAGTCGAAGGCGTGAACCTGCAGCATTTGCGCATTGCCCCCGGCAAGCATCGTCACCTTGGCGAGCGCAATATGGTTCGGATTGCCGCGCGAGGTCGCGACAGCGGCCTTGAGCGAGCCTGCATCCGCGCGCAGCCGCGCGAGCAGGCCGGCGCCGTCGGCGAGCGGTGAATCGGCCCGCACGACAAACGACAGATGCTCGTCGTGCAGTATGGCGAGCGGCGTGTACTGCGCGTGATCGAACGCGGAAAATCCGGTCAAATGGTCGGTGGTGACGTTGGGCGACGTGATGACCAGCACGTGTGGGTCGCCTGGATGGCGGTCAAGGTGCGCCCAGATCTTTCGGCTGGCGTCTCCCGGCATATTGGTGACCTGGATAGGCACGTCGAGCTTGCTTGTGGCCTCGAGTGCTGCGGCCAGCGCGCGCGCAGTGCGGTCGAGCCCGGCTCCGCGCGGGGTGCCGGCGACGATTTCGATCGCGTGCTGCGGGCGCCACACGGAATGCGGGTTGCTCACCTCGAATTAAATCAGCCCGAGTTCCCTGAACACTTCGACGCCGGCGCGCACCGAACCGTTGGCGGCGGGGAACCCGCAATAGACCGTCGCGTGGTGAAACACGCCCATGATTTCGTCAGGCGTGGCGCCGTTGTTGAGCGCGCCGCGGATATGGCCCTTGATTTCATCAGGACGGTTCAGCGCCGTGATCATCGCGATCGTCACCAGGCTGCGAACTTTAAGCGGCAGGTCCTTGCGCGACCAGAAGGCGCCCCACGCGAATTCGGTGACGAACGAATTCTGCAACTGGGTGTACTTGTCGGCGCTCGCCTGCCGTTTCGCAATGTGTTTCTTGCCCAGCACTTTCGTGCGGGTCGCCATGCCTTTTTTGTACAGCGCGCTTTTTTTCATGAGGGCTCCGGGTGGTTGCATGCCCGCGGACGCAAATCAGCCTGCGGCTTGCGCGGCGGGCCGTGGGCTGTCTTTGGGCAGGAAGAAAACGAGCAGGTTGGCGACGACTATGGTGGCGGCGAGGAAGTAAAACGCCTTGTGAATATCGTAACTGTCGGCGATCAGACCGAAAATCGCCGGCGAGATGGCCGCGCCAAGTGACGTAAAGCCAAACTGCAGGCCGACGCCGGCGCCGGCGAGGTTCTTTGGCACGGCTTCGATCGCCATCGCCTGCAGCACCGCGCGCATCGCGTAGAGGAAAAAACCGACCAGCGCGATGAAGACCACGAACCAGGCGCTGCCGCCCGCCAGCACCATGCCGATGATGGTGACGCCTGACAGCAGCATGCTCGACATGATCATCTGGCGGCGGCCCCATTTGTCGGAAAGATGCCCGCCGATGGGGGCGGCGATGAAGCCGGCGACCTGCAGCACCGTCATGCAGGTGCCGATCGCGACCGGCGAATACCCCATCTCGTAGGCGAGGTAGACCGGCAGGAAGGTCATCAGGCCCGATTGCGTCATGGTGCGCATGGCGGAGCTGGAGCCGACCAGCATCAGCGTCTTGTTCCTGAGCAGGCCCGCGAAATCGCGCAGGTACTGCTTCGCGCCTCGCCCCGCGCCGCCGGCATTGAGCGCGTTCTCGTCTTTCGACTTGTTCATCACGAAAGCGCCCATCAGCAGCAGGATCAGCATCGACATCGCGAGGCCGGGGATGACGTTGATGACGACCACGGTGCGCCAGCTGAACCAGCCGAGCATCACGCCGACCACGAACGGCGCCAGGGCCTCGCCGACGTTGCCGCCCATGCCGTGGAAGCCCAGCACCAGCGCGCGGCGCTCCGGGTAGCGGTACGCCAGGGTAGGGATCGCCGCCGGATGCCACAGGTTGTTGCCGATGCCGACCAGCGTTACGCATATCAGCAGCATCCAGAAGCTGTGGGTGAGGCTCATCAGCGCGTACGGGAAGCCGACCCAGAACAGCGACGTCGCCATCAGGTAGCCTTTTTTGCCGACCATGTCGACTATCATGCCGCCGGGAATGTTCGAAATCGCGCCGGCGGCATATTGCACCGTCATGATGAGGCCGATCTGCGTGTACGAGAGACCGAACTCCTTGCCGATCAGCGGCAGCAGCACGTAGAACGTCGCGGTATACCAGTGCGTGAGGCCGTGGCCTGCGGACAGCAGCCAGATTTCCCTGGAGGAACGCGGCGTTGCTTTGGCGGATGCTGTTGCGGTGGCGGTGCTCATGATGAGAGTGGGATCATAACATTGGGAGGGCGTGAAGGCGTGAGGGCGTGAGGGCGTGAGGGCGTGAAGTAATGGAGCCCGTGAGAGCGCGAGATCGTGAGGGCGTGAATTAAAACGCTTTCCACCATCTCACGCTCTCACGGCCTTTCAAGTAACATAGTCCCTTTTTTCCGCACACGCATGCGCACCGACCTCGCCAGATTCTTCAGCCCGCGTTCGATCGCGATCATCGGCGCATCGCAGGATCTGATCTCGATCAGCGGCCAGCCGCTGAAGCATCTGCTCGCGCACAACTACCCGGGCAAGTTATACCCGGTGAATCCGAAGTACCAGGAAGTGCTCGGCGTCAAATGCTATCCGTCGATAGCGGCGCTGCCGGAAGCGCCGGAACTCGCGCTGGTGCTTATCAATGCCGCGCGCGTGGCCGATGCGTTGCGCGAGTGCGGCAAGCTCGGCGTGCCGTACGCCATTGTATTCAGTTCAGGTTTTTCGGAAACCGGCGGCAACGGCGTCGTTATGCAGGGCGAGCTTGCCGCCATCGCCGCCGAATACGATATCGGCATCATCGGCCCCAACTGCCAGGGCATGATCAACTCCGTCGACCGCGTCTACGCCGGCTTCGGCTCCAACTTCAGCGCGGACTACGAACCCGGCCGCGTCAGCATGGTGTCGCAAAGCGGCGGCTTCGGTTTCTCGGTGATGAACCTCGCCGCACTCGACGGCGGCGTGCATTTCCGCCAGATGGCGACGACCGGCAATGAAATCGGCGTGAGTTCGCTCGACTTCATCAATTACTTCATCGACGACGCGCTCACGGAAATCATCGTGTGCTATATGGAGGGCCTGAAAGACGCGCACCGCCTGATCGCAACCGGCAAGCGCGCGCTCGCCGCCAGGAAGCCGATATTCGCGTGGAAGGTCGGCAATACCGAAGAGGGCGAGAAAGCGGCGGCTTCGCACACCGCGAACCTGGGCGGCGCGTTGGCGCTCTACAAGGCGGCGTTCCGGCAGGGCGGCATCATCCAGGTCGACGACATCGAGGACGTCGTCGATTACAGCCGCGCGTTCCAGTGCGGCAAACTGCCGGCGGGCAACCGTGTCGCCATCATCACGATCTCCGGCGGCGCCGGCATCCTGATCACCGACGAATGCGTGAGCCGCGGCATGCAGGTGCCGCAACTCGCCGCCGCGACCCTCGACAAGCTGCGCGACATCGTGCCGTCGTTCGGCTCGCTGGTGAATCCGATCGACGTGACGGCCGCGATATTCAGCGACCTCACGATGATCAGCCGGACGTTGAATGCCGTGCTCGACGACCCGAACATCGATTCCATTGCCATGCTCAATGCGTCGCTGATGGGAGACCTCGCGGCGAGCGTCGCACGCGAAATCGCCGCCGTCGCCAAAAACAGCAAAAAGCCGATATTTCTCGCCTGGAGCGCTCGCGACGAAGTGGCGCAGGAAGCCTACGCCATGCTCGACGCGGAAAACATCCCGCATTACAAATCGCCGGTGCGCTGCGGACGCGCGCTGGCGGCGCTGTCGTGGTACGCCGAGGCCCTGCGTCGAGAGGAAGGATTGCGTGCGGAGACGGTGCCTGCGATCACGAGTGTTGCGGCGCGCAAGATGCTCGCTGGCAAGACCGACGACATCACCGAGTTCGCGGCCAAGCAGGTGCTCACGCATTACGGTATCGGCATCACGAAGGAAGAACTCGCAACGAGCCGCGACGAGGCGGTCGCGCTCGCGCAGCGCATCGGCTACCCGGTCGTGTTGAAAGTCCAGTCGCCGGATATATCGCACAAGACCGAAGCGAAAGCGGTGCGTCTCGATCTCGCGTCGGAAGCCGACGTCGCCGCTGCTTACGACGAAATCCTGCGTAACGCCAAAGCCTACAAGAAAGATGCGCGCATCGACGGCGTATTGGTGCAGGAAATGGTGAGCGGCGGGATCGAAGCGATCCTCGGCATAACCAACGATAAATTATTCGGACCTGCCGTCATGTTCGGACTCGGCGGAATTTTCGCCGAAGTGCTGAAAGACGTCGCGTTCCGCATTGCGCCCGTCACCAGGGCCGGCGCGCTTGAGATGATCGCCGAAATCAAGGGCTACGCCGTGCTGACCGGAGCGCGCGGCGCCGCTCATGCCGACATCGATGCGCTCGCGGATGCTATCGTGCGCCTCTCCGCACTTGCCATAGACCTTGAAGAGCACGTCGCAGAACTCGATATCAATCCGCTGTTCGTGTTTTCAAAAGGCAAGGGCGTGAAAGCAGGCGATGCGCTGATCAAGCCATTGGTGCGCAGCGAGTAAAGGCCGTAAGGTTCAGGAGGAATCATGCAGACCACTCAGGAAGTGCAGGCGCTTTGCGATGAGGTGCGGCGCTTTGTCGTGAAGGAAGTTGATCCACGCTCGCGCTGGATCGAGGAGAACGATGCCATTCCCGAAGACCTCTTTGCGAAGACGCGCGAACTGGGACTCTTCGGCCTTACTATCCCCGAGCAGTACGGCGGTATCGGTCTCGACCTCGCGGGCAA
>CAMBSS010000178.1 GCA_945870465.1 Bordetella parapertussis | reverse complement strand
CGGGACGATGCCGGCCAGCACTAGCGATGCCGCAAGCCCAAAACCTCTTAGAAAAACGCTTGAAGCGACAAGCAACCGCCGATGTACGCCGATGAACGCGGATAAATTCAAAAAAACATTCGCCACAGAGGTCACAGAGAAATACCAAGAACAGGGATCAATTACGTCGTTTGAATATGTTTTCCCTCTGCGACCTCTGTGGCTTGCCCTTGGCTTTTCTCGGCGTTCATCGGCCAGGGCGGAACATTGCTGTAAGTGCAGAACGGCTGTGTGCGGGCGCTGGTAGTCACGTCAGCGAAGCGCAATGCCACGCTGCCCGAATTGCCGACACTTGTCGAACTCGGCTATTATGTCTTTGTGACCAATTGGTATGGCGTGGTGATACCCGCAGAAACGCCACAGCCCGTTATAAACCGCCTCTATGAAGACATTGAAGACATCGGTCGCGCACTTGCGCAACCGGACGTGCGCGAACGCCTCACGGCCAACGGCTGTTGATTGGTTCCGCAGTCGCCCGGCCAACCAGCGCGCAACCGAGCAGGTGCTCTTCAATGCGCTGATGGCGACGCTCGATCCAGGCGACAAGGTGATCGTGCCGGCGCCGTAGTGGGTGTCGTGCAAACGGCGCGGCGCTCATTCCACGATACTTTGGTGCCGCGCCCATTCGTAAACAAGCAGAATTTTGATACAGGAGAATTGCACGATGAATGCCAAAGCTGCGCGTGAATCCCGGATTTTGGGCGAATATCTCGAACGCACGCCGCGCTCATCCCAGCGCCACGAAGAGGCACGCGGGTCGTTTCCCAGCGGTATCGTGCATGACTCCAGGCGCACGTGGCCGTACGGTTTATACGTCGATCACGCTGCGGGTTCGCGGAAGTGGGACATCGACGGCAACGAGTACGTAGATTACTACGGAGGGCACGGCGCCCTGATGCTTGGCCATCAGCATCCCAAAGTGGTGGCGGCGGTCCAGGCGCAACTCAACAAGGGCATGCACTTTGCTGCGGGGCACGAATTGCAAAATGAGTGGGCGCGCCTAATCCAGCAACTGATTCCATCGGCGGAGCGCGTGCGCTTCACCTCCTCAGGAACCGAGGCCACGATGATGGCTGTGCGGCTCGCACGCGCTTCGACGGGGAAAGGCAAGATTGTGCGCTTTGTCAGTCACTTCCACGGCTGGCACGACCACGTTGCGTTTGGCGTGAAGGAGCACCTTGATGGCACGCCGACCGCAGGCGTATTGCCGGACGTTGCTGCGAATGTCATTCTGGTCAAGCCTAACGATCTTGCAGCTGTGGAGCGCGTCCTTGCGCAACATAAAGACGTGGCCGCCGTCATGATCGAACCAGTCGGCGCGAGTTCCGGCGCCATACCGACGTCGCCGGCGGTATTGCGCGAGTTGCGTGAGATCACGCGCCGGCATGGCGTGCTCTTGATGTTTGATGAAGTGGTGACGGGTTTTCGAGTTGCGCCAGGAGGCGCCCAGGCGCTGTACGGCGTCACGCCCGATTTGACGACGCTCGCCAAAATCGTCGCCGGCGGCATGCCGGGTGGTGCCGTCGCCGGCAGCAGAAAGGTGCTCGACTGGCTCGATCACGAGGCGTCCTCCAGCGCGGGCCACGAACGCGTCGCGCACGAGGGCACGCACAACGCACATCCGATGTCGGCGGCCGCGGGGATTGCCACGCTCAGCATAATCAGGGATACGGATGCGTGCGCGCGCGCGAGCGCGACCGCCGCCAAACTGCGCACGGGCATGAATACAATCCTGGAAGAAGAAGGTGTGCCGTGGGCGGTGTACGGCGTACACTCGTTCTACAATTTTTTCACCAATCCGGGCAACCACCCGATACGCCCAACCACGTTCGACGCGAACGCCGCACCCATCGAGTGGTTCGGGGGCGACAAGCGCGAGCCCCTGCTGTCCAAGATGCGGCTGGCCATGTTGGTATACGGAATCGACCTGAAAAGCTGGCGCGGCGGCATCGTTTCCTCGGCGCACACCCAGGCTGATGTCGACTTGACGCTCGCGGCGTGGCAGAAGACATTGCGCATGCTGAAGGAAGAAGGCGATTTGCCGCAGACTTCCGAAGTTGCCCTGGCGAAGTAAGTTATCGACTGTTCATAATCCACAAAAGCCTGGAACGCTTTGTAGCATATCCTGAGCTTGTTTTAGCGCGCCATGCAGAATCGCTAAAAAGCGCCAAACTTGAAAATAAATGTTGAACGATGCGGGTCACCGGAGGAAGAACAATGTTGCATAGCTTGCGTAACTTCGTAGTTATCTTTGCCAAAGTTGCTGCACTTGCAGCCGTTGCGTTCCCTGTCGCCGCGCAATATCCGGCGCGGCAGGTACGCATGATACTGCCGCTTCCCGCCGCATCCGCGACTGACACCGTTGCGCGCGTTATCGCGCAATCCATGAGTGTAGGTTTTGGCCAGACGGTGGTGGTGGATAACAAGCCGGGCGCCGACGGCGCTATTTCTGCCGCCGAGGTGATGCGCGCAGCGCCCGATGGCTACACGCTGTTTTTCGCCACCAATAGTCCGCTGGCGGCAGTGCCGGCTATGCGCAAAACGCCGCCTTACGATCCGGTCGCTGATTTCACGCCGATCGGGTTGATCGGCCGTTACCTGCACGCGGTGCTGGTGCATCCTGATGTGCCGGCGAAAACTCTGCAGGAATTCTTCATTCATGCCCGCGCCAACCCTGGCAAGCTGAATTACGGCAGCGGCGCGACTTTCCAGTTAATTGCCACAGTCAACCTGATGAAGATCGCGGGCATCGACCTCGTGCACGTGCCGTATAAAGGCGACCCTGCGGCGCTCATCGATCTGATCGCCGGCCGTGTACAGCTCCTGATTGCGACGCAGTCAACATCGCTGCCGTTTGTCAAAGAAGGCAAGCTGCGCGCGCTTGCCATAACCAACAGCGCGCGTTCCGAGGCGTGGCCTGATGTGCCGACCCTCGCCGAGTCCGGCATCAAAAGCTTTCCCAGCCTGTCCTGGGCAGCGCTGGTGGGCCCGGCCAAAATGCCCGCCGGCTTGATAGACCGGATCAATCGTGAGCTGAATGCAACGCTGGTGAAGCCCGATGTGCGGGAGCGGCTCGGACGCGCAGCATTCGAGTCCGCAACCAGCTCACCGGATGAGCTGCGTGCCTTCATCAGGGATCAGCAAGACCTCTGGGGCCGCACGGTGCGCGAGTTGGGGCTGCAGGTCGACTAAGGGCCGCGTAATCGAAAGGTCGGCTTCTTGTCGTGACTCCGCAGGTGTAGTGAATCGCAATCTGCTCGAGCGGGCGCAGCTCTCTGCACGGCGCGCCTGACCCAAACCCAATGTCAATAAGCCGTGCGGATCGGTTGGCGACCCCGCGACCTGCACTATTGAATCTTTACTGATGGAACATTTTCGATGAGCAATTTCAGTCTCGGCATAGACATCGGCGGCACCTTTACGGACATCGTGCTGTTGGGCGTGGACGGCGAACTCTACAGCAAGAAATTGTTGTCGACCCCAGCCGATTACAGTGTCGCAATCGAAGAGGGCGTGGCGGATCTTATGCGTACCGCCGGCGTCAGCGGCAGCCAGATCGTCGAACTTGCGCATGGGACCACCATCGCAACCAACGCGATTATCGAACGCCGCGGCGCAGCGGTGGCGCTCATTACCACCCGCGGATTTCGCGATGTGCTCGAACTCGGGCGCTTTCGCTCTCCGCGCCTGTATGACCTGAAATTCCGCAAGCCGGAACCGCTGGTTGAGCGACGGCTTCGCTTTGAAGTGACCGAGCGCTGCGATGCGAATGGCAACATTCTCCAGCCGATGAACGAGACCGAGCTTGAGGCGATCGCCGCTGCCATCGAGCATGAAAAGGTCGAGGCGATCGCAGTGTGTTTCATCAACGCGCATATTAATCCCGCCAATGAAGAGGTGGCAGTGCGCTATCTCGCGGCGCGCCTGCCGCGGGTCGCAGTCTCTGCGTCCAGCCAGCTGGTACCGCAAATCGGCGAATACGAGCGCACCAGTACAACGGTCGTCAACGCCTATCTCAGGCCGGTGGTCGAACACTACGTCACATCGCTGACCCGGCGCCTGGCGCGGCTCAAGATCGATGCGCCTTTGATGATCATGCAGTCCAACGGCGGTGTATTGCCCGGCCCGCTTGTGGCTACGATGCCGATATTCATTATCGAGTCCGGGCCCGCGGCCGGCGCCTTGGGTGCCCAGCGTCTTGGCAGTCACCTCGATTTGGGCGACCTGATCGTATTCGATATGGGCGGAACAACGGCCAAGGCTTGCATCGTACAGGCTAATGAACTGATATTGGCACCCGATACCGAGGTAGGGGGTTCGGCTTCGCTTGGCGCGCGCATGATCAAAGGTGCCGGCTTCATCGTCCAGGTGCCGACCATCGACATTGCGGAGGTGGGTGCGGGCGGCGGCAGCATCGCGGCCATAGATGCTGCCGGCGGCATTCTGGTCGGACCGCGTAGCGCAGGCGCCGAGCCGGGACCGATTTGTTACGATCGAGGCGGCGAACAAGCGACCGTCACGGATGCCAACCTGCTGCTCGGGTACCTGAATCCAAATGCGCTGGTGGGTGGCGATCTTAAACTGAATTATGCCAAGGCTGAGGCCGCAGTTGCAGCACTTGCAGACCGGCTTCATCTGTCCACCGTCGACACCGCGTATGGAATACACCTCATTGCGAACGCCAATATGATGCGCGCCTTGCAGGCGGTCACCTCGGAGCGCGGGCGGGATCCCGCGCATTTCAGCTTACTTGCGATTGGCGGCAATGGCGGCGTGCATGCGGCCAACCTGGCGGAAAGTTTGCTTGTCGGGCGCATCATCGTGCCGCCCGTTGCGGGGCTCTTCAGTGCGCTCGGCATGCTGTTCGCGGACGTGGAGCACCAGTTCATCACGTCGTTTTTCCGGCGGCTCGACGCCATCAGCCCGGCGGATGTCAACGGCGCGGTCGATGGATTGGTGCGGCAGGCCGTGGAATTGCTCGTTTCGGAAGGTTACAAGACAGACGAGGCGCGCGAGGTATCCCTGTTCGCCGACGTGAAATACGTTGGCCAGACGTCACCATTGAGCATCCGGTTTCCGCAATTTCCGGTGACCGACTCGATGATAAGCGATCTCCTGGAGAGGTACGGCGAGCTTCACCAGCAGACCTACGGGTACCGCTCCGACCGCGAACCGGTGCAATTTGTCTCTCTCAAAGTCGTGGGTCGCGGCATCCCGGGTGCGTCGCGCGTCCCGCGCTGCGTGTCCCGCGCGCATGAGTCGAGCGTTAAGGCCGGCATCCGGCGTGCGTACTTCGGTCCTGAGCACGGCTGGCTCGAAACCCGGTTGCTGGCGCGCACTGCATTGAGCGCCGTCCCTGTCCTCGGTCCGTTGATTATCGAGGAATACGATACGACAACGGTAGTCCGGCCGGGCTGGAACGCGCGTCTCGATGCGTGGAACAACGTTGTCATTGAAATAATCGAGGAGAGCCGTTCATGAAGATTGATCCCATCAAGCGCGAGCTGATAAAAAATGCGCTGGTCACGATATGCGACAGCATGCTCGTCATGATCGTGCGCACCGCGCGTTCAACCAATATCAAAAACACGATGGATTTCTCGGCCACGATCTGCGACGCGGAAGGCCAGTTGGTCGCGCAGGGGTTGGCAGTGCCGGGCCATCTCGGCGCGATGATGCCGGCACTCAAGGGTTGTCTCGATTACTTCGGCGACGACATTTCCGACGGCGACATCATGACCAGCAACGATCCCTACGCAGGGTGCAGCCATCTCAACGACATCTTCATGTTCAAACCGGTGTTCGCCGATGGCCGGCGCATCGCCGTGGTGTGTCTGATCCTGCACCATACGGATCTTGGCGGCCGCGTACCCGGCGGCAATGCAGCCGATAGCAGCGAGATTTTTCAAGAGGGATTGCGGATTCCCCCCAGCAAGATCTATGAAGCTGGCAAGCCCAACACCAGCCTGTTGCGCATAATCGAACACAACACGCGTATGCCGGCGCGCATGATGGGCGACGTTTACGCGCAAATGGCGGCGCTGAATACCGCGGAAAAGGAGTTGTTGAAGTTGGTGGCCTCTGCCGGAGCCCCGGTGATCAAGGCCTATATGACGGAGTTGATCGATTACACCGAGCGCCTCACGCGCGCGAAAATTGCCGCGCTTCCGGACGGCGTCGGCGAGTTTACCGACTGGAACGACGATGATGGCGCCGGCAGCGATCCGGTTAAATTCCACGTCAAGATCACGAAAAAAGGCGAGGAGTTCATCGTTGATTTCACCGGGACTTCGCCGCAGGGTCGCGGCGCATTGCACACGAATTTAGCGTATGCCGCGTCGTGCGCCTGCGCTTCATTGCGTTGCGTGATCGACCCCGACATTCCGAACAATGCGGGCTTCTACAAGGCGATAACCATTATTGCGCCGCCCGGCAGTTTCGTTAACGTGCAGTATCCGGCGGCGCTTGGCGCGCGCGGCCAGGGCGGTTACCGCGTCCGCTCGGTCGTGTTGGGCGCGCTCGCCCAGCTCTATCCGGACTTGATTCCCGCTTGTGCGGGTGGATCCGAGTTCGCGATCGTGTTTGCGGGGTATGAAGGCAAGGCGCGCAAGGCGTTCCTGCACCTGGAATTTCATAACGTGTCCGGGCAGGGCGGTGGCCCCGATCGGGACGGCCAGGACGGCGGGCCTTATTGCATCGGCAATCTCGCCAACGTGCCGATCGAGTTAATCGAAGCAGAGAATCCGGTGCTCGTCGAGCAATATGCATTCATTCCGGATAGCGGCGGTGCGGGTAAGTATCGCGGGGCGCTCGGCATTGTGCGGCAGTATCGAGTGCTCGCTGAAGAATCAACGGTGAATTTGCGCTCGGATCGCCATCTAAATCCGTGTTGGGGTTTGTTTGGCGGCAAGCCCGGCGCGCTATCCCGGTCCACGATTAATCCTGGGACCGCCAAAGAGGAAAACGCGCCTTCCAAGTTCGTGCGCACCTTGCGGCGCGGGGATGTTTTTCGCGGTGAGATGGCCGCCTCGGGCGGTTTCGGCGATCCCTATTGCCGCGAGCCGGCGGCAGTGCTGGAGGACTTCAGGCAACAAAAAGTTACCGTGGAACACGCATTGAGTGCATACGGTGTGGTGATCGATGCGAGAGCCGGCAAGGTGGACGTCGCAGCGACCGCCGCCTGCCGGGCGAACCGACCGGCGCCGTAACCTCGCGATTAAGTGTGGTGATTACGTGCTCAATCCAGCGAGAGCCCGATCGATTTGACGACTCTCGCGAACCTTTCAAGATCGTCATTGACGAGTTTGCGGAACTCCGCAGGTGAACTGAGGGCCGCTTCGACGCCCAAGTTCGTGAGCTGCGTTCTTGCCTCTGCCACGTCGAATGCTTTTTTCGTCTCGCGCGCGAGCAAGTCAACGATGGCGGAGTCAGTGCCACCGGTGGCGAACAGGCCGTACCATGTGGAGAACTCATAGCGCGGGACGTCCGACTCAGCCAAGGTCGGCACCTCGGGCAGCAAGCGCAGTCGCTGCGGCGTGGTTACTGCGAGCATTTTGACTTTCCCTGATTTTGCGTACGCCATGGCGAGTGGGACTGATGCAAACATCATTTCGATCTGACCTGCTGCGACATCGGTCAGGGCCGGCGCATCCCCTTTGTAGGGCACGTGGCTTACCTTGATCCCGGCCAGCTGATTGAGCATTGCGCTGGACAGATGATTGGAGGAGCCGTTGCCAGCGGACCCGAAGTTCATTTCGCCAGGCCGGCTTTTTGCCAACTTGATCAGATCTTTGACGTCCTTAACGGGTAACCCGGGATGCACGAGCAATACATTGCCGGATTTGGCGACCGCCGAAACGGGGGTCAGATCCTTGCGAGGGTCATAGGGAAATTTCGAATACAAAGCCGGCGCAATAGCCAGCGCTGTCGAGCCCATCAGGAGGGTGTAGCCATCGGTCGGCGCTTTTGCGACTGCATCGGCACCGATCACCCCGCCGCCGCCTGGACGGTTGTCCACCACCACCGACTGACCGAGACTTCCCTGCATTTCTTTCGCTAAAACGCGTGCGAGGATGTCGGGCACGCCACCTGGTGAAAAGGCAACGACTATCCGGATTAAGCGGGACGGGTACACCTGGGCTAGCAGCCTGTCGGACTGGAGTTGATGATTTGAGCGATGTTGATCATGGTAATCGAGCGGAACAGTGAATTGAGGGCTAAATGGTTTGAGCGGATCGTGAGCGCACCGCTGGGTGCCCGTTTATCCTGCCAATATCGCCATTCTCTT
>CAMBSS010000177.1 GCA_945870465.1 Bordetella parapertussis | reverse complement strand
TCGAACTCACGCGCTGCTGCATAGAGGCGGCGCCGTTTCATTTTCTGGTGCTGTACGGCGTTTCGAACAACAAGCGCAACCTTTGGCAAAACCCGCATGCGGCGCGGATTGGTTACAAGCCGCAGGACAATGCCGAGCAATATGCGTCTGAGCTCGAGGGGAAAACCCCATCGCCCGGCGACCCGGCAGCAGATTTCCACGGCGGCGCCTTTTGCGGACTCGAATTTACCGGCGACCCGGATCGCATCGAATGATGGGTGTTGATACTAGCGGTCGCAAAAACAATTTGGAACCGCCGATGAACGCAGATTAACGCAGATAAGCTCAAGGAACTTGACCTTGGTTCTGGTCAAAGTCTGAAATTTTATCGGCGTCAATCGGAGTACCCCTCAGGGGGTATAAAAAAGAAGTTATCGGTGGTTGCTTGTCAGTGTCGTATTTTTGAGATGAGTTTCTGGCGACACGCCAAAAAAATAACTTAAGGGGGAGTGGATATGAGAGAGAACAGGGCCAAACGCATCGTGCGCGAAGGCGGCATGGCATTGGGCACGTACGTCGGCGGCATCGCCGATCCGCAGATTGTGGAAATCATCGGCCACGCCGGCTTCGACGCGGCTTTTATCGACCTCGAGCACACCAGCTTCGATCTGCGCGACGTGCAGTTGATGGTGATGGCGGCCGAGCGCGTGGGCATCACGCCGGTCGTGCGCACGCCCGGTTTCGATCCCGCGTTTATCCTGCGTCTGCTCGACATGGGCGTGCAGGGCATCCAGTTGCCGCACGTGAACGATGCCAAGACTGCCCGCGCCGCGGTGGCTGCGGTGCGTTACGCGCCACTCGGCGAACGCGGCATGGCCTCGGGCACGCGCGCTTCTGACTTCGGCAAAGTGCCGGCTGCCGAGCACATGGCGCAATCCAACCGTGAAATCATGCTGGCTATCATGATCGAGGAATTGTCCGCGCTCAACGAGATCGAGGAGATCGCATCGACCGAGGGCATAGACCTCGTCGTCGTCGGCCCCGCCGATATGTCGCGTGCGCTGGGCGTCAGTGGCCAGACCAACCATCCGAAGCTGATCGAGACGATCGACCGGGTGGCGGACGTCGTACGCAAGAGCGGGGTCACCCGCCTGGCGTTGCCGATGAACAACGCGGTGTTTCCGCGCGACGCGGCGCAGTTGCGCAAGCTTGGCGTGGGTTATGCAAACTGCGCGCCGTCGCCGGAAGTCCGCCTGCTGCGGGATTTGCAGGCGCAGACGGCTGCGGCCCATAAATTGCTCGACGCGAAATAAGGCAGGCGCGATGAACATGCCGTTGCCTGTTCTGTTAGTGTCCACTGGCGGGCCTGTTCCCCGCTGCGGCCGCGAAAGTCCGATAATTGCGGGTAGAGGCGGGCTCCCCGCCGAATCCCTGATCACATAAAGGCAACAACATGCATATCGTAGTCATGCCGGGCGACGACATCGGCCCTGAAATCACCGCAGTCACCATGACCATGCTGGAGGCCGTTAACCGCGCCTATTCGCTGGGGATGAAGTTCGAAACCGTCGATGTCGGCATGGCGAGCTTCCGCAAATGCGGCAACACCATGCCCGAAGCAGCGGTGCAGAAAGCATTGGATGCGGACGGCGTGATACTCGGGCCCTGCGGCATGACGCTGTACCCGCCGCGCGATGAGGGCGGCATCAACGTGCCGGGCACCATCCGCAAGCGGTTAGAGCTTTACGCCAACTTGCGCCCCGCGCGCTCGCGCCCGGGCGTGCCGAATGCGCGGCCCGGCCTCGACGTGCTGATAGCGCGCGAAAACACCGAAGGTTTTTACGCCGATCGCAATATGCACATGGGCATAGCGGATTTCATGCCGACCGAAGACGTCGCGCTGTCGATACGCAAAATCACGCGCGAAGGTTCGCGTCGCATCGCCAAGGTGGCATTCGAATACGCAGCGCGCCGCCGCAAGAACGTAAGCGCAGTTGGCAAGCAGCACGTGCTGCAGATGACCGACGGTCTCTTCATGAGCGAAGCCTACAAACTCGCTGAGCAGCACAAAGACATCGCGTTTCGTGAAGTGGACATCGACGCAATGGCTGCCGACATCTATACGCGCCCGCAGCGCTACGACGTGATCCTGATCACCAATATGTTCGGCGACATTCTGTCCAATGAAGCGGTGGCGCTGTCGGGCGGTCTGGGCCTTGCTGCGGCGCTCAACATGGGCGACAAGCATGCGATCGCGAATGCCGGACACGGTTCGGCTCCCGATCTCGTTGGCAAGGGCGTTGCCAATCCGTCTGGCCTCATGTTGTCGGTGGCAATGTTGCTCGAATGGCTGGGCGCGCGGCATAACAAGCCCGCTTACGTTGCAGCCAGCAAAGCGATCGAAGCTGCGCTGGATTCGGCGCTTGCCGACGCACAGGCGCGCACGCCGGATCTCGGTGGACGCGGTACAACGACCAGCTTCGCACAAGCAGTCACCGCCCGTGTGGATTCGGGCGAACTGCCGGCGACCGGCACGCGTTAATTTCTTAGCAGGACTTCCATGCTGCTGGGCTGCATCGCCGACGACTTCACCGGCGCGACCGACCTTGCCAACACGCTGGTGCGCGAGGGCATGTCTACGGTGGTGGTGCTCGGCGTGCCGCGCCCAGGCGGTCCCGTTCCGGACACTGATGCGGTCATCGTCGCGCTGAAATCGCGCTCCATCGCTGCGACAGAAGCAATCAAGCTGTCGCTCGAAGCGCTCGAATGGCTGAAGCGCGGCGGCACGAAGCAATATTATTTCAAATACTGTTCGACCTTCGATTCGACCGACGCCGGCAACATAGGGCCCGTCGCCGAAGCGTTGCTGGCCGCGCTGGACGAACGCTTCACCGTCGCGTGTCCCGCGTTTCCCACCAACAAGCGCACGATTTACCAGGGCAATTTGTTTGTCGGCGATCAGTTGCTGTCCGAATCAAGCATGCGCCATCATCCGCTGAACCCGATGACGGATGCGTCGCTGGTGCGCGTGCTGCAGCGCCAGTGCAAAGGCAAAGTCGCTCTGGTGCCGTTCAATATCGTCGAACAAGGTGCCGAGGCCATTCGTGCCGAGATGAAAAAACTGGCTGCGTCCGACAGTCGGCACGCAATCGTCGATGCGATTACCGATCAGCATCTGCTTTCCATCGGGACGGCGTGCGCGGATATGAAACTGCTTACGGGCGGTTCCGGATTGGCGCTTGGCCTGCCCGAAAACTTCCGGCGCCAGGGGTTGCTCAAGACTTCGCAGGCGAATGCTCTGCCGCATATCGGCGGACATGCGATCGTATTGTCGGGCAGTTGCTCGGCGGCGACCCAGCGCCAGGTCGCGGAGATGAAAAAGCAGTGCGAGAGTTTTGTCATCGACGCACTGGCATTGGCGCGCGGCGACGATGTCGTCCAGCAGGCGCTGGCGTGGGCGCAGACGCGACTGGGCGATAAACCTGTATTGATATACTCCACCGCAGCGCCGCAGCAGATCGAAGCAGTGCAGGCCGCGGTCGGCCGCGAACGCGCCGGCAGCATGGTCGAGCAGGCATTGAGCGAAATTGCTAAAGACCTGGTTGCGCGTGGAACAAGGCGGCTGGTGGTCGCCGGCGGTGAAACTTCGGGCGCGGTCGTTACGGCGCTGGGCATAAGCGGACTGCGCGTCGGCCCTGAAATCGATCCGGGTGTGCCGTGGACTGCGAGTGTCGGCGATGAACCGATTGCGTTGGCGCTGAAATCCGGAAATTTCGGCGGCGATGATTTTTTTCTTAAAGCATTTTTAAAACTTGGAACCGCCGATGGACGCCGATGAACGCCGATAAGATCGAGATGAAAATGTATTGCTCATGGGAATAGCGGTGCAAAGTCAAGGCAAAATGATGCCAGTGTTCACTTTGAAGCGTATTTTTCGGCTTTACATCGGCGTCTATCGGCGTACATCGGCGGTTGCATTTGATCTAGAAAGTATTAAATGACTGAAAACCACTTACGCGAAGAAATTGCCGAACTGGGTAAATCGCTTTACGACCGCGGGCTCGCGCACGGCAGCGCGGGCAATATCAGCGTCAAGCTCGCAGACGGTAATTGGCTGCTGACGCCGACCAATTCCTGCCTCGGCCGCCTCGATCCCGCGAAAATCTCCAAGCTCGACGGCAACGGCAAGCTGATCAACGGCGATCCGCCTTCGAAAGAAGCATTTCTGCATCTGGCAATGTACCAGGAGCGCGCAAAGAGCGCGGCGGTGGTGCACCTGCATTCATTGCATGCGGTCGCGGTGTCTTGCCTTGCCGAAATCGACGCGGGCGACGTGTTTCCGCCGATTACCGCGTACGCGATCATGCAGGTCGGCAAGCTGGCGCTCGTTCCTTACTATCCGCCGGGCGACCAATCGCTCGCCGAAGCGGTGCGCAAGCTCGCAGGCAAACATCATGCCGTGCTGCTCGCTAACCACGGGCCGGTGGTCGCGGGGACTTCGCTTAACGCCGCAGTCAACGCCATCGAAGAACTCGAACAGACCGCGCAACTGATGCTATTGTTGCAGGGTCGGCCGACGCGATTGTTGACCGCGGGGCAGGTTGCAGAGCTGAATCAGCGCTTTCCGAGCTGACAAGAACTGCCACGCCTGCCGGAGGCGACCGAAACCGAGCGGAGGAGCATATGAAAATCAAGCTGATGGCCGGCGCGTGTACCGTCGCCGCAGCGCTGGCATTGCCCGCGTATGCGCAGACTTACCCGGTAAAACCGCTACGCTTCATTCTGCCGTTTCCGGCGGGCGGCCCGACCGACATCCTCGGCCGCATCATCGGGCAGAAGCTCGCAGCCCAGCTTGGCCAGCCAGTCGTGCCGGAAAACCGCCCCGGCGCGGGCGGCAACGTGGGCACCGAATACGCGGCGAAACAGGCAGCCGATGGCTATTCGTTCGTGCTGGCATCGCCGTCGCTCTCGATCAGCCCCAGCTTGTATGCCAAGCTCGGTTACGACCCGGTCAGGGATTTCATACCAATCTCGATGATCGCGCAGATTCCCAATGTGCTGCTGGTTCATCCTTCGGTGCCGGCGAAGACGCTCAAGGAACTTGTGCAGCTCGCGAAGGCTAAGCCCGGCAAGCTTAATTTCGGCTCGGGCGGGCTGGGCACGTCCAACCATTTGGGCAGCGAATTGTTCAAGAGCCTCGCTGGACTTGATATGGTCCACGTTCCGTACAAGGGGTCCAACGAAGCGATGGTCGGCATGATGGGCGGCCACGTCGACATGGTCGTCATCGGCGTGCCACCGACGTTGCCGCATATCAAGGCAGGGCGGGTGAGACCGCTTGCCGTGCTGGCTGCGGAGCGCTTGCCCTACCTGGCCGACGTGCCGACGGCGAAGGAAGCGGGCATCGCCAATTATGAAGTGATCACCTGGTACGTAATAGCAGTGCCGGCCGGCACGCCGCGCGATATAGTCTTGCGGCTCAATGCAGAGTGGGTCAAGGCCGCGGATACGGCGGATGTAAAAGAGAGAATGCACGCATCGGGCTTTGAGCCAATGGCGAGCACGCCCGAGCAGGCCAGCGACTTCGTCAAAGCGGAAATCGTGCGCTGGGCGCAGGTGATCAAGGATGCGAAGCTGAAGGTGGAGCAGTAAGGGCAGGATCGAGGATTGAGGATTGTGGATTGAGTCTTTTGAGGAGAAGCAAATGAAAACAACTAAAAAACATGCGGCGGGTTTGGCCATCGCAGCACTCGTGGCAGCGTCGGCCAATGCGGCCGAGCCGCAATATCCGACCAAGTCGGTGCGTATGATTGTGCCGTTCGCGCCCGGCGGCCCGACAGACGTGATAGCGCGCATCGTTGCCATCAAGCTGTCCGAAAGCATGGGTCAGCAGGTGGTGATCGACAACCGCGCCGGCGCTGGCGGCAACATCGGCATGGGCATGGCGGCGAATGCGACGTCTGACGGTTACACCATCGTGGTGGTGAGTTCGAGTTTTGTCGTGAATCCGGGCCTCTACGCGAAGATTCCCTACGATCCGTTCAAGAGCTTTGTGCCGGTATCCAACATGGCGGCATCGCCGAACGTGTATACCGCGCATCCGTCTGTTCCCGCGAAGTCAATGCAGGAGCTGATCAAGTTGATTCAAGCCAATCCGAAAAAATTCAGCTTCGCGACGCCGGGTATAGGTACAACGCCTGACCTCGGCGCGAGCTTGCTCAAGGTCTCGGCCAAGCTCGATGTTACGACGGTGCCGTATGCAGGTGCTGGTCCGGCTGTTGCCGCGGTTATCGGCAATCAGGTGCCGTTGGGCTGCACGGCGATGCCGCCTACCACGCCGCATATTCTGGGCGGCCGGTTGCGTGCGTTGGCTGTTACGAGTGCGCAACGCTCCGCTGCGCTGCCCGACGTGCAGACGATGGCGGAAGCGGGATTCACGGGCCAGGAAAGCGATACGTTGCAAGGCATGCTGGTTCCTGCCGGTACGCCGAAAGCGGTGGTGCAAAAACTGCATAGTGAAATCGCCAGAATCCTCTCCCAGCCCGACGTGAAAGAACGTGTGGTCGCCCTGGGTTTCGATATTGTTGCCAGTACGCCCGCTGAGTTCACCGCGCAGATCAAAAACGAAGTTACGAAGTGGAGCAAGGTCGTCAAGGACGCGGCGATCAAGGTGGAATAGTTGTTGCGGCGATGGGTGACGAGCGAGGGGCAATGGGTAAGGAGTATTGCCCATTCCCCATTGCTCATTGCCGGTTTTTAGAAGCTAAGGAGGGCATCGAATAGTGCGCATCGTAGCGATAAAAGAAGTGGCAGTACCGATCAATTCGGCCATACGCAACGCGGTATTTGATTTCAGCGAAATGACGACGTCGGTCGTCGCGGTGACCACTGATGTGATGCGCGGCGGCAAGCCGGTCACAGGCTTCGCGTTTAATTCGACCGGACGCTATGCCTGCGGCGCGCAGATGCGCGACCGTCTCATTCCGCGCATCATGAAAGCGCCGCCGGAGTCTTTGCTCAACGCGGCGGGCAACAACCTCGATCCTGAAAAAATCCTCGCCTGCATGATGCAGCGCGAAAAGCCGGGCGGGCATACCGAGCGCTCGGTGGCGATAGGCACCATAGAAGTTGCGTGCTGGGACGCCGTCGCCAAGATCGCCGATAAACCGCTGCATGCGGTGCTCGCGGACAAATACAACGATGGCAAAGTGCCTGACAAGGTGCCTTGCTATGTGGGTGGCGGTTGGTACTCGCCGGGCAAGGGCATCAAGGAGCTGCAGGATGAAATCCGCATGCGCCTCGACGAAGGCTATACGACCATGAAGATCAAGGTCGGCGGCATGGACATTGCAGAGGACGTGAAGCGGGTCGAAGCGGGGATCAAGATCGTCGGCGCCAGCGACCGACTCGCGGTCGATGCCAATGCCGGATTCAATCGTTCGCGTGCCCTGGCGTATGCGCTGGCACTGAAGCCGTTCAAGTTGCGCTGGTTCGAAGAACCGACCGATCCGCTCGACTACGCGCTGCTCGCCGACGTTGCGTCGGTTTACGATTCGCCGATAGGCACCGGCGAGAACCTGTTTTCAACGCAGGACATCGAGAACCTCGTGCGCTTCGGCGGTATGCGTCCCGACCGCGACATCATCCAGATCGACGTGCCGCAGTCGTACGGCATCGTGCAGTTCGCGCGCACGCTTGAAATGCTCAAACGCCACAAGTGGCAGCGCCATTCCATCTTCCCCCACGGCGGCAACCAGATGACGCTCGCCATCGTCGGCGGTTTCGGCCTCGGGGGCTGCGAAGCCTATCCCGATGTTTTCGGCGTTTTTGCCGGGTTTGCCGACGACGCCAGGGTCGAAAACGGCTTTCTCAAGCTCTCGGATCGGCCCGGTATCGGGTTCGAGGCGCAAAACCAGCTTTATGCGGTAATGAAGGACCTGGCGAAGTAGGGCAATTCCCGGGTGGGCAACCAGTTTCCCACCCTACGTTCTCGTCACCGATGAAAGTCTGGAAACGGTTTACTTCATTGTTCGCCCAAGCGTAATCTCTCGAACCGAGGGGTGCTTATGACCAGACAATTCGATGTTGTTGTTGAGCGTGATTCCGAAGGCTATTTCGTAGCTTCGGTTCCGGTTCTGCCCGGACCCCAAGTGCTCGAATAGCTGTATCAAAAGCTATAGTGGACAAGTTGACGATTGGTGACTATCATTGATAGCTATCAATTTAGGAGGGCTATCATGGACACCGCACGCCTTTTTCAATCGGGCCGCAGTCAAGCCGTTCGGCTGCCCAAAGAATACCGCTTTGCCGGTACCGAGGTGGTGGTACAGCACTTTGGCAACGGCGTTCTTTTGCTGCCCGCAG
>CAMBSS010000176.1 GCA_945870465.1 Bordetella parapertussis | reverse complement strand
ACCGCTGGGGCAGATTGGTGGCCGCCGCAGGCCGCCCATTGTCAGCCATTGACAGTCTTTTGGGTGCAACCGCCGCGCAGCATGGCTTGAGTATGGTCACGCGCAATGGTCGGGATTTTGCAGATCTGGGTTTGGACGTGATCAAACCTTGGACCAACTGAGAGCCTACGCTGCACGCAGTGATGCCGTGAACCGTTGATACCCGCAGCATGACTATTTGGCCCCAAGAGCGAACAGTTTGGCAGTAAACTACACACCATCACCCTGTTCCAATTTGCGCGAAACCAAGCCTTACACTGGTCGCGTGATGCGCCATCAAGAATAGATAGATAACCACTTAGGCGGAGTAGCGACTTGTCTACCCATTCTCCTGATGCAGCAGCGGGCACCGAGCACGCCCGCATGCTGCGCGACAGCGTCGCGGATTTTGCCAAGCGCGGTACCGATATCAAACGTGTCCGCAAATTGCGCGATACCACGCCGGGGTTCGAGCGCGCGGTATGGCAGCAAATGGCGGAGTTCGGCTGGCTCGGCATCCTGGTGCCCGAGCAATACGGCGGGCTGGGTCTCGGTTGCACCGAGATGGCGATAGTCGCCGCGGGCACTGCCGGCGCGCTGACGCCTGAGCCCCTCACAGCTGCCGCAGTGCTCGCGGGCGAAGCCATCGCGCGCGGTGACAACGAAGCGCTCAAACGTGAATTGCTCGAAGCCCTGGTTGCCGGCGCGACGATTCCCGCGCTGGCGTGGCAGGAGCGGGCAGGCTCTCTCGACACCGCGGCAACGGCGATGCGCGCCGAACCTTTTGAGGCGGCAATCAAGTTGAATGGCAGCAAAAGCTTCGTCGCCGGCGCCGCGGGTGCAGACGGCTACGTGGTTTCCGCGCAGTCGCCGGACGGGCTGGCGCTCTACTGGGTGCCGGCGAACACCGGAGGCGTTGCGCTCGATCTGCAGCCGCTCGCCGACGGCCGCATGACCGGCATGTTGAAGCTCAACGATGTAGTAGTGCCCAAAAGCAGCCTTCTCGCGTCGCCGGCGTGCGCGGGCGCCGCGTTGCAGGCGGCACTCGACACCACTCTGGTGATGGCGAGTGCCGAGATGTCCGGCGTGATGGGCCGCGCGCTCGACATGAGCGTCGATTACATGAAAACGCGCGTGCAGTTCGGCAAGCCCATCGGCAGTTTCCAGGCGCTCGCGCACCGCGCGGTCGATCTGCATATCCAGCGCGAACTGTCGTCCGCGGTGTTGAGCGATGCCGTTGCGATGTTCGATGCGGGCGCTTCCGGCGCGCGCCGCGGCGCGATGGCGAGCCGCGTCAAGGCGCGCTGCTCGGAAGCGGGATTGCGCATCACGCGCGAAGCGATCCAGATCCACGGCGCGATCGGCTTCACCGACGAATACGATGCCGGGCTCTACCTCAAACGCGCCATGACGCTGTCGGCATGGCTGGGCAATGCGGCGCTGCACCGCCGGCGATATGCCGAACTCGCCGCGGCCGCCGGCGAATAGCCGCCAAGCGCCATGACGCCACCTGATTTCAGTTCGCTCAGCGACGACGAGTTTCGCGCCAAGGCGCGCGAATTCTTTGCTCAACACTACCCGTCGCACCTGCGGTTCATCCTGCGGCGCGCGCGGCTCGCGGAGATGATGGAGTGGTACTCGATTCTGTATACCCATGGCTGGGTCGCGCCCAGCTGGCCGCGCGAATACGGCGGCATGGGGCTGGACACCGGCAAGATGCTCATACTGCTCGAAGAGCAGGAGCAGTACGGGGTCACCCGCGTGCCCGACCACGGCATCGTGCAGGTCGGCCCCATCATCATGAAATACGGCAGCACCGAGCAGAAAAAATATTATCTGCCGAAAATCCTGTCGGGCGAACACATCTGGGGGCAGGGCTATTCGGAGCCCAACGCCGGTTCCGACCTGGCGAGTCTTGCGACTTCCGCGGTGCCCGATGGCACTGATTTCATCGTCAATGGCCAGAAGATCTGGACCACGCTAGCGCACGACTCGACGCACCTCTATACGCTGGTGCGCACCAGCAAGGAAGGCAAGAAGCAGGAGGGCATCAGCTTTTTACTGATCGACGCGAAAGCGCCGGGCATCACCATACGGCCGATCCGCAATATCGCCGGCCACGAAGAATTCTGCGAAGTCTTTTTCGAAAACGTGCGCGTGCCGCAAGCCAACCTGGTCGGCGGGCTCAACAAAGGCTGGACGGTCGCCAAAGCGCTGTTGTCGTTCGAGCGTATCAACATCGGCAGCCCGCGCCGGCCGCAGTACGCGTTGAAACGGCTTGAGCAACTGGCGCGCGCCAAAGGCCTGTTCGATGATCCGGGCTTCGCCGACAAATTCACCGCGCTCAAGCTGGACCTCGACGACCTCGGGTCCTTGTATGCGCGTTATGTCGAGATCGTGAAGCGCGGCGAGGAACTCGGGCAGGAAGTGTCCATGCTCAAGATCTGGGCGATGGAATCGTGGCAGCGACTGACCGACTTGTTGCTGGAAACCGGGCAGGAATACGGCGCCATGCCGGGCGAGCATACGGTGGATGGCGCCAAAGTCGATTTGCTGAGCCCGTTTTACTATGCGCGGCCGGGCACGATCTACGGCGGCTCCAGTGAAGTTCAGCGCAACATCCTCGCCAAGTACGTCTTAAAACTCCCGTCCTGAGACCTGCCACCCGCGCGAGTTGAGCGGCAACAGCGCAGCGTTGTCCGCTCGTACTCGCGCACGTAAACCAGCCGCCGTGCAGTCGAGGTTTACGCGACTTTCATCGGCAGTATCACCATCTGCTGTCCAATGATGTGCAGCCGTTGCTGGATGGCGAGAGCGGTCTGGTTATGCAGCCAGCGCGTGAAAAAAGATTCGCTCGCAAAAATCAGCTTGCTGGCGAAACACACGCTGTTGGGAAATTCCCGGCTTGCCTGGTCGGACAGCTTGATCAACTCTTCCACCGGGTCGGTGCCGAACGCGAGACAGGACTTGGCGGCGAGCCCGTGGCTGTGGCAGAAATTGACGTAGTAGCGCAGCGAGTTTTCGATTTCATAGCGCAGCGTGCGCAGCGCGCCCTGCCCGTCGTAGCTCTGGGCGTCGACTTCGCCTACGCTGAGGAAAATAAAATTTTTGAAATGCCCGTGAAACAGCCGCTGCACCCACAACAGCGCGTGCATGCTGACGCCGCGGTTCTTGCCGACGAAAAACACCGCGGTCGGCAGTTGCGGGTCGAGCGCCGGCGGATTGGCCGCATCCTGCTGCATCGGCTGTCCCGAAAAGAGCTTGTCGATCTCGCGCAGTTGCTCGCGCGTCGCGCTGTAATGCCAGCGGATCGCCAGGCAGACGGCGACGACGCCGCCAGTGATAAGAATCGTGACCCAGCCGCCGGTGCCGAATTTTTCGAAAACGAGTATTGTCAGAATGCCGCTGGTCACCACGAGACCCGCTGCCGACAGCAGGAAGCGCCACAGCCATTTTTTCGCCACGCGCCGGTTTTTCACCCAGTAGACGCACAGGCCGAACAATGAAATCGAAAACGTGAGAAACACGTTGATGCTGTAGAGCACCACCAGCAGGGTGACGCTGCCGCCGCTCCATACCAGAACTGCCAGCGCGGCCGCGCCCATCAACACGATTCCGTTCTGCGTGACCAGCCGGTTGGACAACTGGCGAAACTGGCGCGGCACCCACGAATCGGCCGCCATGTTCGAAAGTACCGCGGGACCGCCGAGAAATCCCGTATTGGCGGCGACGAAAAGCAGTCCGGCCTCGAGCACGAGTACACCGATCAGAGCGGCGCCATTGATTGCCGGGCCGCCGAAATCGAGGTGATCGATGATGGATTTGAATACCACGGCGTTGAGCGTTTGTCCCGGGCTGTGCGTGGCGTCCCACAACAGGTAGAGCAACATGATGCCGCCGGCGGTGAAGGCGAGCGAGGTCGCCATGTAGAACATGGTCCATTTGCCGGTCGCAACCCGCGGCTCGGCGAGCGTATTGACGTTGTTCGAAACGGCTTCGAGGCCGGTGTAAGTGCCGCCGCCCTGTGAGTACGCAAGCAGGATTATCGAAACCACGAAAATCCAGCTGGTATCACGCGCGAGGCCCGCCGTCTCGTTGAGCGTGTCGGGAATGAGCGCCGGCAGACGGTCGGCGTGCGCGTAGATGCCGTAAGTGATCAGAAACACGTGCACGATCACGAAGCCGACAAAGATCGGCAGCAAAAATTTGATCGCTTCCTTCATGCCGCGCAGATTGAGGGCGACCAGCGCGATAATGGCGCCAATCCCGATCCCGATCTTGTAGCCATGCCAGCCCAAGGGCAGCAGGCTGAACAGCGCGTCGGTGCCGCTGGCAATGGAAATCGCGATAGTGAGCACGTAGTCGACGATGAGCGCGGCACCGGAGACGAGTCCCGCATGCGGGCCGAGCAGATTGGTCGCCACCTTGTAACCGCCGCCGCCGTTCGGAAACAGTTCGATGACCTGGTTGTAGGCAAGCGAAATGATGAACACGGTGATGGCGATCGCCGCCGCGAGATAAAGCCCGAAATGCGTGTGGCTGCCGAGCGCGAGGTAAGCTTCCTCGGGACCGTAGCAGGAAGATGAGAGACCGTCGGCGCCAAGTCCGACCCACGCAAAAAAAGCAACCAGCGCGACGTTCTTGCGGGTGGCGGAATCGAGGGGATCCAGCGGCGCGCCGGTAATCAGGCGGCGCAGGGTTCTGGTTTCAGCCATGCGGGAGGCGCTGAACCGTCTGCCTGCGTTGTCCAGCGCAGTGTTTGGTTAAATGCAGTACGGCACCGTCGCGGTTCGCCGCGAGCAGGCGTTCGAAATGGGTGAGGGCAGCGGGATTCACGCGCGGGGATGGGGAAAGTGTGCGGCGGCGGCGATTGAATTCCGACCGTGCAGGCTTCATCATAGCGCAGTTCCACGTCCCTAACCAATTGGAGAAACGATGAAACAGGCGATTCACATTGCGCAAGCGCTGCAGGCGACAGGCACTTGTTCGCCGGCGATACGCTGGGGCAGCGGCATGGGCCTGTTCAATCCGGACGGACGCGATACGCTGGCCGCGCGATTTGTCGATGCCCATATGAATCTGGCATGAGGCCGGCGGCGTGAAGCGCAAGGCGGCGCAAAAGGCCAAACCGAAGCGCCGCGATCCCGCGCCTGTCACGCACGCGTCGCTCGCGAAGTATGGCAAAGTCATCCTCGCCGCTTTCGCCAAGCTGGGCATACAATGCGAGTTCGATCTCGTGCTGCACCTGCCCATGCGCTACGACGATGAAACGAAGCTTCATCGCATCAGCGCAGCGCCCGAGGGCGCGCCCGCACTGGTCGAGGGAGTCGTCACCGACAATGCGATCAAGTACCGGCCCAAGCGCCAGCTGGTGTGTACGGTCGAAGACGAGTCGGGCGTGCTGGCCATGCGTTTTCTCAATTTTTACGGCAGCCAGGTGAAGCAGCTGGCACCCGGCACGCGCGTGCGCCTGTTCGGGGAAATTCGCCAGGGATTTTTCGGCGCAGAGATGGTGCACCCGAAGTATCGCGTGGTGAACGCAGATACGCCGATCGCGCAAACCCTGACGCCGGTGTATCCGACCACGGCGGGCCTGAGCCAGGCCAACCTGCAGCGCCTGGCGCGCGACGCGCTCGCCGCCAGTGACCTTTCCGACACCTTGCCAGCGGCGCTGCTCGAAGAATTGAGGTTGCCCGGATTCCGCGAAAGCGTCAGCTTTCTGCATCATCCGCCGCCTGCCACGGCGCAGGGCGCGTTGCAGAACCGCACGCACCCGGCGTGGCGCCGCGTCAAGTTCGATGAATTGCTCGCGCAGCAGTTGTCGATGCGCATACATTACGACCACCGTAAAACCGTCAGCGCGCCCGCGCTGCCGGCGCAACAAAAACTCACCACCGTCCTGCTTGAGCAATTGCCCTTCAAGCTGACGCGCGCGCAGTTGAAGGTGGCAGACGAAATCCGCCGCGATCTCGCGCGGCCGCATCCGATGCAGCGCCTGTTGCAGGGCGACGTCGGCAGCGGGAAAACGGTGGTAGCGGCACTTGCCGCGCTGCAAGCATTGGAAAACGGCTATCAGGTGGCGATCATGGCGCCGACCGAAATCCTCGGCGAGCAGCACTACAACAAATTCACCGGCTGGTTGAGCGACCTCGGTATCAAGGTCGTGTGGCTTAGCGGCAATCTGAAGGCGAAGCAGAAACGCGTAGTGTTGGGCGAGATCGTATCAGGCGAAGCGCAGATCGCGATCGGAACCCACGCGCTCTTTCAGGACGATGTCGAGTTCAGCAAGCTGGGTCTTGCGATCGTCGACGAGCAGCATCGTTTCGGCGTGCGCCAGCGTCTGGCGCTGCGCTTGAAAGGCGCCCGCGAAGGCACCACGGCGCAGCCACATCAGTTGATGATGAGCGCCACCCCTATACCGCGCACGCTCGCCATGAGTTATTACGCCGATCTCGACGTCTCGGTCATCGATGAAATGCCGCCTGGCCGCACCGCGATCGCAACGCGCCTGGTCGCCGATACGCGGCGCGACGAGGTGATCCAGCGCATACGCGATGCGTGCGTCGCCGGCAGCCAGGCGTACTGGGTGTGCCCGCTGGTCGAAGAGTCGGAGGTGCTGCAGTTGCAAACGGCGCTCGATACGCATGCGCGGCTGGAGGCGACCTTTCCCGAGCTGAAAGTAGGCCTGGTCTACGGCCGGCTCGCCGCGGCGGAAAAGCAGGCGGTGATGCAGGCGTTCAAGAACGGCCAGTTGCAGCTGTTGGTCGCAACCACGGTCATCGAAGTCGGCGTCGACGTGCCGAACGCAACCCTGATGGTGATAGAAAATGCCGAGCGCATGGGGCTCGCGCAATTACACCAGTTGCGCGGCCGGGTGGGCCGCGGCGCGGGTGCCAGCACCTGCATCCTGCTTTTTCAGCAACCGCTATCGCAACTCGCGCGTGAGCGGCTGAAAATCATTTTCGAAAGCAACGACGGTTTTGAAATTGCGCAGCACGATCTGCGCGTGCGCGGTCCGGGAGAATTGCTGGGAGCGCGCCAGAGCGGCGTGCCGATGCTGCGCTTTGCCGATCTCGATGCCGATGTGGATTTGCTCGATGCCGCGCGCCGTACCTCACTTGATTTGCTGCGCGATCAGCCGGCCGTCGCCGAGCGGCATCTGCAGCGCTGGCTGGGTGGCAAACAGCAATATCTGCGCGTTTAGATGTCCGTGACGGACAAACGCGTTGCGTAGGCGATAATGACGGCGGGAAACCGATATTGCATGAAAATAACCGATACTTTGTGGCACCCGTTGCCCGCCTGCGGGGATGTCCGTTTGCGGCGATGGCTGTTGGATCGCGGCTCGCTGACGTGCCGCATCCAATTGCGCTGTGAAAATTTCCGGCTCGACGTGTTGTCGCAGCGTCTGGCTGCGGCGCGGCGCGACGAACGCGCCGTCATCGGAGTGCGCGCGGACGCGGACTGCATGGTGCGGGAAATCAGCCTCAATTGCGGACGCCAACCGCTGGTATTCGCGCATTCGGTGGTCGCGCCGCGCGCTTTGAAAGGAGCGTGGCGCATGCTGTCGGGGTTAGGCACGCGGCCGCTCGGTGCGGCGTTATTTACCGACCCGCGAATCAGGCGTTTTCCGCTGCGCTTTCGCCAGCTCAACCGTAGCCACGCGCTGTACCAGCGGGCGCAAAGCCTCGTTGACGAGCCGCCCGTATCGTTGTGGGCGCGGCGCTCGTTATTCGTTTTAGCCGGTTCGCCATTGCTCGTGACGGAAGTGTTTCTTCCCGCTATCCTTGCGCTAGCGCCATGAAACTCAAAGAGCGACTCGACATCTACGAAAAGCTGATGCGGCTCGACAAGCCGATCGGCATATTGCTGCTGCTGTGGCCGACGCTGTGGGGACTGTGGCTGTCGTCGCTCGGCTCGCCCAACCCCGTGGTTGCGGTCATTTTCGTGCTGGGCGTGGTGCTGATGCGCTCGGCCGGCTGCGTCATCAACGATTTTGCCGACCGCGATTTCGATCGCCACGTCGAGCGCACCAAAGACCGGCCGCTTGCCGCGCGGTTGATTTCCCCGCAGGAGGCCTTGCTGCTGGCCGGCATCCTCGTCCTGCTGTCCTTCCTGCTGGTGCTGCAGCTGAACTGGCTGGTCGTCAAGCTGTCGATGATCGCGTTGGCGCTCGCGGTGATTTATCCGTTTCTGAAGCGCGTGTTCTGGCTGCCGCAGGCGTGGCTCGGCGTGGCGTTCGGCTTCGGCATCCCGATGGCGTTCGCCGCGCATCAACAACAGGTGGTGCCGCTCGCGTGGGTCCTGGTGCTGGCCAATACTTTCTG
>CAMBSS010000175.1 GCA_945870465.1 Bordetella parapertussis | reverse complement strand
GATAAGGCTGCAGGTCGGTTTCAGCGAAACCGGCAGCCAATTGTGGCTGGTCCTTGAGCATGCGGGCGACAGCCTGGATGATGTCCCAGCGTCCGCCGTAGTTTGCCGCTATCGTCAGCGTCAGCCGCGTGTTGTCGCGGGTCAGGCTTTCCGCATCGGCAACCAGGCGCCGCAACGGCTTCTCGAAACGCGACAAATCGCCGATCACCTTGAAGCGCACGCCGTTCTCGTGCAGTTTCGCGACCTCCTGTTCGAGCGCCGCGATGAACAATTGCATCAGGAACGAGACTTCATCCGCGGGGCGGCGCCAGTTCTCGCTGCTGAACGCAAACAGCGTCAGGTATTCAATGCTTTTTTCGATACATCCGCGCACCGTGCTGCGCACGTTTTCGACTCCGCGCCGGTGGCCGGCGATGCGCGGCAAAAAACGCTGCTTGGCCCAGCGTCCATTGCCATCCATGATGATGGCGACATGTCGCGGCGTGACGGCCGTCGCGGGAATTGCGATGGTGGAACTGGGAATTGCCACAAGCGCGCTATACCGCCAGCAGATCGACTTCTTTGGCGGCCAGCGCCTTGTCGATTTCGGCGATATGACGGTCGGTCAGTTTCTGCACGTCGTCCTGCGCCTTGCGCTCCTCGTCTTCAGCAACCTTCTTCTGTTTGAGCAGGTCCTTGAGATGATTGTTGGCGTCGCGCCGGATATTGCGTACGGCGACGCGCGCGCCCTCCGCTTCCTTGTGCACGACCTTGATCAGGTCGCGGCGCCTCTCCTCAGTCAGGGGCGGCATCGGCACGCGCACCGTCTCGCCCATGGTCGCCGGATTGAGCCCGAGACCCGCATCGCGTATAGCTTTTTCAATGGCCGCCACCATGTTCTTTTCCCAGGGCGTCACGGCTATGGTACGCGCATCGAGCAGGCTCACGCTCGCAACGCTGTTAATTGCCGTCTTCGTCCCGTAATAATCGACCATTACGTGATCGAGAATTCCCGTGTGCGCGCGGCCGGTGCGCACCTTGCCGAGATCGTTTTTCAACGCCTCGAAGGTTTTTTTCATCTTTTCTTCGGTGGACTTCTTGATGTCGGCAATCATATATATGCACTCCCCTCTAGCAATGCACGAGCGTGCCCTCGTCCTCGCCCATGACGACGCGTTTGAACGCGCCAGGCTTGAAAATACTGAATACGTTGATGGGCAGTTTCTGGTCGCGGCACAGGGTCAGCGCCGTGGCATCCATCACTTTCAGATTTTTGATGATGGCTTCATCGAACGTGAGGCTCTTGTAGCGCATCGCGTCGGCGTGGGTCTTGGGGTCCTCGGTGTAGACGCCGTCGACCTTGGTCGCTTTCAGGACAAGGCTGACGTTCATCTCCATCCCGCGCAGCGCCGCCGCCGTGTCAGTCGTGAAAAACGGGTTGCCGGTGCCGGCGGCGAATATCACCACCTTACCCTCTTCGAGGTAGCGCATGGCCTTGCCGCGGATATACGGCTCCACCACCTGCTCGATATTGAGCGCCGACTGCACGCGGCTCACCAGCTTCATGCGCCGCATTGCGTCCTGCAACGCCAGCGCATTCATGATGGTGGCCAGCATGCCCATGTAGTCCGCGGTAGCGCGGTCCATGCCCGCCGCTGCCGGCGCCATGCCGCGGAAAATATTTCCACCGCCGATCACCACCGCCACTTCCACGCCGAGTGCCACGACCTCCGCTATTTCCGAGATGATGCGCTCGATGGTTTCGCGGTTGATGCCGTAGGCATCATCGCCCATCAGCGCTTCTCCACTGAGCTTGAGCAATATGCGTTTATGTGCGGGCTGGTTGGCCATGGCTCAGTTGGGCTGCGCTTCCTTGCCGGCCTTGCTCGCCTGGGCCATGACCTCGGCGACAAAATCGTCCTTGCGCTTCTCCATGCCTTCGCCGACGACGTACAGATAAAAGGCGTGAACCTGCGCGCCCTTGCTCTTCAGTACCTGTTCGACGGTCTGCTTGTCGTCCTTGACGAACGGCTGGCCCAGCAGGGTCTTTTCCTTGAGGATCTTCTGCACGCTGCCTTCGACCATTTTCTCGACGATATTCGCCGGCTTACCCGATTCTGCCGCCTTGGCCGCCGCGATATCGCGCTCGCGCTTGATAAGGTCGGCGGGAATGCCCTCTTTCGACAGCGCCATCGGCTTGATCGCGGCAATGTGCATCGCAATGTCTTTGGCCAACGCGTCATCGCCACCGGCGATGTCGATCAGCACGCCGACCTTGGCGCCGCCGTGAATGTATGTCGCCAGCTTGCCGACCGCCGCCACGCACGCGAAGCGCCGCAGCGAAACGTTCTCGCCGATTTTGCCGACCAGCGCCGTACGCACTGCTTCCACGCTGGAGCCGTCGAGCGGCAACGCGGACAGCGCGGCGACGTCGGCGGGATTTTTAGCGGCAACCAGTTCCGCCGCTTTTTTCGCAAACCCGAGAAAGTCCTCGTTCTTGGCCACGAAGTCGGTTTCGCAATTGACCTCGAGCATCGAGCCCAATTTGCCGTCCGCCGACACGAACACTGCAACGATACCCTCCGCGGCTACCCGCGACGACGCCTTGCTCGCCTTGTTGCCGAGTTTGACGCGCAGAATATCTTCAGCCTTGACGAGATCTCCGCCCGCCTCAGTCAACGCTTTTTTGCATTCCATCATCGGCGCGTCGGTCTTGTCGCGCAATTCCCTGACCATACCTGCGGTGATTTCCGCCATTTCCACTCCAAGCTTTTTAAAAATTACACTTCAATTTTCATCTGCTGCGTCCTGCGCCCAACCAGCGCGAGGCCGCCGCACCGCTGCTCCGGTGCTGCTTAAAAAAAAGGGGCTGACGCCCCTTTTTGGGTTTGCCTCGGTTACTTTGCTGGAGCGTCCTCTACCTCGACGAACTCTTCGTCGCTGATGATTTCCTGCACCACCTGGTTGCGTCCTTCCAGAATCGCATCCGCCACGCCGCGCGCATACAGCTGGATGGCACGGCTGGAATCGTCGTTGCCCGGAATCACGTAATCGACGCCTTCCGGATTGTGGTTGGTATCGACCACCGCGATGATCGGAATACCGAGCTTCTTCGCTTCGGCGACCGCGCCCTTGTGATAGCCGACATCGATCACGAACAGCGCATCCGGCAGGCCGTTCATGTCCTTGATGCCGCCCAGGCTGCGCTCGAGCTTGACGATTTCGCGCTGGTAGTTGAGAGCCTCTTTCTTGACCAGCTTTTCAAACGTACCGTCTTCGGCCATCACCTCCATGTCCTTCAGGCGCTTGATTGAAGCTTTGACCGTCTTGTAGTTGGTCAGCATGCCGCCCAGCCAGCGATGATCGACATATGGCGAGCCACAACGCAGCGCCTCTTCCTTGACGATCTCGCGCGCCTGCCGCTTGGTGCCGACGAACATGATGACGCCCTTGTTCGAAGTCATCTGGCGCACGAATTTCAGCGCGTCCTGATACAGGGCGAGCGTCTTTTCGAGGTTGATAATATGAATTTTGTTGCGATGGCCGAAGATAAACGGGGCCATCTTGGGGTTCCAATACCGGGTCTGGTGTCCGAAATGGACGCCACACTCCAGCATTTCACGCATGGTAGTTGCCATACAATCTCCAGTTAGGGTTAAGCCTCCATCCACCCACGTACACTCGTTGCCGAGCACCCTGACTTGTGGCGGATGTGCGAGTTAAGGCCTGAAATCCCCATAAATTCAGCGGGGAACTTGTTTCAGACCAGCCACTAATTATATCATCCTTAATGGTTTTTGCTCAACCGCAGCATCTGGACTGGCGCCTGCCCCGGCAGTATGCCGCGGACTCCCGGCGCCCCCGGGTTTGGAGCCGCGTGAAAACTGGACTAGAATCCGCCTCCTTTTGATTTGATTAAGTAAATCTCCATGTATAGTCGCACCTCCGCCATGACCGCCCCGCCCAAGACCGCCGACGAAATCGCCAAAATGCGCATTGCCGGCCGCCTCGCCTCCGAAGTGCTCGATTTCATCACGCCGCATGTCAAGCCCGGCATCACCACCAATGAAATTGACCGGCTGTGCCACGACTACATGGTCAAGGTGCAGGACACCGTGCCCGCGCCGCTCAATTACGCGCCGCCCGGTTACCAGCCCTACCCGAAGTCGGTCTGCACCTCGGTCAATCACGTGGTCTGCCATGGCGTGCCCGGCGACAAAAAACTCAAAACCGGCGACATCGTCAATATCGATGTCACCGTGATCAAGGACGGCTTTCACGGCGACACCAGCCGCATGTATTTTCTCGGCCAGCCGGCTGTGCAGGCGCAACGCCTGTGCGACATCACTTACGAATGCATGTGGCGCGGCATCGCCGAGGTGCGCGCCGGCGCGCGCCTGGGCGATGTCGGCCATACCATCCAGACCTGCGCCGAAGGCTATGGCTGCAGCGTGGTGCGCGAATTCTGCGGCCACGGCATCGGGCGCAAATTTCACGAAGAACCGCAGGTCCTGCATTACGGCCGGCCCGGCACCGGCATGCAACTCGCAGCCGGCATGACGTTTACCATCGAGCCCATGATCAACGCCGGCCGCGCCGGCATCCGCCAATTGGCCGACGGCTGGACGATAGTGACGAAGGACCACAGCCTGTCCGCGCAGTGGGAACACACCGTGCTCGTTACCGAAAGTGGCTACGAAGTGCTCACGGTGTCCGCTGGCGCGCCGCCGCCGCCGGCGTTTATCAACGCCGGGCATGGCTAGCACTGCACAACCGCCGCTCGCAACACCCGCGGTGCCGGAATCGACCAGCGCGCGGCTGAAGCGGCGGCTCACCGAAAATCGCGCCGCGCTGCACCAGCGCTATCTCGAACACCACTCCGCGCCGAAGCTGCTGCGCGAGCATCGCCAGCTCGTCGACAGCATCCTGAAATCTGTTTGGCAGCACGTCGACATGCCCGCGGGCGTTACCCTTGTCGCGGTCGGCGGTTACGGCCGCGGCCAATTGTTCCCGTATTCCGACATCGACCTCCTGATACTGCTGCCGGCCACCGCCGACGAGGCGCTGACGGAAAAACTCGAACAATTCGTCAGCCTGCTGTGGGACATCGGGCTCGACGTCGGGCACAGCGTGCGCACGGTCGCCGAGTGCGCCGAACTCTCCGCCCAGGACGTGACCATCCAGACCAGCCTGCTCGAAGCACGGCTGCTCATTGGCGAGCGCAAGCTGTTTCGCCAGTTCGAACGCGAATTCCTGCGCAAGCTCGACGCGCCGCAGTTCACCAAGGCCAAGCGACTCGAGCAGGAGCAGCGCCACGCGCGCTACCACGACACCAATCTCGAGCCCAACATCAAGGAAACCGCGGGCGGACTGCGCGATCTGCAAACGATATTGTGGATCAGCAAGGCAGCCGGCATCGGCACGCGCTGGTCGGACCTCGTCAACCGCGAAATCATCACGCGCCGCGAAGCCGCATTGCTGCGCAAGCACGAGGCGTTTCTGCAGAACTTGCGCATACATCTGCACTACCTGGCGCGGCGACACGAGGAACGCCTTGTCTTCGACGTGCAGACCGCGCTGGCGACGCAAATGGGTCTGCGCGATACCGCGCATCGCCGCGCGAGCGAGCACCTGATGCAGCGCTTTTACCGCACCGCGATCGAAATCAGCCAGCTCAACACCATAGTGCTGCAGAACCTCGGCACGCTGATTTTTCCGTCACGCAGCCGCGCCATCCAGAAAATCAACGAGCGCTTCCACAGCCGCAACGAACGACTCGAAGCCACTGACGAAGGCCTCTTCCGGCGCGAACCGAGCGCCATGCTCGAGGCCTTTGTCATTTTGCAGCAGCGCCACGAATTGAAAGGCATGACGGCGGTCACGCTGCGCGCGTTGTGGCGCGCGAGCCCCCTCATCAATCCCGCTTTCCGGCGCGTCCCGGAAAACCGCCGACTGTTCATGCAGATCCTGAGCAGCCCGTCACGCGTCGTCCGCGAGCTCAAACGCATGAATCAGTACGGCATCCTTGGTCGCTACATTCCCGCGTTCGGACGCATCGTTGGCCAGATGCAGCACGACCTGTATCACGTCTATACCGTGGACGAGCACATCCTCCACGTCGTGCGCAACCTGCGGCGCTTCGCGGTAGCCGAGCTCGCCCACGAGTTCCCGCTCGCCAGCCGCCTGATGAGCGACTTCGCTCATCCGGAACTGCTTTATCTCGCGGGGCTGTTTCACGACATCGCGAAAGGACGCGGCGGCGACCACTCGTTGCTGGGTAAAGTCGATGCGCTGAGGTTTTGCCGCGAGCACGGCCTGCCGCGCGCCGACGGCGAGTTGGTCGCCTGGCTGGTCGAAAATCACCTGGTGATGTCTGCCACCGCGCAAAAGCAGGACCTGTCCGACCCCGATGTCATCGCCGCGTTCACCGCGCGGGTCGCCGATGAACGCCACCTGGTCGCGCTGTATATATTGACCGTCGCAGACATACGCGGCACCAGCCCCAAAGTCTGGAACGGGTGGAAAGCCAAGCTGCTGGAAGACCTGTTTTTGATGACGCGCCGCCGCCTGAGCGGCGATACCCATTCGCCCGACAGCAACCTGCAGCAGCGTCAGGACGCGGTCAAAGCCAAGCTGAGGCTCTACGCAATCAAGGACGACGCGGCCGAGAAACTGTGGTCGCAGCTCGACATTTCATACTTTCTGCGCCACGACGTCGAAGAAATCGCGTGGCACACGCGGCTGCTCAACTATCGCGTCGATACGCCGGTGCCGGTGGTCAAGGCCCGCCTGTCCACCGCCGGCGAAGGCCTGCAGGTCATGATTTACGTGCGCGACCAGAAAGACCTGTTCGCGCGCATCTGCAGTTTTTTCGAACGCATCAGCTATTCGATCGTAGACGCCAAGATTTACACGACGCGCCACGGCTACGCGCTGGACAGCTTCGCTATCCTCGATCCCAACAACAAGAAGCCGCAATACCGCGATCTGATCGGCTATGTCGAGCACGAACTCGGCCTGCGTCTCGCCAACGAAACGCCGCTCGAACCGCCGGCGCAGGGCCGCTTGAGCCGCCAGCTGAAGCATTTTCCGATCACGCCCGAAGTCAGCATCACGGCCGACGAACGCGGCCTGTATAAAGTGCTCAATATCATCGCTGGCGACCGGCCGGGCCTGCTATCGCGCGTCGGCCGCTGTCTCGTCGACTACCAGATCAACCTGTATACCGCCAAGATCAATACCCTCGGCGACCGCGCCGAAGACGTGTTCCTGATCAACGGCCCGGCGCTGAGCGATCCGAAAAAAGTCATCAAGTTTGAAAGCGACCTGGTGCGGGAATTACAGACTTAAGGGCAGGATCCAGGAATCAGGATTCTCAGTCGTCCCCGATATCTTCGTCAGGAAACAGCACCTCGGTAAACCCGAACTGCCGGAAGTCGCGGATGCGCATCGGGTACAGCACGCCGATCAGGTGATCGCATTCATGCTGCACGACACGCGCGTGAAAAGCATCGACGCTGCGATCTATCGGTTTGCCGTACTGGTCGAATCCCTGGTAGCGCAGGCGCGTGTAGCGCGGCACCACCCCGCGCATGCCGGGGACCGACAGACAACCTTCCCAGCCGTCCTCGGTGTCGTTGGCCAGCGGCGTCAGCGTCGGGTTGATCAGCACCGTCCGCGGCACCTCTTCGGCGTCGGGATAGCGCGGGTTCTGCTCGACGCCGAATATCACAACCTGCAGCCCGACGCCGATTTGCGGCGCCGCCAGTCCCGCGCCGTCCAATGCCGCCATCGTGTCCTGCATGTCGGCAAGCAATGCGTGCAATTCAGGGGTATCGAATTCTTCGACCGGCTGCGCGCGCGCAAGCAGGCGCGGATCTCCCATTCTCAAGACTTCTCTAACCGCCATCCGCTTTCACCATTTGTTCGAGTATGCGTTGCACCCTGCCCGTCGCCTGCTGCAATATCGCCGTCATGTCTTCCGTCGTGATGCCTGCTGCGCTCGCGCCGCGGCCGGCCGCATGATTGACGACGATTGCCAGCGTGGCGTAAGACAAGCCGATTTCGCGCGCGAGCACCGCTTCCGGCATGCCGGTCATGCCCACTATGTCGGCGCCATCGCGCTCAAGCCGATTGACCTCCGCGGCAGTTTCCAGGCGCGGCCCCTGGGTTGCGGCATAGACTCCGCCATCGACCACCGTTTCGCCCGCACGTTGGGCGGCGCTGATGCACGCCGTGCGCACGGCCGCAGTATACGGCAGCGTGAAATCAACGTGCTGCACGCCGCGATCGGCGAGCACAAAAAAAGTGCCTGACCGCCCGTGCGTGTAGTCGATGATCTGGTCGGGAACCACCAATACACCGGGCGCGAGGTCTTTGCGGATGCCGCCGACGGCCGCAATGGCGAGCACGCGTTTCACTCCGCGCGCGTGCAAGGCC
>CAMBSS010000174.1 GCA_945870465.1 Bordetella parapertussis | reverse complement strand
GCGCGAGATCGCTCCAGTCATAAGCATCGAGCACAGCTCGGTCGAGTTCGTCGTGCAGCGTCTTCAACACCGCGACCAGCCCGTGTTCGTGAATGACTTTCTCTTTCGCGTTGAGCGCTTCGCCGGTCTTCAATTTTTCGAGTACGTTGTACATGCCCGTCACGGTGAGGTCGGCATGCTGCGCCTGCTGGCGACCACCAGAAGAAACGGCGGGCGACCTTCAGTAGCCGGCAGTGCGCGGGCATACTGCTCGGCCTGTCCACGGGCACGCAACAGCGCATCGTCGAATCCTTTGCCACCGGCCTTGCTTGACCTTCTTCGCTTCGAGCACGAACGTCGCACGGCGATAGCAGTCAATAAAACCAGGCGATTCAGTGCCATCCCCATGCCGGAAAGTAACGCGGCGCTCGAACACATAAGCGTTGTCGCGCGTGTCATCGCGTGCCGGGTCGGGCGTTGGGAGTTCGAGCAGCGTGCATAACTCATGCACAAAAAGCTGATAGTTGGCGCGCTCAGAACCGCTGAGCCTTTTGCCAGCGGGCAATGAACTTCTCAACGGCAGATTCTGGTTTCTTTGCCATATTACTTCTCGATGCGAATACTGCTACAGCGCGCGTGCAATAGCCCCGACGGCGCAACGATAGGCGCGCGTTCGGTTTTCTTCAGCCCGCGGATTGTTTTTTGAGGTCGCGCATGTTGGGAAGCAGGGCAGGAACATCGCTGCGGATGATGCTCCACAGAGTATCGTTGTCGATGCCAAGATAGCTGTGGATCAACCGGTTGCGAGTGGCGATGATGAGGCGCCAAGGAATCTGCGGATTGGCCGCACGCACCGCGTCCGGAACATGGGTCGCCGCCTCTCCAATCAGTTCCAGGTTGCGCAGGGTGGCGTCGTAGTTAAGGCCACTGTCAACAAAGCCAGCCTGGTCCATGCCCGTGGTATAGGCGATGACTTTCTCGGCAAAGCCGATCATGTCGTCAAGATAAAACCGCCATTCACGCGGCGCGGAATCAGACACGCACCGCCTCCTTTTCAATGAACGGCCGCAGTTCTGCGCGCAAGGCTTTTTCAGTCACCAGATCTATCCTGCGGCCGAACAGGTCTTCGAGATAGAACTGGACGCCGAAATAGCGTTCCGATGTTGCCGGCCCATCGAAGGCGGCCAGAATGTCGATATCGCTATCGCTCCGCGCATTGTTGCGTGCGGTGGAGCCGAACAGGGCAAGCTGAGTTACTCCGTAGCGCGCAGCCAGCGTTGGCTTGCTCTGCGTGAGTAATTCAAGGGCGCGTGAGCGATTCATTGCCGCCTCCATTCAGGACACATGATCAGGACTCCATAGGCGTTATACCGGATATTTTGCTCTGATTCTGAACATTCACAAAGTCTGCCGCGGTTTCACCGCATAAGTCAGCAGTTTGACCTTTGCACGGCCCCCATTGGTGTCCTGCCGCCTCGCGGGTTGCCGACTTTTCAGCGACGCCGTCAGGCAATTGGCCGCTCAGCACATTGCAACTGCGCTGTGCCTGGTCCACTTGTGCCACTGACACATTCCGCCACCGCGCCGTGCGATAATCGTTTCAGCAGTATCTAATACGCAGATTCGTCGCCACACGCCATTCCCGCGCACCACCACTGAGACACCAATGGAAAAAACCCCCGAGCGTTTTGTTCTTTTCACCCAACCCGGCTGAAGCAGCTGTCTCCGGGCGAAAGAGTTTCTTTCGCGCAAAGGCATAGCTTTCGAAGCAGTCGACGTAATCAACGATGCCGGCGGCCGTGAACGCCTGCTGAAACTCGGCCTGCGCAATGTGCCCGTAGTCTCCAAAGGCAGCGTCTACACCATGGCGCAAAGCCTGGAAGACGTGGCAAAGTTCGTGGGGCTCGACGGCACCGGCCACTCACGGCTGCCACCCGAGCGCATCCTCGAAAAATGGCTTCTCGTGCTGGGCGCGGCACAGCGTTACATGCGCCAGTTCCCCACCGCGCGCATCAACGAGTCGGTCATAGACAACCGCGATCGCCCGATCCGCCTGCTCGGCCAGCATGTATTCCGCATTGCAGAGACGTACATAACCGCAGTGATCGACAAGGTCGAATACTCACCGAGCAATACGAACATCCCGGCTGCTGACGAGAACAAGTACCGAACCGGCGACGAAATCGCGCGCTACGGCGACGGCGTCATCGCGCGACTGAACGATTGGTGGGACAAGGCAAAAACCGGCGAATCGTTTGCGCGCGAAGTGCCGACGTCTTACGGCATGCAGCAATTGCACGAAGTATTCGAGCGCTCGACCTGGCATTCGGCGCAGCACGTGCGCCAGCTTGCCGCCGTGCTCGAACGCTTCGGCATTGCGCCCGACGGCCCTCTCAGCGCCGAAGACCTCAAGGGCCTGCCGCTGCCGGAACGTCTCTGGGAATAGCCGGATTTCGCCCCTTCATCCGCGCGCTACTTCAGCCACCATTCTTTGGCCACGGCGGCGCCGGAATTTCCGGGCGGCCAGAACATCGTGGTCGACGGCGGTTATACCTTGCACTGAAAAATGCGCTGGCCGGCGCGTGTCAATGCGACGTATAACCGCCGTCCACGCAGATGTCCTCGCCGTGCAAATAAGTGGCGGAGGTGGTCGCCAGAAACAGCGCAACATCGGCAATCTCGTCCGGCTCGCCGAAGCGGCCTATCGGGACGTACGAGTCGAGCCGCTGTTTTGCCTGCGCCGGATCCGCATTGAGCCGCTTCAGTATCGGCTGCGTCAGGGTCGGGCCCGGGCTGATCGAATTCACGCTGATTCCATATCGCCCAAGTTCGTATGCCATGGACTTGGTGAGATGCACGATCGCCGCCTTGGTGAGGCCATAGAGCGCCCGTTTCGCAAACGCCACTTTCGCGAGCTGGCTGGCGATATGTATGATCCTGCCGCCGCCCTGCCGGCGCATGAGCGGCACGACCGCCTGGCTCGCAAAAAACGGCGCCCCGATGTTCACGGCCACGGCCTTGCTGAACATGTCGTGCGTGTAGTCGCCAAAATCGAAGTCGGTGCGGAACACCGCATTGTTCACGAGGATATCCACGCGGCCGAACAGGCGCGCCGCCTCCGCTATCATGGCCTCCGCCGCGCCTGCCGCCGATAAATCGAAAATCCCGTACTCGATCCGGCCTGCCGCAGAGGACTCGCGGCATTCGCGCTGCGCTTCCTGCAATTGCGATTCAGTCCCTTCGGCGACGAGGAGCACGGCTGCGCCGTTCTCCGCGAAACGTTTAGCGATCGCGCGGCCTATGCCTCCTTCGCTGGATGCGCCCGTGACGACCGCGCATTTTCCGCTCAGCTCTGCCATGCGATATCTTCAGTTGAAAATTTCAATTCAGGACTCCAGGGTTTTGCGCAGCGTTTCGGGAATGGGGCAGGATTTTCCGGTGGCCCTGTCGACCCATACCATGACGGCCTGACCTTCCGCGTATTTTATGCCCGCCCCGCCCGCGATTTCATAGAAGGTTGGGAAGCTCGAGCGGCCGGGCGCGCCCGCGTATACGCTGATTTCCAGCGTCTCCGGATAGGGGATGGGCCGCAGGAAGCTGCAGCCGGTCTGCGCGATCACCGGCCCCTGCCCCGCCGCGTTTTGTGCGTTCTGGCTTTCGAGCCACGCGATGCGGGCCTGCTCGAAGTACGTAAAATATTTCGCATTGTTAACGTGCCCGTTGGCATCCAGGTCGGCCCATCGCACGGGCACCTTGACGCTCACCAGAAATTTTCGCTGCTCACTCATGTGCCTGCCGCCCCCGTTTTTGTCGCATCAAAAAATGCTGCGTGCGTGCGTATCCAGTCCAGATAATCGTCAAACGCCCGCTGCGCGTCGAAAACCGCGCGAAAGCCCGTGTCCGCGTTCAGGCGGTCGATGCGCATGGCCGCGCGGTCGGCGCCGCCAAGGAATGCGACGTTGGCGCTTTCGCCTCCGGCTGCCGCCCTGAACTGCAAGTGCGGAAACTCAGCGCGCAGGCGCTCGCACCATGCCCTGCTTACCTCGGTCCAGACAAATCCCGCAGAGAGATTGTAGAGGGCATGCGGCACCGCAGGCGCCTGCAGCAGGCCGGCGACGCCGGCCGCCACGTCGCGGCTGTATATCCAGTCCCGCGCGGGCTCTTTTTGCGCGATGAGCACCTCTTCGCCGCGCATCGCCCTGAGCAGGATCTGCAAGGGCAGTGAGAGCGTGTCCCGCACGCCGGTGGCGAATTCCCACGGCCCGAATACGCTGCCCAGGCGCACGCACACCACTTGCATTCCGGCGTTGCCGCGCAGACGCATGCAGATGCGCTCGCCGGCGAATTTCGTGATCGCATACAAAGTGTCGGGAACCGGCGTCGACTCGCGCTCAGTCAGCGGATCGGGGCCAAGCAGGGCTTCGCCGTACACCGAGCCCGAGCTTACATAGACGAATTTCCCGACACCGCATGCGAGCGCCGCGCGCAGGACGTTTGCCGTGCCCTTGATATTGACGTCTATGATGCGGTCGAATTCACGCAGCTCGCGGTCTGCTCCGGCCGTAATCGTCGCCGCGTGCACGACACGATGCGGCCGGCTTTGGCTGAATGCCGCATCGATCGCATCGCGATCGGACACATCGGCTCTGATCACATCCAGCTTCCCGGGCAACTGGCCGAGCGCCGCCATGGCATAGGCTGGCGGGTCCTGATTGCCGAGGACAATGACGTCGTCCCCGGCACGCAACAGCGCTTCGGCGATATTGAGACCGACGAATCCGCCGCCGCCGGTAATCAGGGTCTTCACTGCCGCAAGTCTCCGCCGGAAGTTCGCATGCTGCTGGACCTAAGCACGCAACTTTTGGTCATCGACCGCCGCGCGCCCCTCATCTTCGATGCCCCAGTCACGCAGCACCTCGGCGAGATCCGCGCCGACCGCGGCGATCGCGCGGCGGACGGCCGGCTGCAGCGGCTGCAATCGAATCGGGCACGCGAGCAGAGGCCACGCCCTGCCGTCGCGGGACAGTCCCTGCACGATCAATTCCCGCGCCACCGTCTGCGGGTGGGTTGCGACTTCGGACACCGAATTGACAGGCACGCATGGCATGCCTCGCGCAGAGAAATGCTTTGCGGCTGCGGCCTTGCCCATGGCGGCACAGGTTTGCGCGACCCCATCACCGTGTGCATCGCCGTTCTCGATATAAACGTAGCCGTCGCGGCATTTCACCACGCTGCCGGCGGCTTGCCCGGCGCCGTCCGCGTTCCAGTAAACCTGCGTCAGCCATGCCGACACTTCCTGCATCGACAGGTCGATGGACTGCCCTTTGCCGGTGCGTTCGCGGTAATCGAGCCCGGCCAGCACGGCGAGCAGTGCGAACTGGCCGCCGAGGATGTCGGAGATCGAGATGCCGACCTTGTAGGGCGTCCCATCCTGGCGCGTCAGGTCCATGACGCCCGCCATGCCCTGGATGGTCGAATCCATCGCGGGGCGCCCCGCCAGCGGCGAGCCGGCGCCGAAACCCGAGACTGAGCAGTAGACCAGCGCTGGATTGATCGTTGCGATCTCTGCCGGGCCGAAGCCAAACCGCCCGAGCGCGCCGGGTTTCATGTTTTCCACGAACACGTCGGCTTGCGCCAGCAGTTGCGTGAACAGCGCTTTTCCCTCGGCCGTCTGCAAGTCGACAGCGACGCAGCGCTTGTCGCTGTTGCTGAGCGTGCAGAAGTAGCTTTGCCCGTCGACATGCGGCGGCGAAGCCCGCGAGAGTTCGCCCGCTGGCGGCTCGAGCTTGACCACGTAAGCCCCCAGCGCCCCGAGATTTCGCGCAGCCAGCGGTGCTGTCGTGTAACTGCCCATTTCCAGCACGCGAATGCCCGCCAGTACGCCTTCACCTTTACTGGCGTGTTGCGCGATGCGCGGCGGCTTCGCGCGCGCACCGCCGATTGACGCCGCGGATTGCGGAATGTGCGCGGGCGCCTGACCGCAGGCGCGGGAGCCGCGTATCAGCGGGCCGGGCACCGCGATCTGCGCGCCGGATGCCGGATCAAGCAGTCGCGCGAATGCTCCGCGCGCTTGCAGATTGGTATCCGCCAGCAACTCTTCCATCTTGTAGACGGGCCCGCAAGGCACGCCGGCGGCGGTGAATTTTTCCACGCATTCATTGACCACGTGCGCTCTTATCCATGGCAGGACCGTGGCATCCACCTCGTCCGCAAATTTCACGCGGCCGGGCATGGTGGCGAAACGCGCCTCCTGCTCGAGATCGCGGCGCCCGATAACGCCGCACACGCGCTTCCACATCTCGTTCGACGCGGAGCACAGCAGCACCCAGCCGTCCCGCGCGGGATAGGCATTCCACGGCGACATGGAAGGATGGCGGTTGCCTATGCGCTGCGGCGCCGCGCCGGCAAAATGCCCGGGCAGGAACGTGCTCAGCATGCTGACTGCGGTATCGAACATCGCGACATCCACGCGCTGCGGCGCCGTCGCCATCTGTGTGCCGCGCAAACCGCACAGCACGCCGGCGGCGGCGAACACGGCGGCGCCGCATTCGGTGATCGGCACCCGCGTCGCGGTCGGCGGCCCGTCCGCGGAACCGGTGGTGTCCATCAGGCCCGCCATCGCCTGCATCATCGCATCCGTATAGCCCGCGCCGGCGCAGGGCCCGCTGTTCCCGAATGCCGTGATATCGCAAACCACCGGGACTTTGTCGAGCACGGCCCTTAACGCGGCGGCAAGCGGCGCGTCCCGGTCCGACGAAATCAAAACGATATCGGCATTCCCGAGCAAATCCGCCAGGCGTGCAATTCCCGGTGGCTCGCCGCAATCGACAGGCCGGATTTGCTTGCCGGCGGCGAGCAGCGATCGATGGGCCCATTTCGAATCGCGCGCGGGCGCGGCCGATGCCAGTTCCACAACGACTACATCCGCACCCAGGCGCTGCAGCAGGCCGCCGCACAATCCGACGGCAAGTCGATCGCCGAGTTCCACGACCGACACGTTGTCGAGAAAATTGTCCATCGGGGGTCGGCCAGCCCCTGCGTCAGCGCGTGGCCGGCGCATCCCTGAACGCGCCCACCCCGGTCAGTTCGCGGCCGTGTATCAAGGCGAGCAATTCGTTGGTGCCGTCCGGAATGGACAGCATCCGCGCATCGCGGTACATGCGCTCGAGCTTGGCCTCGCGCGCCAGGCCCAGCGCGCCCAGAATATTCATCGCTTCCCACACGACCTGCTCGCAGGCGTTTTGCGCGTGGCGCTTGGCCATCGCCGACGCGCCTTCCGCCGGCGCCCCCCTGTCTATGATGGCGAGCGCGTGATAACACAGCAGGCGGCTGGACATTACCGCTGTGGCCATGTCAGACAGGTTCTTCTGGATGAGCTGGTGGCCGGCGATCGCCTTGCCGAACGCCTTTCTGAGCCTGGCGTACTCGAGCGCCATGTCGAGCGCCGACTGCGCAAGATGCACCGCCTGCAAGCCGACGAGCGGCCGGTTGACCGCCCAGCTCTTCTTGAGAATGGCGGTGCCGCCCTCGGCTGACTCGATCAGGTTGTCCTGCGGGATCTCGCAGCCGTCGAACAGCGCTTCCCCCAGATAGCCCTGCTGCAGCCCGATGGTTTCGATCTCGCGGGTCTCGAACGCGGCCATACCCCTTTCGACCACCGCCTTGATCACGGACGGCTTGCTCTTGGGCTCGCGCGCATCGATGCAGGTGACGATCATGATGTCGCAGACCGACGCATTGGTGATCCACATCTTGCGGCCGTGCAGGCGCAGTTTCGTACCGTCGCGCACCAGGCGAGTCTTGATCCCGCGCGGGTCGGACCCCGTTTCCGGCTCCGTCGAGCCCGTGCAACCTATCTTGCGGCCGGCGATCAGGTCCGGCAGGAAACGCGATTTTTGCGCGGGCGAGCATTCCGCGTACAGCCTGCCGATGCAGCCTTCGTGCGACAGCAGGTTCATGCCGACCTGCGGCGGCAGCTGCTCGAAAATAATGCCGTAATCCAGCATGGTGATGCCGGCGCCGCCGGCTTCTTCCGGAATCCGCGGCGCCGTCAGGCGCAGCGGCGCCAGTATCTGCAGGATCTGCAAAAATGCGTCTTTCGGCAGCGCATGCCGCGCATCGTGGCGCTCGAGTATCGGCGCCAGCTCGCGCTCCACCACGCGGCGCGCTGTATCGCGCATCGTGAGCTGTTCGGAGGTGAGTTCGAAATCCATGCGTTATCGATGTGCGGCGCGCGTTGCCTTGCTCGCGACGCGCGCGCGAGTGCTACTGATCGAGCTGCACGTTGGCCGCTTTCGCGACTTTCGACCAGCGCGCCATTTCCGAGCGCATGTAGGTCGCGAATTGCTGCGCCGTCGAGGACATCGGCTCCATGCCGACATTGGCGAGGCGGTCGCGATATTCGGGGCTGGCGACGATTTTCGCCAGGTCCGCGCTCAACCGCGCAATCACGGGCTGCGGAGTCTTCAGCGGCGCGACCAACCCGCACCACGAGGCCGATTCGACGCCCGGCAGCCCGGCTTCCGCAAACGTCTGCAGCTCCGGCAACAGCGCGGAGCGCTGCGCGCCCGCCACGGCCAGGGCTCTCAGGCGACCGGATTTCATATGCACGAGCACCGGCGCAAGGTCGTTCACCATCAT
>CAMBSS010000173.1 GCA_945870465.1 Bordetella parapertussis | reverse complement strand
TATCCGGGCCAGCTTGAAGTGACCGATTTTTTCGACTACCCGACGATAGCGGAGCTGGCGAAATACCTCGAAGGCCGCCTGCAAACGTCTCAGGCGTAGAGCGGCTTTTTATATTTCCACTTGCGGTACATCCACAGCCAGTCGGCCGGATGCTGCACGATATGCGCCTCGGCCGCCCGCGCATAGTGCTCGATGATATCGCTGCCCTCCGGCGAATACGGCGGCTCGGCCAGCTTCTGCAAAGTCGCTTCGTAATGGCCGCGCGTCGTGCGCACTATGCCGACAAAAAAGACCGGCGACCGGATGATGCGAGCGATTTTGTCCGCCCCGACAAAAAACGCCGTGTCCTGATTGAGAAAACGCGTCCAGTGCTTTTCTTCCTCGCGCGGCGGAGTCTGGTCCGCCACCAGGGCGATGATGCGCGCGCTGCCGCGGCGTTTCAGAACTTCACCGAGAAAATCCTTGACTGCAATCGGATTGCCGCCAAAACGCGAACGCGTCTCGAACATGAAACGGTCGATAGCCGCGACCCGCAAGGGTTTGTAGACGGCATCCACGCCGACTTTGAGTTCGAGTCCACTCGCCAGCAGCAGCCACTCCCAGTTGCAATGATGCGAAGCGAGCAGCACAACCGGCCGCGCGGATTCGAGATAAGGCGCCAGGACTTCAAGGTTTCGTATGCGCATGCGGCTGCGCACTTGTTCCGGTGCCATGACAGCGCCCTTGGTCACTTCGGCAACCATGTCAAAGGCATTACGATAGGACTGGCGCGAGATGCGTTCGATTTCTTGCGCGGATTTGTCCGGGAACGAGCGCTCCAGATTCAACCGTGTGAGCGCCCGTCGAAACCGCCAGACGTGGTAAACCAGCAGATAGAGGACGTCCGTAAGCGCGTACAATAAGCGCAAAGGCAGGCGTGACAGCAATTTCAGCAATAACATGCAGGCAAGCTCAGGTTCAACTACGCAGATACATCATGGAAACGTGCGCTAGCGTAAGCGAGTGCCCGGCAACAGGCAAGTCTGACGGCGGGCCGGCTGGCGCGTTGGCGCAAATTCCATGGCAGATTACGCTCGCCGATCCGGCCATCGAAGTCTGGCTGGCGCCACTGGACATCCCGGATCATCACCTGCAGCAGTGCGTTGAATTGTTGTCGCCTGACGAAAAGACGCGCGCAGGACGCATGTATTTCGAACGCGACCGGCGGCGCGCTGCCGTTGCCCGGGCGATGCTGCGAATACTGCTGGCGAGGCACGTCGGTCTGACGCCAGCAGAACTCAAGTTCAACCTTGGGCCACATGGCAAGCCTTATATCGCCGCGGCACCGGGACCATTGCATTTCAACGTTTCGCACTCCGCAGAACGTGCGATTTACGCAATTTCGCGAGATTGCGAGTTAGGTGTCGATATCGAATACACAGCCCGCACTATCACTCATGAAGGCATCGCGGAGCGCTTCTTTTCTGCCCGCGAGAACACGGAACTTCAGTGTCTCGCACCGGTGGACCGCAAACGCGCATTCTTCGCGTGCTGGACACGCAAAGAAGCGGTCGTCAAAGCGACTGGTGACGGCCTGCGCGTGCCTCTGGACCAGATTGAAGTCACGGTCAGTCCTGATGACCTGCCACGCCTGATAAGCATTCCTGGCGGGCGAACCGCCGACTGGACCTTGCATACCGTGCATGCCGGCAGCGACTATGTCGCGACTGTCGCCGCACACCTCGAAGGCCAATTACGGGATGCGCCCTAACCCGCGGCGGCAATAACACGCGTAATTGCGCGCGAATTGCCGAAACACGGCACGTAGACGGAATGCGTACCGGGTCCACCGGCAACCATGATGCAGATGTCGTCCGGCTTGTGCGCAATCGTGAGTATCGTGTCTGGCCCTATTTCGCCCAGTTCCTCGGTGCGCGAGCTCTTCACTCGCAGCAAGTCCTTGGCAGCCATATGTCTTGCCGGCATCTTGGTCAATTCCCACAGCCGCGCCTTCACATCGGCCTTGCTCAAGCCGGCGCGCTTGAGAATGTCCGCGTGCTCCGGCGCGATCATCAGCCACGGTTCGCCACCGTGGCAGTATTCGTTGCTGGCTGGGTGCACCATGGTTTCGGCAATCACCCGCAACAAATCGACCGCGTCCTTGGCATGCGTGTTCATGTTCATCGTGCCTTCGGCACCCACCACCGTTACAGTGCTCTGATCGCGCGACATGCCGCGTTCCACATGCAAAGGCTCCCAGGGGCTCTCTACTTCGTTCTCCGCGCAGCAAAACGTGTACTTGCCGGGTTGCCCCTGGGTCGCACGGTCCATCTCACCAGGCAGCGCACCGCCAATATTGCGCAATATGAGTCGCAGCGCGCGTCCGAGCGTCGCATTGGCCCATGTACCCTCACCGATACAATTGAACGTGGCGTTGACCTCCAGTTCCTGCGCCAGCGGGCCGTTGACGATCACCCAGACCGCTACCGGATTGGTCGTCGCCTGTATGCCTTGCAAATTGAACTCTGGATCCGCCACGGCTTCCACCGCGGCGATCAGCGCCGGCATGTACTCAGGATCGCAGCCCGCCAGCACGGCGTTGATGGCTATACGCTCGACGGTCGCGGCACCGAACGCAGGCGCAATGCGTGCCACTATCCCTTCGCGCGGGCGCCGCGCGTGCCGCAACATGCGCTCAACGCGTTCGACCGTCGGCGGCACGATGGGCAAACCATCGCTCCAGCGCCGTTCGCGGTAAAGCTTGTTGATGACGTCGAAATCGTCGGCGCATTCGACCAGTGCGGCGCGCTCTGCCGTTTGCACTGCTTTATCGTTCATTTCGCCGTTCCTTCGCTCAACAGACGCACCACTTCGGTTGCGCATTTGTCCGCCATGGCACGCACTTCATCGCGCGTGCGGATGCCAAACGGATGCTGGATCACGGCTATCGGCAGCTTGGCATAGCCGAGTGCGGACGCCTGCGCGCGGCCCAGCGTGATAAACGCAGTCGAGCAGATGGTCAATGCGGCACGGCCGCGCTTCGCCATCTCTACACTGTCGTGGATACTCCACGACGTGCAAGACCCTCAATCGCCTGACCCGGTGATAACCAGGTCGCACTGTTCGGCGAATTCTTTTATCAGCTCATCCGGCGCAGGCACCGATGCCGAACGTTTCTGGCGTTTCAGCACGCGGCTGACGCCATGCTTGCTCATCAGCAGTTCCGCGATGTCATCCACCAGGTAATTAAAATTGGGTTTGGCATTGTCGATAAAGCCGACGACTTTGCCGGCAAGCCCCGCCAGAACCTGTTGCGCCGGTACGTCGCGTTCCAGCCGCGGCGCCGTCGGGTCGTAAAGCAGTACCGTTCCAGTCATGCGATTCTCCAAAAGAACTATTTATTGCAATTGGCCGCGCTGCTACTCGGAACGAATATTCGCGCGAACTATCAACTTGGTCCAGCGGTCTATCTCCGTGCGCAAATACGCGTCGAACTCCTGCGGACTGCTGCCTATCGGTTCTGCTCCCTGCGCCAGCAATTGCTCGGTCATGCCGGGCGCTTTGATGACTTTCACCGTCTCATCATGCAAACGGCTGATGATAGCGCGCGGTGTGCGTGCAGGCGCCAGCAACGCATACCACAGGCTGGTTTCGTATCCTGGATAGCCGGCCTCCGCAACCGTCGGAATTTCCGGCGCGGCGCGCGAACGCGCACTGCCGGTCATCGCCAGTGCGCGCAGCTTGCCGGATTTGACGTGCGGCATCGCCGGCAACGGACTGGTGCACATGATTTGCACCTGCCCGGCGATCACATCGATCAGGGCAGGGCCGGCGCCTTTATACGGCACGTGCGTCAGGCTGATACCCGCCATCCAGCTCAGGAGCTCGACCGCGAGATGGCCGCCGGTACCAGGCCCTGAGGACGCATAAGCGATACGCCCGGGCTGCGCTTTGGCGGCAGCGACCAGCTCCTTGATATTACTTATTCCCAGCGACTGATTGGCGACAAATACCAGCGGCGAACTGGTGACCAGCGAAATCGAAGCAAAATCTTTGACCGTGTCGTACGGCAGCTTTTTCTGCAGCCCGGGATTGATGCTGTGGGTGGCACTGGCCAGGAACAGCGTATAGCCGTCTGCCGGCGCCTTGGCGGCGATTTCGGTCGCGATCAGTTGCGCGCCGCCGCCACGGTTGTCGACTACTAACTGCTGCCCGATATTTTCGCCGAGGCGCGAGCTAAGCAGACGCCCCACGATGTCGCCCGCGCCGCCGGGTGGATAAGGCACGATCAAACGCACTGAGTGCCGGGGATAAGTATCGGCCGCAGCGGCTACGCCGAACATTGCCAGCAACACGCACAGCGCTGCCGCCATCAAAATTCTGAACTGCAATTTTCACCCCCGCGGATACGGCATGAAAACGACATTGCCCTCATGCCGATTTCTGATTATAGCGATTTGCCAGACGGCGACAGGCACGGCGGCCAGTAATACGTACCGCTTCGGAACATCGAAATTTCCTGACGTCTGCCTATTCGATGCGGATACCGGCATCCGCGTACAGCTTGCGGTATTTCTGGATGTCCGTGCGAATCAGGCGGCCGAGCGCTTCGGGCGTGGAACCCACGAGCTCGTTGGCGCCTTCATCGACCAGCTTGTGGCGCACGTCCGGCATGGCAAGCACTTTGACGACGTCGGAATGTATCCTGCCGATGATCGCTTTATCCGTTCCGGCAGGCACTACGATGGCCTGCCACGCGGTGAATTCGTAACCGCGCAAGGCGGCCTCCGCTATCGTCGGCACGTCCGGCAACGACGGCGAGCGCCGCGGCAGAGTCACGCCGAGCGCGCGCAGCCGCCCTGCCTTGAGCAACGGAATCGACGTGATCAGCGTGTCGAACATCACCGGCACGTCGCCCGACAACAATGCCGTCAACGCCGGTGCGCTGCCCTTGTAGGGGATGGCGTTCATTTTCACGCCTGATGCCAGGCGAAACGATTCTCCCGCAAGATGGTTAGAGCCGCCATTGCCGGATGTTCCATAGGCGAGCTGCGCAGGGCGTGCGCGGGCGAGCGCAATCAATTCGTTGACGTTTTTGACTGGCAGCGCCGGGTGCACCACCAGCACGTAACCGTACACCGTCATCTGGGTGATGGGATCGAAATCCTTTTCCGGATCGTACGCGAGCTTGGAATAAGACACCGGGTTGATCACCAGGCTGCCCTGCACTCCCAGCAGCCAGGTATAGCCATCCGGTTTGGCCTTGGCGACGAGGTCAGTGCCGATGATGGTGTTGGCACCCGGACGGTTGTCGATGATGATCTGCTGTCCCCACATTTCCGACAGCTTGGCGGCAACCGTCCGCGCCACGATGTCGCCGGCGCCGGCGGGCGCCAGCGGCACCACCAGGCGTATCGCGCGGATTGGATAGTTCTGGGCAGACGCCGCGACAACCCACGTCATCGCCAACATCAGGCAGACCTGCCCGGCCAATCTCATCCCCATGTGAAGAATTCCGCCGGGCTATTGAGTTTGTCGAACTCCCACACCTGGGAAAGGATGCGCGCGCAACGCGCATCCCCGATGATGGGCTCGCAGTTCGCGCGGAACTTGGACTCGAGATCGGCGTCCGTCATCGGGTTCTTGACCTCGCCTTTCGGTTCCAGCACGCGTTTCTCCAGCAACGTGCCATCGCGCAATTTGATCTTCGCCGAGCCCGAGCGTACGCCGGGATAAATGCGTTCGCATTCGTCATCGATACGCGCATCGCAACGCTCGATCAATGCGCGCACGTCTTTTCTATCCAGGGTTTCCGGCACAAACATGGTCGCAGTCACGTCGCCCAGCACAATCGCGAGAGCTGCAGCGACTGGCGCGCTCATCTGCGCGTCGAGCAGGCTGTCGCAATGCTTGTAATCGTGGCCATTCACGCCGACCGCATACATGCCGAGATCCGCATGTTCGACGTCATCCGCCGTAAAGCGCCGCTCGCTCTGCAGCGCCTTGATACCGTCGATTACCGCATGGTAATGCCGGCAACACGGATACGGCTTGTGATAGACGATATTGATTTCATATCTCTGCCCGAGACCATCAAACAACCGCGCCCATTTCACGTGCGGCGCCGCGTGCGTGGCAAAAAATCCGTAACGGCCTTCGAGCACCTTGGTCGGACCGGTTATGCCGCGCTTGGCGAATTCGGCGCAGATGATGCCATCGCGCGCCGCCTTGCCCGGATGAATGCGCTTTATCTCCGCGCCTTCGTCCAGATATTCGCGAATGCCCGCGGAGAAACTGCCTGCCAGCCCCAGCGCGTTCAGGGTTTGCGCAGTATCGAGCTTCAGCAAATTGGATACCGCCGCCGCGGCGCCAAACACGCCAGCGAGTGCCGTGTTGTGATATCCACGCCGTGCGGATTCAGGGTGCATCGCCGCCGCGATACGGCACATCACGTCGTAGCCGCATACCACCGCTGCCACGATTTCCTGCGCACTGCTCTTCTGCTGCTGCGCGACCGCCATGACTGCCGGAAATATGACGCCAGCCGCATGCGCGGAACCGTGCGTATGGCCGTCGTCGAAATCCAGCCCATGCACGTTGGCGCCCGTGACCAGTGCAGCATTCGGCGCCGACAGCATTGCGCCGTGGCCAATTACGCTGGAAATACGGGTCGCGTCGTTTTCCTGAAAGTAAGACAGCAACGCTTGCGACACGGGCATTGCCGCCCCGGAAATCGCACAAGTCAGAAAATCCAGAAACGTGCGCCTGAACGCATGCACGGTATCTGCCGGCAGCTTCTCGAACGTTAGTCCCGCTGCATGGATGGCTAGCGTGCGGCTCGCGCCTATGCTGATATCGTCTGTTGCAGAATTCATGAGTGACCTTTCATTAACGTACCACCAGGACGTACCACCAGGCCGTCTACCGCCACCACACCGCCACCTTCCGCCTTGACGATCAGCGGGTTGATTTCCGCCTCGCTGATCTTCTGCCCATCTACGCAGGCCAGAAGAGACAGCGCACACACCGCCCGCGCCAGCGCAGCACAATCGCCGCGCGGCAGATTGCGGTAGCCGCGCAATATCGCCAGTTCCGCGATTTCTTCCATCATTTCCTGCGCGGTTGCCATGCTGACCGGTGCCAGGCGCACACTGAAGCTGCGTTTCAATTCGGCCATGACACCGCCCATGCCGAGCAATATCGTCGGCCCGACTTCCGGATCGTTGCGATAGCCCACGATGACTTCGACGAGTCCGCGCTCCATGCGCTGCACCAGCACGCCATCGACTCTGGCCTTGGGAAATCGCTGCGCTGCCGCGGTCAGCAGCTCCTGTGCCGTCGCCACCACCTGCGCGCTATCGACATTCAGACGCACCATACCCGCATCCGTTTTATGCAAGATGTCGGCAGACAACAACTTCAGCGCAAAAGGTCCCTGCATATCGACGCGCTGCGCGGGACCGGACAGCACTACACTTTGCGCGCAATTGATCCCCAACGCGGCAAACAAGTCGAGCGATTGCAGTTCATTCAATTGCGTCGCTTCGCTTGCCGCGAGCAACTTTGATGCCGCTGCGGTCTCGACAGTGCTTGCCGCAGGTTGGGCAGCAGGCGCGCGCCAGTTCAGATAGGTATTAACCGCATCGGCACAGGCTTCCGGCGTACGAAAACTGGCAACGCCGTGCTCCTGCAGCAGCAAGAGCCCATTGTCGGCGCGGGGCGCCAGATAGACCGCCAGCGGCTTCACCTTGGGTTCGGCCTTCAGCACGCGGTCGGCAATCACATTCGGGTTGGTCAGCGAACTCGAGCCTATGACCGACACCACCGCATCGCAATGATCGGACGCCAGCAGCGCGGAAAGTATCGCGGTATACGCACCGCGCTCGCTGCCGCCCATCGGAATATCCGTGATCACTGCATCGCTGACGGCAATGCCCTGCCCGCGCAGCTTCTCGATCACCGCACTGGACGGCGGCACCACGTCCGCGCCCAGCACACCCAGCCGATCGGCAACCATCGCCGCTGCCCCACCGGTGCCCGTAACCACCGCGACACGCCGGCCGGCCGGCGGCCGCTGCTTAAGAACAAGTTGCGGCAATTCGAACAAGGTTTCCATCATATCGACGCGCATGATGCCGTGAGCGCGAAAGAAAGCTTTGGCGGTGTCATCGGTGCCTACCATCGCACCCGTATGCGAAGCCGCCGCCCGGCGCCCTACGTCCGAGCGTCCAAGTTTGTAGGCGATCATAGGCTTACCCGCCGCGAAGGCGCGCCTCGCCGCGTGCGCAAGTCGTTCAGAATCGCGAAACGTTTCCAGAAACAGGAGGATGACACCCGTTTCCGGATCGTCCACCAGCAGATCGGCGATTTCGCCAACCCCTAGATCGCACTCGTTGCCGACCGATACCAGCTTGGAAAATCCCAGTCCGCGCGCCTGCCCCCGCGTGATCAGCGTGCCCAGCATGCTGCCGCTTTGCGAAATTACGCTCAATGGACCGGCGCGCAACTTCTCTTGGTCCAGCACGGCGTTGACTGTCAGCGGCATCTTGCCCGGCACGTTGATGAGTCCCATGCAATTCGGGCCGATCAACCGCACGCCGCCGGCGCGCGCTTTGGCGACGATGTCACTCTGCATTTTCTGTCCGGCCGCGCCCACTTCTGCAAACCCGGCGCTGAATATCGTTGCTATCGGTATTTTAAGTTCACAGCACTGGTCGATCACTTCCGACACTGCTGCCGCTGGAACCATGATGAAAGCATGATCGATAG
>CAMBSS010000172.1 GCA_945870465.1 Bordetella parapertussis | reverse complement strand
GAAGAAATCTTCGAAGGTGTTGCGGGCTGGGGCAAGACGGTGGCGGGGACGATGGACTTCGAAGCGCTGGTGGCGCCGGTCGGCGAGCGCTACCGCATACTCGATACATGCTTGAAGCCGTATGCGGCGGTAGCAGGAGCGATGGCGCCTATACGCGCTGCGCTCGACCTGGTGACGCGGGAAAGAATACCGCCCACGGACATCGATAGTGTCGTCATCAAGCTGCACGCGAACGCCGTCAAGAAAGCATCGGATCCGCAGAAGAACTATCCGCGCGACAAGGAAACGGCAGACCACAGTTATCACTATTGCGTAGTTGCGGCTTTACTCGACGGCGAATTTGGGCCTGCGCAGTTTACGGACCAACGCATTGCGTCGGCGGACATCAAAGAGTTGATCGCAAAGACGCGACTGGAAGCCGACGACGAACTCACTGCGTTATGGCCGCGCTCGTCGGGCGGCGGTGTCGTGGTCAGGCTGCGCGACGGCCGCGAATTTACGCGCGTGCACAAATATCCGCCCGGCCATCCGAACAACCCGTTGGGCGACACCGATATCGAGCGCAAGTTTTTCGAACTGGCGGACGGCGTGCTGAAAAACAAGCAGGTGCAACAGGTAATCGACGGGGTTGCACAGTTCGAGAATTGTACTGATATTGGGGATTTGTTAAGTCACATGGCTACGGCTTGAGCGCAATGGCTCTGTCCACGATCGCGGTTTTCACCAAGAACCTCACCAATCCCGCCTATGCCGCAGCGCGGATGGGCGCTGATCGCACGGCGCAGCGCATGGGGCGCATGTTACTGAGAGTAAATGGACAGCTCGCCGCGAGCTGCATTGATGGCATTCGGCCTTGCGCTGATTACTGACTTACCATATAGTAAGGAAATCTATAAAAAGTAGGAGTCGGAATGGCCACATCCATCATGACCACCAAAGGGCAGGTGACTATCCCGCTGGGCGTGAGGCAGAGGCTCGGATTGGACGCGGGCGATCGAATTGAATTCGTCGAGATTGAGAGCGGCATGTTTGCAATCAAGCCCGCAATCGATGACGTGCGCTCGCTGAAGGGCTTGCTGCGCAAGCCGTCCAAACCTGTAGGCGTGGCCGACATGAATGCGGCAATTCGGGCGCGGGGCGCCGGTCGGTGATCGGCATCGATACAAATGTTCTGGTGCGCTATATCGCGCAAGACGATGCGATCCAGTCCCGCCTTGCGACGTCTTTCATTGAGAAAATATGCAATGAGGCCGCGCCGGGTTTCGTCGGACTGGTCGTGCTCGTGGAAGTCGTTTGGGTGAGCGAGAGCAGTTACGGAGCGACCAGGGAAGAAGTCGCAGAAATCGTGCGCAGAATCCTGAGCATCAAACAATTAGTGGTGCAGGACGCAGAGACGGCCTGGAAAGCCCTGCGTCTTTTCGAATCAAGCAAGGCGGATTTCGCGGATTGTCTGGTTGCTCATTCCGCTGTCTCAGCAGGTTGCAAGAGCGTGGTGACTTTCGATAAGCGAGCGTCGAAGGCCGGAATGACATTGCTGAAGTAACCGTTCCCAATTGATTGGCTCCGACTGGCTGCGTGCGCTGCGTTTTTTCCAGTTTTTGGCTCGCGCCAGTTTGTAGAGTTAATGCATACCGGTAAGCCATGAATGAAAAACAGCCCGTTATAGCGGTTTTCACCAAGAACCTCACCAACCCCGCCTATGCCGCAGCGCGGATGGGCGCTGATCGCACGGCGCAGCGCATGGGGGCGCGCACTGTTCACTACGTGCCGCAAAAACCCGATGATGCGAAAGAGCAGATTGCGCTGATCGACGTGGCGCTGGCCACGCGTCCTGACGCATTTGCGCTGGTGCCGGCGCATCCGACCGCGGTCAATGCGGCGATTCGCAAGATTGTCGCGGCCGGCATTCCCATCATAGGTTTCGTCAACCCGTTTACCGAGCAGAACATCGTTACCTTTGTCGGCTCCGAAGACTATCCGCTGGCGATCAGGGTCGCTACGTACCTGTGCGACCATTTGAAAAGACGCGGTGATATCGTCATCGTCGCCGGGCCACGCGAATCGGTGTCGAGCGTGGAACGGGTACGCGGATTCTGCGACGCGCTGAAAAAATCTCCGGACATGCGCATCGTGGCGACGATCAGCGGCGAATATCAGCGCGATGACACTTTGCATGTCGGCGCGGTTTTTCTGAAGTCCGGCGTGCGGTTCGACGCGATACTTGCAGCCAACGATGTGATGGCGCTGGCCATGCTGGAAGTGCTCGATGCGGCGGGACGCACGAGTGTGGTGACCGGCATCAACGCGGTACCGGAAGCGATTGCCGCGATCAAAAGCGGCAAGTTGCTCGCGACGGTCGATTTCGACGCCATGAAAATGGGCTGCCTCGCCACTGAAGCAGCGATTCGCCATTTGCGCGGCGAGAGCGTGCCACCGCAGATCATATTGCCGGTGCAAGTCGTCGACCGCGCCAATTGCGCGCAGTGGGACAAGCCTTTCGAGGAACGCGCGTGTCCGCGGTGGGAAGATGTGGTCAGATAGCGCGCTTGATTAGCAACCGGGCGCGTCCTAGAATCGACCCCTCGCAGCACTCAGCCAGAATTCACGGAGAATAATCATGGACACGCCGACCCCCGCCGCACCGACCAAAACCACGAGCAACGCACCCAAGCGCACGACCTATAAAGGCGCCGAGATCATGGTCGAGTACCTGATCAAAGAGAAGGTGCCGTATCTGTTCGGCGTGTGCGGCCACGGCAATATCGGTTTTCTTGATGCTGCATGCAGCGCGGCCGATCGCATCCGGACTATCTCGGTGCACCACGAGCAGGCCGCGGGTTACATGGCCGATGCGTATTACAAAGTGAAGCATCAACCGGTCGCGACTTACACTTCGTGCGGTCCGGGTTCGTGCAATATGCCGGTCGCGCTTGCCGGCGCGATGATGGATTCGTCAGCGTTTCTTGCCATCACCGGCAATGTGCCGACGACTCAATTCAACCGCATGCCGTTCCAGGAAACCGGCCGCTACTTTCAGGGCGACTTCCCGTCGGTGATCCGGCCGCTGGTCAAGAAAAGCTTCCAGCCCTCGCGCGTTGAAATGCTGCCGCTGGCGATGAAGCAGGCGTTCGGACTGCTGCGCACAGGCCGCCCGGGCCCGGTGAACATCGACGTGCCGCTCAATGTATTCCAGGAATCCGCGGAATGTGAGGTGCCGGATCCCGATCCGCTGGTCATGCAACGCGCGCCGGGTGATCTCGGTGCGCTGGATCAGGCGCTGGACTTGCTGCTTGCGGCAAAACGTCCGGTGATTCTGGTCGGGCAGGGCGGTCTTATCGGTGAAGCGACTGAAGTGCTGCTCGACTTCATCAAGCTGCTGCGCATTCCGGTGGTCACCAGTCCGAACGGTAAAGGCACCATAGACGAAACGCATGAATTGAGTTTCGGCCCTATGGGCAGAAACGGCCCATACGCAGCGAACGAAGCAACGCGCAATGCCGACGTAATACTCGGGCTCGGCTGCAGCTTCGATGACCGCGCCACCAGCGCGTGGATCAGCGGCTATACGCTGACTGTGCCGCCGACCAAATTGATCCAGATCGACAACGACCCTTCCGAGATCGGGCGCAACTATCCGGCGCATCTCGGCATACTCGGCGACATCCGCGCGAGCCTTGAAGTGCTGGTGCGCCGCGCGCAGGAAAAAACCAAGTCCAAGCCGAAGACTTACGACGACTGGATGGCGAAGCTCAAGGACTGCAAAAAAATCTGGGATGACTACCAGAAGCCGTTCATGGAGTCCGACCAGATGCCGATGCGTCCCGAGCGCCTGCTCAAGGGGCTGTCGAACGTCATTCCGGAAAACGCGATATTCGCGACCGACGTTGGCGTGCACCACAACTGGGTCGTGCAATTATGGAAAGCGCGGCGCGCGCGCCACCTGCTGCAGTCATGGGGTTTTGCGTCCATGGGTTTTGCTACCTGCGGCATCCTCGGCGCGAAACTCGCGCAGCCGGAAAGCCCGGCGATTGCGGTGGTCGGCGACGGATCTTTCATGATGACGCCGCACATCCTGGCTACCGCGGTGGAATACGACATTCCCGCCGTGTGGGTGGTGTGGAACAACTACGGCTACTGCTCGATCCGCGACATGCAGCTCGGCATGTTCGGACAGGAACTGGCGACCAGCTTCCAGATCGACAAGACCAAGAAGCTTTTCAGCGCGGATTTTGTGATGCTGGCACGTTCCATGGGCGTAGATGGCGCGAAAGTCGAACGCGCGAGCGATCTTGAAGGTGTGCTCGAAACCGCGATCAAGTCTAACCGGCCTTACCTGGTTGAGGTGCCCGTCGATCGCGACATCCGTCCGGTCGGCACTGGCACGTGGCAACTGCCGCCGTTCCCGCATGCCGAGCCGAATTTCAGGAAGCTTGCCGGGCTGGAAAAATAGGAAGTCCTGAACCGGTCCGTTCGTGCTGATGTATAGAAGCATGAACGGACTAACTGGGTTGCGTTCACCCTTCGATACCTCAGGGCGAAGGGTAGTTCCTATAGCCGGGCGGAACCTATGACCTGTGCCAACGGTGAGCCAATGGAGGTTGGGCACTATTACCGTTGGCACGGGCTTTGAGATACACCCGCATGTCTTGCCACTGAATGCCTACGCCGGATTCAATCATCTCGGCAAAACGGGTATCGGCCTCGACGCTAAATGAGGCAAGCAATTTTTCGGTAATGTGAGATGTGTTGGTGGACATCGGAGCGAACGGCAGATTGGCGTCGGCGTGCCTTAACTACAGTCCGCTACAGTCCGGCACTCACCGGTAGCTTGAGATATTTGCCCGCTTGAACGAATCCACGGTCAAGTGACCATATTTTCCTGGCGCCATGGTTCGCCGCAATCGCGAGGTGCAATGCGTCGCCCGCCCGCAGGCCAGTCTTGGGCATTTCGAGATACTTTGTAGCCGTCGCAAAGTCTGCCGCCGCCGGAGCTAGAATATTAAATGATTCCTCCAGAATGTGACGGCACTCGCGCCGTACAGCATCAGCGTCAGCGGCGGTTATTTCGCCCATGCGCAGTTTGCGCGCCACCAGGCTTGCGAGTTCAACTTGCGTCCACATCCCCGTGACCAGATCGCCGGACTTTACTTTCATGACCAAAGCTTCTACCGCTGCGCTGCTGTTCTCGGAGATGACCAACGGGGCGATAAAGCTGGTATCCAGATAGACCATCAATATCCCTCGTCTCGCATTGCACGAATCAAGGTGGCACTCGATTTTCTCGATTTAAGCAACGTAGCGCGGAACTGGGCGCGCGAACGAAAAGCTTTCTTGCGCCCGGTCATGGGCACAAGTTTGGCGACCGCTTCACCGCGGCGCATTATGATGGTTTCTTCGCCGCCCTCGGCTTTGCTTACCAGGGCGCTCAAATTCGCTTTGGCGGCGGCCAGATTCATCGCGGGCATGATGTGCTCCAGTTGGTCATAAAGTTGGTCACATTATATGCGGTCGCGGTCGATTCGTCGATGGCGGGTGGCTACTCCGGCTTGATGCCGGCCGCTTTCACGACCTTGCCCCATTTTTCGAGCTCGCTCTTGAGGTGGGCTTCGAATTCGCGCGGCGATGTCGGCGTGATTTCCAGCGCGAGGTTCGCGAATTTCGTGCGCACGTCCTTCGCCTGCAGGGCATCGAGCACGGATTTGTGCAGCCGAGCCAGTTGCTGCTGGGGCAGGCGCGCGGGCGCGAATATGCCGAACCAGTTGGTCACTATCATTCCCGAGAGGCCGTTTTCCTCGAACGTCGGCACATCCGGCAGCGCTGCCGTGCGCTGCGCGCTGCTGACGCCGAGGCCACGCAGCCGGCCTGATTTAACGTGGGGCGTAGCGCCCGGCATGGTGGGAAATGCCGCCTGCATCTGCCCGCCGATGACGTCGGTCTGCGCGATCGCGATGCTTTTGTAGGGCACGTGCAGGATGTCCACGCGAGCAGCGAGCTTGAACAGTTCCCCGGTGAGATGCGTGATCGAACCGGTGCCGCCCGAACCGTAATTGAGTTTGCCCGGTTGCGCGGCAGTCAGAGCGATAAATTCCTTCAGCGTCTGCGCGGGAACTGCGGGGTTGATGACCAGCACCTGCGGCGCAGTGGCGATTAGCGTTATAGGCGTGAAGTCCTTGATCGGATCGTACGGCACATGGCGCAGCACGTGCACGTTGATCGTGTGCGGCGAATCGCCGATCAGCAGCGTGTAGCCGTCGGGTGTGGCTTTAGCGACGATCTCGCGCCCGAGAGAACCGGCAGCGCCGGGACGGTTGTCGATGACGAATTGCTGGCCGAGTGTTTCGCCCAGTTTCTGGCTCAAAATGCGCGCGACGGCGTCGCTTGATCCGCCGGGCGAATAGGGAACGATGACGCGGACGGGGCGCGTCGGGTAGTCGGCGCTTGCCGTCAGCGGGCTGCATAACAACGCAAAAGCCGCGGCGGTGATGCGCCATAAATTACGTTCGGCGTAAAAATATTCCTGCGACATCGTGGGTCTCCTCCCCAATGTGTGTAAAAAATCTAATCAGCCGCAGATAAACGCAGATGAAGTTCCAGGGCTGCTGTCTAGCCGATGTTAGTTACTTTGAAGTATCTGCGCTCATCCGCGTACCCCTCAAGGGGGTATTGAAAAGAATTTATCTGCGGCTCCAAACGGTCTTTAAGCTTGCTTCTGCGTGCTCAATCCAGCTTCGCGCCCGACTCTTTAACGACCTTCGCCCATTTGACGATTTCCTCGCGCACGTACTGGGCGAACTGGTCGGGCGACTTGATTGAAGGCTCGGCCCCCAGCGCGGTGAGTTTTTCCTTGAGTTCGGGTGCGGTGATGGCGTTGCTGATCTCGGTATTGAGCCTGGCGACCATTTCTTTCGGCAGTGCGGCCGGGCCGAACACGCCGTACCAGGATGTGACGTCGAAACCTGCCAATCCCGCTTCCGCGACGGTCGGTATTTGCGGCAGCAATGGCGAGCGCGTCGCACCGGTCAGCGCGATGGCGCGCAGCTTGCCGGACTGCACGTGTGGCATTGCAATCGGGAAACCCATGGATGCGAGCTGCAGTTGTCCAGCGAGCAGATCGCCGACGACCTGTCCGGCGCCCTTGTACGGGATGTGAGTCATTTTCGCGCCGGCCATGGCGTCGAACAGTTCGAGCGCGAGATGGTTGGGCGAGCCGTTGCCGGCCGAGCCGAAATTGAGCTGGCCGGGTCTTGCTTTGGCGAGCGCGATCAGTTCTTTGATGGATTTCGCCGGCAGCGAGGGATGCAGCACTATCAGACTGGGAAACGACGCGACTTCGGCGACTGCGGACAAATCTTTCACCATGTCGTAACCGAGCTTGGCGTAAAGGCTGGCGCCTATCGCGTGCGGCACGCCGCCCATCAGCAGCGTATAGCCATCGGGTGCAGCCTTCGCAACTTGCTCGGCACCGATGTTGCCGCCCGCGCCGACGCGGTTTTCAATCACGACCGGCTGCCCCATGCGCTCGGTGATTTTCTGGCCGACGATGCGCGCCAGCACGTCGGTCGCGCCGCCGGGAGAAAATGGGGCGACCAGGCGGATCGGTTTGTTTGGATAATCCTGCGCGAAAGCTGCGCCAGCCAACAGTAAGGCTAGCGGAACCAGGCCTGATTTTGCGGTGGCGGTCATTTCTCCTCCGGCATGACGTTTCGCGATTCTGCGCGCGATGCTCGCGTCATTGTGCCAAAAGGCCGCGCGAATTGACACTGCCTTGATGCCGCCGGCAATCGGGTAGAATCCGTGGGCATTTTCGCGGGAGATATCGTGGTCAACGCGGCAATTATCGGGCTCGGCTGGTGGGGCAAGAACATCGTCAAGGCGGTGCAGGGCAAGTGCACGCAGTTGAGGTTCGTGCGCGGCGTGACGAAGGAAATCGAAGAGACGCAGGAATTCGCCAGCGAGCACGGCATCCCGCTTTGCGGCGAACTTGACGAAGTGCTCGCCGACCCCAGAATCGCAGCCGTGGTGCTGGCAACGCCGCACTCGCTGCACGCAGACCAGATAGTCGCCGCGGCGCGCGCGGGCAAGCACGTTTTTTGCGAAAAGCCTTTGTCATTGAAGCGTGCCGACGCTGAACGCGCGGTAAAAGCCTGTCTCGATGCCAAGCGCGTGATCGGCGTCGGGCAGAACAAACGTTTCTGGCCCGCGATGACAGCACTGCGCGGCGTGGTCGCCAGCGGCGATCTTGGCGAAGTCATGCATATCGAAGGCCATTACAGCAACGAGAATTCGAGCAACTTCTTCGCCGGTTGGCGCGACAAGCCCGCGGAAACGCCGGGTGCAGGCATGACCGGCACCGGCATCCATATACTCGATGCGTTCGTCAGCATGGCCGGCCCGGTCGCTGAGGTCAGCGCGCGGTTCGCCAGCATGCGCGGCGGGCATGATCCGCGCGATACGATTTCAGTGCTGTTCCGTTTCAAAAACGGGATGAGCGGTACGCTGGGTGCGGTGCGGCCGTCGCCGTTTTACTGGCGCGTGCACGCGTTTGGCGACAAGGGTTCGGCGGAGGCGCTGGGTGAGACCGAGTTGGTGGTGCGCCGTTCAGGCAAAACCATAGAGCGCACAGTGCATCCGGCAATCGATTCGCTGCGCGCCGAATTCGATGCGTTCGCGCAGGCGGTCGCTGGTGGCGCGCCGTACCCAATCACGCCGGCTGAAATGACGGCAACGATAGCGGCGTTCGAAGGCATCATCGAGTCCATAGCAAGCGGCAAACCCGTGGAGATTTCCT
>CAMBSS010000171.1 GCA_945870465.1 Bordetella parapertussis | reverse complement strand
GCCGTAATGACCGGGTCGCGCACTTTTTCGTCGGAATATTCGAAGGCGCCGCCGGCGCCATCGGCAAGACCGATCGCGGCGCTGTGCGATACGCTGAATTTCGACTGCATGCCGGTGGCGGGCTCCATGACGCCGGTGATGGCGACAACGTGAGGATGAACACTCATCCGGATTGCGGTGACTTGCGCCGGATCGACCTGCGCTTGCGACCTCACTTGTATCATCGCATCGACGATCGAGTGCAGAACGACCGCCGATGCATAGGGTTTGTAACCGTTGCGGTCCATCTCCCAGGGCTTGCCCAGGTCCGCAACCAACTCATCGGGTGCGGCGACTTCGCTGTAGATGCGGGCGAATCCGCGCGCGCCCTCGATGACTTCCCCCGACGCCGTAAACCCGCGTTGCGCAAGCAGTCCTGACATCAATCCGTTCACCGCCGCTTTGCCCGCATGCAGGTACTTCGTCATGGTGCCGCGGTTTTGCTGCAGCCCCGCCGATTGGCTCGCGGCGATACCGATTGCATGCGTGATCTGCTGGTGGCTGCATCCCAGGAGCTTCGCCGCGCCTACGCCTGCCGCCATGCTGCCGAGCGTTCCGGTCAGGTGCCAGCCGCCCTTATGGTGCTGAGGCGCAGCGCGCCCCGAGCGCGCACCGGCCTCAAGCCCGCATACATAAGCAAGCATTAATTCTTTACCTGATATGCGCTTGCGCTCGCAGAGGGGAAGCAGCGCCGACAGCACGGGAGAACTCGGGTGCAGGGTCGTCGCATGCGTATCGTCGTAGTCGAGCACGTGCCCCATAAATCCGTTCGCGATCGGCGCTTCCATGATGCCGAGCTTGAGTTTTCTGCCCACGACCGTCGCTTCGGGACGTCCGCCGGCGTCCTTCAGCATGTCGATCACCAGTTCCACTGAAGGATGCGTGCTGCCCGCAAACACGCAGCCGAACCAATCCAGCAGTCCGCGACGCGCGGCATGCACGGTGGAAGCCGGCAAATCTTCGTACCGGGCCTGCGCCAGAAATCCGCAAAGCTGGCTTGTCACGCCATTCTTGGGATTGGCGTGCGTCTCGTTCATCCAGTTATTTTCCACTTGCAGCCCTTTTTGTTTTGCCGGCAGAAGCGGGATCAATACGTCGACATTTTTGAAAACGCCGGTGTCAGCGCGGATTTTCAGCTTTACTTATATTCGTGGCGGCGCTGGCTTGTCAAATATTCACATCGTGAACGCGAGCGGAGATTTGCGCGTGCCATCGCAGCAATACGACGGCATGGAAATGCAGGCCGCTTTGCTACCGGGCAGTTCGCCGGCTACCGCGCAGTTTATTAAGCCGCGGCGTTTACCGTGACGATGCGCCGCTCTTCGATCGACTTCAACACCGCCTGCGTGACCGCGACGGTGTACAGGCTGTCTTCCCCGTCCGGCAATAAGCTGCGCTCGCCGCGAAGTTCGCTTTCAAAGGCCTGTATCTCCAGCTCATAAGCCGGGCTCGGCGAGAACGTTTCCGCCGTTACGCCGTTTTTATCGCGCACGCTGACCACGTGCTCCTTGGCGAAACGCAGCGCCGAAGTGAAGAGCGTTGCTTCGGAGCCTTCGAGTATCAGGTTGTTCTCCGCGCTCGCCACTTCGCGCGTCGCACGCGCGAGCGCATGACAATCGCCTTCGAGACGTCCCAGCACGGTGACGGTATCGTCGGACTGGCCCGCTTTGCGGTCGGGATGGCTGAAGGCGCTCACTTCGAGGAAGCGTTGCCCGGTCACCCATTGAATCAAATCGAGCAGATGCACGCCGACGTCGAAGATGACGCCGCTTTGCGAGTTGTCGAGCCGCCAGGTCTTGCGCGCGGGGTTTGCGGAGCCGCGCTCTAGCGAAACTTCAGCGAGCCGGCCGAGACGGCCTGAGCGCACGATTTCACGCGCGCGCACGATGGCGGCGTCGAGACGGATCTGATGCGCGATGCGCAGCACGACGCCGGCGTCGCGGCAGGCCGCGACCATCTCGCGCGCGTGCTCGACTTTCATGGCGAAAGGTTTTTCGCACAAGATGTTTTTGCCGGCCTTGGCGGCGGCGACGACGGCTTCGTAGTGCATCGCGTTCGGCAGGGCTATGTACAAAGCGTTTACGTCCGGGTCTTTGAGCATCGCGTCGAGATTGTCGTGCGCGCGCGCGAAGCCGAAGCGTTGCGCGAACGCGCGGGATTTTTCCGGCGAGCTACCGAGGCAGGCTGCCAGTTTCGATCCCGGACTTTTGATCATGGCGGGCACGATGAAATCCGCCGCCACCCAGCCCAACCCCACTACGCCCCAATTGCACGATGCCGCTGCGTTGCCCATGTTGCCGTCCCCTGCCGCTAGAAAATGAAAGATGGGAAGCTAGCACAGGAACGAAACGGGCGCACGGCCCGTGCGCTGCCACGTCAATGCGACATGCGATGCGGCAACTGCCGCGGCTATTTATTCCGCTTTGATGCCGCCCGCTTTGGCGACGGCGGTCCACGTCGCGATTTCTCCGATGACCAGTTTGCCGAACGCCGCCGGCGTGCTGCCGACGGGCTCGGCTAACTGGGTAGCCAGGCGCTCCTTCACGTCCGGCAGCGCGAGAACTTTGCTGATTTCACCAGCGAGTTTTTCCACCAAAGGACGCGGCACGCCGGTGGGTGCCATCACGCCGTACCATGAAGTCATGGTTACGCCCGCGTAGCCGGATTCCGCCATCGTTGGCACGTCCGGCTGCGCGGCCGAACGTTTGGGCGCGATCACCGCCAGCGCGCGCAGCCGGCTGGCATTCACATGCGGCAGCGCGATCGTCATCGTCGGAAACAGCATCGAGATATGTGCGCCGATCAGATCGGTCAATGCGGGACCGCCGCCTTTGTACGGCACGTGCACGATGTCGAGCTTCGCCGCGATCTTGAATTGCTCGCCCGCCATGTGAAAAGGCGAGCCCACGCCGCCCGAGCCGAACGTCAGCACACCGGGCTTCGCTTTCGCCAGCGCAACCAGATCGTTCACCGAACGCGCCGCCAGCGACGCCGGCACGATCAGCCAGTTGGAAACGCGCATCGCTTCCGTCACCGGCATGAAATCCTTGCCCGCATCGAACGGCAGCTTGGCGTAGAGGGCCGGCGTCACACTGAAACCGGTATCGACCATCAACAATGTGTAGCCGTCGGGAATCGCCTTGGCTACGAGGTCCGACCCGATGATGGAGCCCGCGCCAGGACGGTTGTCGACAACCACAGTCTGTCCCAGTGTTTCCGCCAGCTTCGCAGCCAGCAGCCGCGCCGCAAAATCAGTCGTGCCGCCCGGTGCGTACGGGACCACCAGCCGGACCGGCCGGTTCGGATAATTTTTCGCGTCCTGGGCGCACACCGGCATCGCGCACGCAACGAGCGCACCCGCCATCAACCCTGCCTGTATGTAATTTGAATTCATCTGAATAGCTCCCGGCAAACCGTGTTGACCTGCACCGGCGCCTGCACAGGTGACGATTGTAACCGCGTCTCCCTCGACCGTTGCCGCATGCACCGATACAATGACCCGGGTTCTATTTTGGTGCGCCAGCATCAACCAAAACCGGAGTACGTTTGCCATGAACGAATACATTTATCTCGTCCAGATGGACGTCAAACCCGAAGTTGAAGCGGAATTCAACCGCATTTACGAAGAGCAGCACATTCCTGAAATCTCCAAGGTGCCGGGCGTGCTCGACGTCAAGCGTTATGTGCTGGAAAAGCCGGCGCCCGGCGCGCCGAAATACGCGGCCGTCTACCGCGTGTCGTCGCCCGACGTGCCGCAGGGCCCCGCATGGGTCGCGGCTTCCGATACCGGCGACTGGAAACCCAAGGTGCGGCCGCACACTTTCAACCGCATGCACAGCCTGTATCGCCTGCTGTAGAAACCAACATGGACCGCGGCATCTGGGCGTTATGGTACGACCTGCCCGCAGAACACCAGGCGGAATATCTCGAGTGGTTTCACCACGTGCATATTCCCGACAAGCTGGCGCGTCCCGGTTATGTGTGGGCGGCGCACTACGAGCTTGAAGACGACAAAGGCTATCTCGCGTTGTTCGGCGGCGCCACCGCGCACACGTTTCTCAATCCGAGTCCAGGCCAGTTGCTGCTGCGCCAAAGTACTGAGACCAAACACTTCATGGGCATACGCCGGCACTCGTCGGCCTGCATACTCGCCGAAGAAATTCGCGTGGATGGACCTGCTGCCGCGCAACGCGGCCCGGGCATGACCACCGGACCGGTGATACAGATGGGGAATCACAATGCCGCCAGTCCTGCCGTTGAAGACGATCTCGGCGGCTGGTACGCGCAGGAGCGCCTGCCCCTGCTCGCCAAACTGCCCGGCTGCATAGGCGCGCGCAAGATGTTGGCGACGGCCGGCGCATATAAGCACGCGATACTCCACGAATTCGTCTCGCTCGAAATGCGCGAACAACATTTCGCGCCGCACGAAGCCGCGGCGCACGACCCGAACACCTGGATGGGACGCGTGCGTCCGCAACTCACGCATTCGCCGCGCTCGCCGGCGGTGGGAAAGCGCATCTGGCCGGTGGTCGACGCTTAGTAGAGGCTAACCCTTGAATGCATGCCGCAGCGGAATCGATCTCTCCGCGGGCGCATACCAGCCCTGGCGCGAGTAATGATCGGTGTGCAGATAGCACTGGAAGCGTGCTTCTTTCCCGCCCTTTTGAAAAGTCAGCAGCCTGCTGCTCGGCCACCAGCGGCGGTTTTCGCGCCCGTGATAACGCGTCATCGCACCGACGTTGGCGAATGTGATGTTCCAGCGGCGCTCCAGCATCTCTTTACGGCCGAAGCGGTCGTCGGGATGCGCGTGGGTGTGGCTGCCCAGCCATAAATCGATCGCGCCCGGATTCGCTTCGAAATAATCGTGAAACGCGTTGGTGTTGGCGTCGTCGCCGACCCAGTACAAATAGGACGCGCCCTCGGCGTCCTCGTAGCGATGATGGTAATTGCCGTTGACGCCTTCCCACGGGCCGGTTGCCGTCGTCGTGTCGCGCAGCATGTGATGCGCGCAGGTGACGATGATCTTGTCGCGGTTGGCTTCGACCGCATTGCGCCACCACTCGAAAGTTTCCGCCGTGATGGCGCCTGCGGGATAACCGCCGATCTCGGCGCGTCCCTTGGGTGGCCCGCCGTCGTTGCGGTCGCCTATCATCAGGAACAATACGTTGCCGGCGGTAAACGAATAACGCTCCCAGCTTCCCTCAATCGGGAAGGGCCGCGCTTCCGCATGCACCTGCGAGAACTGCGGGTTGAGGCCGAGCGGGTCTACCCATTTTCTGAACCACCACTGCGTTTCTTCTTCGGGACCGCTCGCGTCGTGGTTGCCGAGCAGGCAATAGATCTGCTCGAGCCGGTGCTTGCGCCCCGCTTTCAGTTGCTCGACCACCGGCGGCCCGTCCGCGTCGGTGGGCGCGCCCTGCGTGCCGGAGAGATCGCCGAGATTGAGCATGATGTCCCAATCGAACGGCTCGCCGCCGTCGGCACCGCCGGATTCGCTCTGCTCTATCGCTTCAGCAAGACTGCGGCGGCCGTGCTTGAGGTCGCTGTGCACGTGGCAGCAGCCGCACGCCCATACATTCAGGTTGTCCATGGAATCTTATGAATACTGGAACTCATCTCAATAATATAACACCGACAAGCAACCGCCGATGAACGCCGATACAATTCCAAAGCTTTCCCCGAGTCCAGGTCAAATCCCTTGAGCTTATCTGCGTTCATCGGCGGTTCCAAACTGTTTTTGAGACAGCTTCTGGATAAAACCCCCCAACGAAATTAAGGAGATTCGAATGTCATGCGTAGACGGATTTATCGTGCCGGTCCCCCGCAAAAAGCTGGCGGCCTATCGCAGCATGGCGCCCTCGAATACAAGGAATGCGTTGCCGATGATGTGAAGGTGGGCAAGCGCACCTCGTTCCCCCGCAGCTTCAAGCGCAAACCCGGCGAGACCGTGGTGTTCTCGTACATCGTTCACAAGTCGCGCGCGCAGCGCGATCGCGTCTTGGCCAAGGTAATGAAAGACCCGCGACTCGCGAAGATGATGGATCCGAAGGCGACGCCTTTCGACGCGAAGCGGATGATCTACAGCGGGTTCAAGGTGATGGTGGAAGCCTGAGCGCGGGACGTTACGCCTTTGCAGGCTCGGCGACCGCCGGCTCGTCAGGCAGCAACAGGACAATGGCGGACCTGATCGCAGCAATCGCCGCCAGTATCCATAACGCGGAAGTGAAGCCTATGCTTTTTACCAGCGGCCCGAGCAGCCACACGGCGAGCGAGCTGATGCCGAACGCGACCGTCAGCCGCATGCCCGCCACGCGCGAACGCAGCCGGTCGTCGACGTAGCGCACTATCATCGCGTCGGTAAACGGAATCGAACCGAAGATAAATATCATGACGGCGAGCAGCGCCGCGAACAGCCACCAGTCCTGCGTATGCGCGGCGAGTATTAGCAGCGGGATCTGCGCCACCGACATCCAGAGCTGCAGCGATTTGAACGGCATGCTGTCTATCATGCGGCCGACCACGATTTGCGCGAGCGACGCGATGGTGTAAACCAGCGCCAGCATGGCGCCGAGCAGCGCGGGGTCCTCGACCACCCCGACGAAACGCGCCGTCAGCAATTGCGCATTGCCGTTGGTCGTGAAATTGAAAATCAGGCTGCTGGCGACCGCCGCCACCGTCATCACGGCGAACGCGCGCGCGAGCATGGCCGGCGTCAATTCCACTTTGGCCTTGCCGCCTTTGCGCTTGGATGGCGATTCGGATTCTCTGGGGCAAACCAGCGCGAAAATAACGCCGCATGCGATGGCGATCAGTCCGGGTATGGCAAACGCGGCGCGCCAGCCCAGCCATTTGACGAGAAAACCGGTAACGAGCGCCGCCACCGCGATGCCCAGATTGCCCGCGAGCCCGTTGATGCCGATGACCGCGCCGGGATTTGAAACGTTTTGCACCAGCATCGGGATGCCGACCGGGTGGTAGATGGACGCAAAAACGCCAAGCAGTGTCAGCGCTGCCGCTAGTTGCCATGCGTTTTGCGTCAACGCGACCAGTAGCGCGGCCAAACCCATGCCGACGAAAAAAATAATCATCATGATGCGACGCCCCCACAGGTCGCCCAGGCGACCGGCGGGCAGTGCACCCAGCCCGAAGAGCACGAACGCGCCGACGCTGTACGGCATCAGGTCCGTCCACGTGGAAAAGCCGAATTCGACGGCTATGGTGACGACAGCCGTGGCGAAAATCAGCAAAAACATATGGTCGACGCCGTGGGCGATGTTCAACAAGAGGCTCACGGAACGGGGAAACCCGTCGGGGCGGGCAACGGCTTGGTTTGATGTATTCATGGCGCCGGAGTTTGCTTGATTTACAATAGTCTGTCTTTCGATGTTTTACAATTAACCATCGAGAAATGGACAAAATGCCACCCTCCCCGCCACGCCGCGACCACCCTGCCACCGCGCCCGAAAGCCCGGTCCAGGGCGACCTCTCGCGCGCCGTCGTGGCGCGCCGCACTTCGTACGACCACGGCCATCACATCAAGCCGCACTGGCATGCGCGCGCGCAATTCGTTTTTGCGGTCGCCGGAACAATGCGCGTGCGCACGGCCCGGCATGTCTGGATCGTCCCGCCAACGCGCGCGCTGTGGGTGCCCGCCCACACCGTGCATGAAATTCAGATGTACGACGTTGTGGAAATGCGCAGCCTCTACGTAAACAAGCGCGCCGGCGCCGGTATGCCGTCAACGTGCGTCGTGCTGAACATCACTCCGCTGCTGAAAGAACTCGTGGTGCGCGCGGTCGCGCTGCCCGCCGACTACGACGAGCGTGGCGACGACGGCCTGCTGATGCGTTTGCTGATGGCTGAGGTACGGCGCCTGCCGCCGTGCGCGCTTGACCTGCCGCTGCCGGAAAGTGCCGACCTCACGCAATTGTGCGAACGCATACTCGCCGACCTCTCGGCGCGACGGCCGTGCAACCTAGACGCGGGCGACATGCAAACCAGCACGCGCACCTTATACCGGCGCTTTTTGCGCGAAACCGGGATCACGTTTGCGCGCTGGAAGCAGCAGGCTCGATTGCTGGAATCCATCCGCCGCCTTGCGGAAGGCGCGCCCGTTACAACTGTCGCGCTCGATCTCGGTTACGAAAGCCCCAGCGCGTTTTCCACCATGTTCCGGCGCGCACTGGGAATCGCGCCGCGGGCGTTTACGGCCGGGGACGAAATGGCAACGCGCGCGGTGAGCGCGCCTTAATCCGCCCGCACCGTCCGCCCCGCCGCCCACTGGCGCAGGCCTTCGACTTTTTCCGCCATCACGACCGACAGCGGGCGCGTGTGCGCGATTTCGGCGAGCAGTAACTGGGTTGCCAGAGCCTGCTTCGTGGCCAGCGCCTCGTAGATCGCGGCAACGATGGCCTGTTCGATTTCCGCGCCCGAAAACCCGTCCGCCGCGACCGCCAGCTGCGACAGGTCGAATTTCGCGGGATCGAGCTTGCGCTTTTTGAGATGGATACGAAAAATGTCGGCGCGCGTGGCAGCGTCCGGCAGATCGACAAAAAAGATTTCGTCCATGCGGCCCTTGCGCAGGAGTTCCGGCGGCAATTGCGTAACGTCGTTGGCGGTGGCGACGAGAAACACTTTGGCGGTGCGCTCGGCCATCCACGTCAGCACGGTGCCGAGCATGCGTCGCGACACGCCGCCGTCGCTGGAGCCGCCGTCCGAGGCGAGCCCTTTTTCGATCTCGTCTATCCACAGCACGCACGG
>CAMBSS010000170.1 GCA_945870465.1 Bordetella parapertussis | reverse complement strand
TAGCGCTGGCTCATGACGCGCGCCACGGACTCGGTACCACCGCCCGCCGCGAAGCCGACCAGCATGCGAATCGGCCTATCGGGATAGTCGCTGGCTTGACCTTGTGCCGCGTTGCAAGTCAAAAAAGCCAGTGCTGCGCATACGGAAATACTTTTCACCCGGGGTTTCCTTTTTGAGAGATTGCAAGTCGTTGCTTGATGCAGCTCGCAGGATGAGGCCGGAGTTGGCGCGTTTGAATGTCGCGAATCGCGATTTCCGGCCGCTGATGCCTATCATAGAGATAAACCGGGCAAGCGGAAACAAGAAATTGCGCTCGCAAAGCTCGCGCGGATTTGCGCCCGGCGGTGCGATGAATACTACGCGCGCACTGCCTTGCAATCCTTCCGCGCGAACGCGCAGGTCAGGCGAATCCGTTGCGCATTACGCCGCGGATTTTTTTCGTGTCCATACCCGCGAGGCCCATGCGCCCGAGCGTCCGCGCTTCGTCGGTAAATGTGCAGCCCGTCATCAGCTTCGCCATTTCGACCAGCGTGTCGATGGCCGGCGTCGCCGTCCCGGCGGCGGTGCCGAGTTCCTGTATCGGGATCAAGCCCGTCGGCACATCTTCCGTCACGTACTTGTGGTTCAGCGTGCCCGCGGCCTTGTTCACCACGTAAGGCCCGTCCGGCTCGGCACTCAGGCGCTGGAACGTTTTGACGAAGTCAGTTTCACGCACGTTGTAGGCACGCTCTATCCAGTCGGCAAGGCTGGGGACATTCACGTCAAGCGCCGCGGCGATTGCCATGCGCTCTGCGTCTATGGCCGTATAGAGATTCGCCACCGCTGACGTCACACCTTCGCCGTAAAACATGTGGCCGCCGCCGCGCTCGATGCGCGCCGCATTGGCGATGCAGTTGGCGACATGCAGGATCGCGTTCACGTTCATGAGTCCGGTGTGCAGAACGTCGGGCGCCGCGACCGCTTGCGGAAACAGCGGTCCGATGCGTGCGTGCGCTTCTACGCTGCGCGTTCCCGGAAACGCGGCGATCTGCATCCAGCGTTTTTGGGTGGTCTGGCGCATGGTCGTTGGCCCAAGCGCGCGCATCGCATAAGGATAGGTGTCGGTCTCCGCCAGTTCGATGTCGGCGCGGCAGCCGGCGCGATCGAGCTCGCACCGCACGACGAGCGAGCCGCCGGTGTTGCCCTGCATCAGCAGTATTGCTTGTCCGTCCACCAGCAGCGGCGCCAATGCACGCGCTACGGTGGGCTGGGTATTGCCGCCGGACACGACGATGATGAGGTCGGCGCCGTCGATGGTCGCGCCGAGGTCCGTCGTCGCAAGCTCGAGCGGCGCGAAACCGCCGGGTGTGCCTTCGACGTCTATGCCGCCGCGCGCGCGAATGGCGGTGAGCTTTGCGTCATCGATGTCGTTCAGCCGCAGACGATAACCCGCAAGCCCGAGGTTGGCGACGAGACGAAATCCGCCGGGGCCCGCGCCGATGATGGCGATGGTTTTGATGGTCATTGCGGCGGGATGGAAGGGGACATATACATAGTTTAACCTCGCCGCGGCCATGGTCCGCCGTATTGTTGTATCGTGCGGGGTGGGCGTGCCGTTGTCGCGGTGCGCCCGCGAAACCGGACACAGATCCTGTTTATCCCACGGAGGAATTCATGCACAAGCTTTATTTGTCACTGGCCGCGCTGCTGCTCGCACTTCCCGCCACGCATGCCGCCGCGCAAAACTATCCCACGAAGCCGATCCGCATGATGGTGCCTTTCGCGCCGGGCGGCACCGGCGAATTTCTGTCGCGCAGCATCACGCCGCGCATGGGCGAGCTGATCGGGCAGCAGTTCATCGTCGATTTTCGCGGCGGCGCCGGCACCACGCTGGCGGCCGGTCTGGTGGCGAGCGCGCCCGCTGACGGTTACACGGTGTTGATACAGACCGTCACCACTCAGGCGATCAATCACAGCCTGTATTCGAAACTCTCTTACGACACGCGCAAGGATTTCGCATCGGCAGGGTTGATAGCGGTGATCCCGGTGGTGCTCGCCGCGCATCCGTCGTTGCCCGCCCGCAACGCCAAAGAGCTGGCCGCGCTTACGCATACGCGGGCGGGCAAGATTGATTTCGCCAGCCCCGGCATAGGCACGGCTTCGCATTTCGGCATCGAGTTGTTCAAACTTTTCTCGAAGGCCGACCTCACGCACATCCCGTATAAGGGCGCCGGCCCGGCGATCGTCGATACGATGGCCGGATTCGTGCCGCTGGTGACGGACAACATCACTTCGCTGAAGCCGCACATCGACTCCGGCAGGCTGCGCGGCATCGCCATCGGCAGCGCGCAACGCTCCGAAGCCGCACCGCAACTGGCGACGTTTGCCGAGTCCGGCTATCCCGGATTCGAAGCGAGTTCGTGGTGGGGCATCCTGGTGCCGGCGCGCACGCCGCCGGCCGTCATCGCCCGGCTGAACAGTGAGTTGAACAAGTCGCTGGAAGACAACGCGGTGCGCACGCGGTTGTTGAGCCACGGCGCCACCATCAAATCGGGCACGCCCGCGCAGGCGGCGGAACTGCTGGCGTCTGAAATCGAAAAGTGGGAGAAGGTCGTTAAAGCGACCGGCGCGCGGGTCGATTAATCCAGTTTTTTTGCCAGCCCGAGGTCTTTCAGCACATCGCGCAGCTCGACGTGCAGCGCATCGAGATACTTGAGCGTGTCGCGGCTGTTGCGGTAATCGTTCTCCCACAGGTTCTGCGCGAGGTTCTCCTTCCATTGCGGGTCGCGCGAGAGTTTTTCGAACACGTCGTTCCAGTAGGCGGTCTGCTCGGCAGTAAGTCCCTTCGGCGCCCAGAAACCGCGCCAGGTGTTGAACGTGCCGGCGATGCCTTGCTCTTTCCAGGTCGGGATGGCAGCGAGCTGCCCGCTGATGCGGTGGTCCGATGTAATCGCGAGAATGCGCACCTTGCCGGCTTCGAGCTGCTTGGCGAGCGGGCCGACGCTGCCGATATGCATGTCGATATGGCCGCCAAGCAGCGCCGTCATCGAGTCGCCCGACGACTGGAACACCGGCGCCTTCAGCTTTTTCGTGTCGACGCCGCCGGAACGCGCCGCCAGCACATAGGCGATGTGGTTATTGCCGCCGAGCGCGGTGATGCCCGCGGAGAGTGATGACGGATCCTTCCTTAGGCGTTCGAGCAGGTCTTTGCCCGAGGTGATGGGCGAATCGGCGCGCACCGCAAAGCCGATGAAATCGCCGATCATAGTCGCCAGCGGCGTGAAGTCGCGGTAGCTTTGCGTTTGCGTGCCGGTGATGTAGTTCAGTTGCTGGGTGATCGATACCACCGACAGGAAGTGCGGGTCGTTCGGCTTTTGCCCGAGAAAGGCCAGCGTCGCGCTGCCGCCGCCGGCCGGCTTGTTGGACACGATGGCGGGCGTCGGAATCAGCTTGCGGTCCTGCAGCAGCTTTTGCAGCAGTCGCCCGACCGCGTCGTTGCCGCCGCCTGGGGAATTCGGAATCACGATCTCGATCTGGTTCGCCGGCTTCCAGTCCGCGGCGGCGAGGGGTGCTGCGGCGAGCAAGCAGGCGAGAGCGAGCGCAGCGCGCACAAAATGATTTCGAGTAGCAGCTACTCGCGGGTTGCAGCGATTCATTCTTTCCCCTTCAGGTTGGTACGCATTTTTTGAATGGCAGTGTAATGCGCTATCATAGAGGCAAATCCGGCCGGCAGCCATCGAGCATGTTTTCCAGTTGCGCTGCCACAATAGTATGGAGGAGAAATGACCGCAACCGTAATCCCGCAGACTTCTGCCGGCATCAAGGTCGAGCCGCTGCAGTACGCACTCGGCGCCTATGTGACGGGCGTCGATCTGCGCCGTCTCGACGATGCTGCTTTCGCCGCCATCCACGCGGCGTGGCTGGATCATCTGGTGATCGTGATACGCGGGCAGCAGATCGGCGATGACGACCTGACGGCTTTCAGCTCCCGCTTCGGCGTGCTCGACGAGGTGCCCATCGTCAGCAAGGGACAGGCGCCGCGCTATAACAAGCATATTTCCGTGATTTCGAACATTCGCGAGAAAGGCGTGCCGATCGGCGGGCTCGGCGACGACGAGGTGCTATGGCACTCCGATACGTCCTACCGCGACCAGCCGCCGTCGGCGAGCGTGCTGCAGGCGCGGGAGATTCCGCCCGCGGGCGGCAACACCGGTTTCTCCAATATGTATCTGGCGCTGGAGACTTTGCCGCCGGAAATGCGCAGCCGTATCGATAAGCTGACGGCGAACCAGGACATCACTTACACCGCGGGCGGCGAGCTGCGTGAGGGCTTCACGCCGGTAACCGACGTGCGCAAATGCCCGGGTGCTACGCATCCGCTGATACGCACGCATCCGGAAACCAAACGCAATGCGCTGTATCTGGGCCGGCGGCGCAACGCTTATATCCAAGGGCTGGAGGTTGCGGAGTCGGAAGCGCTGCTCGACACGTTGTGGGCGCACGCCACGCAGGATTTTCTGGCGTGGCACCATCAATGGCGCGTCGGCGACGTGGCGGTGTGGGACAACCGCTGCGTCATGCATCACCGCGACCCGTTCGATCCGCAGGGCCGCCGCATCATGCACCGCGCGCAGGCGCGCGACGGCAAGCGTCCGGCACGCGATGTCGCGGCGGAAATGGCGCCGCATCCGCGCGGGCAGCGCTACCTCGCCGCGCAGGTTTCAAGATAAGGTCAAAAGCGTTTACCGCAAAGGATTCACTTTAATACCCCCTTGAGGGGTACGCGAAGGACGCAAAGGAAGTCCACGTCAAAGAATGCTGGAGTTTTCCTTCGCGCCCTTTGCGTCCTTCGCGGTTCAAGATTGGTAGTAATTTAAGGAAGAAGAGATGGCAACAATTACAATCACAGTCCGGCCGCTGACGCCGGTTTTCGGCGCCGAAATAACCGGCGTCGATCTGAAAAACCTCGACGACGCGACCTTCGCCGAAATCGAGAAGGCGTTCGAGACTTATTCCATTCTGGTTTTCCCGCGGCAGGACTTGGACGATGACGCGCAGATCGCATTCAGCCGCCGTTTCGGCGACCTCGAGAAAACGCAGGGACATATCGCCAACAATTTCCAGGTCAAGCACGTCTCCCAGATCACCAACCTCGATCCGAACGGCAAGCTGATGGCGCCCGACGATCCGCGCGTGCTCTATCGCCTCGGCCAGCGCAACTGGCATTCCGACAGTTCGTTCAAGCGCGTGCCGGCGAAAGCATCGCTGCTGCACGCGCGCAAATTACCGCCCGACGGCGGCGATACCCAGTTCGCGAGCCTGCGCGCCGCCTACGATGCATTGCCCGAATCGCGCAAACTCGAGCTCGAGGACAAGGTTGCGATACACCACTACGCGTATTCGCGCCGCAACGGCGGCTACCAGCTCACCAACGAAGAAGAAGACAAGCGCTTCCCGCCGGTGCCGCAGGCGATTATCCGTGCCAATCCGTTCAACGGGCGCAAGGCGTTGTACGTCGGCTCGCATGCATCGCACATCCGCGGCATGCCGGAGGAGGGGGGCAACGCACTGTTAAAAGAGCTGCTGGAATTCGCCACCCAGGAAAAATTCACCTACCTTCACCACTGGAAGGTTGGCGACCTGGTGATGTACGACAACCGCGCCGCGCTGCACCGCGCGCGGCCCTACAAGATCTCCGAGCACGCGCGCATCCTGCACCGCACGACGGTCGCCGGCGAAGGCCCGACGATTGCGGAGTAAGTTCCTTGCGCTGCTGCTGATCGCGTTCAGCACGGCGGCGCTCGCCGCCGAGTCGGTGCGTGTGATCGAAACGCGCGAGCTGCCAAAGGCGCTACTGCCCGCGGCGTCGCACGAGCTCCGGCTTTCCATTTACACATTCAAGGGCACGCGCTGGCAGACCGCCGACATCGTGGCGGCCACGCTGGATGCGCTGCCGCTGCTGGCGCAATGCGGCATCGCGGTCGCCGCGGTCGAACTCAGGGTGCTGGAAGCGCCGCTCAAATTTCGTTACTACTCCACACCGGTGGCGCGCGAGCTGCTGCGCGAGATAACTGTCGCGAAGCCGGCGCTATTCTTTGTCGACGATACGTACAGCGAGCCTGCCTACGACGCGGAGGCAATCGGCCTGAGCAACGCAAAGACGCGCCCCGAACTCGCCAACACCATCTGGTTCGCCTATGGCGCTCGCGATCTGCCGCTTGCGCTCGCGCACGAGCTGGTGCACGTGCTGTCCGACAACGGCGACCACAGCGAAGCGGCGGACAATCTGATGCGTGCTGAAACATCGCCGAGTAGCACGCGGCTCACCGACGCGCAGTGCATCCGCATGCGTGGAGTCGCCGAGCCCAACGGGCTGCTCACGCGCCGCGCCGGAGCGCCGCGCAAGTAATTCAGGTGGCTACGCCGATCGAGTACTGGAACGTCAGGTTCTCGATGCCGTCGAGTATCCACTTGCCGTTCTTCAGCTCGTAGCGCAGCCGCAGCTTGCCGGCGACCTGGATGGAATTTTCTTCCGGCTTCGGGTTGTTGCGCGTTGTCATATGAACGAGCACCGTGAGCTGATTGCCGGACCGCCGGCTTTCCAGTATTTCGACCTGCTTGAATTCGTCGATCTCGAATGTCCATTCGTCGGCCGGGCCGGTTCCCGCCGCATCGGAAATACGAACCACGCTGCCGACGACGTCTTTGATGATTTGTTCGGGGGCTACCTCGGGTTTGTCTGCCACCTGAACGGCGCGGGTGTCGTGCGAGGATTCTGGCGCAGGCCCGCAGCCGGCTATCGCTGCGGCCAGGAGAAAAACGGAGGTGATCAGGAGAATGCGGAGCATGAATTGTGGTGATGCCCAAGCTGCAGTATGTTTGAGAAATAGCACATCGAAGCGGGATTTACAACGCGAGAGGGGCAGGCACGGCCGGAATGTCTCGGCAGCGGGCAATCATCGCTACAATATTCCCGCATAATTCGCTGTAAGCCATTGCAATTGAACGAGGAGAATCGATTTGATCAAACCTTATGAATTTCGCGGCCACGGCTATCGCACGCTCGCCGAAGCGGTGGCATGGACGAATTTGCGCAGCGAGCCGGCGCTCGAGCCGGAACTGCCGATCATCGATCCGCACCATCATGTATGGGACGACCAGCGCGGCCGCTATCTGATACACGAATTGTCAGCAGACGTGAACGGCGGGCACAACATCATCGCGACGGTGTTCGTCGAGGCCGGCGTGATGTACCGCAACTATGGCCCGGAAGAAATGAAGCCCGTCGGCGAAGTCGAATTCGTCAACGGCGTCGCGGCCGCCGGCGCCAGCGGCCACTATGGCAAAACGCGCTTGTGCGCGGGCATCGTCGGCCATGCGGACCTGATGCTGGGCGACAAAGTGCAGCCGGTGCTCGATGCGCTGGTGGCGGCGGGCAACGGCCGCTTCAAAGGCATACGCTACGGCACCATCTGGGATTCCGGCAAAGCCGCGCAATTCGGCCGACACCAGGTCGCGCGCCACCTGATGCTGGACCCGGTGTTCCGCAAAGGCTTTGCGCGTCTTGCCGCGTCGAAGCTGTCGTTCGAGGCGTGGATGTTCTATCCGCAGCTCGACGACCTTGCCGACCTGCTGCGCGCTTTTCCCGAAGCTAACGTGATTCTGAACCACTGCGGCGGACTGCTCGGCATCCCGCCGCACGACGGCAAGCGCGACGAAGTTTTCAAAATCTGGCACGCGCACATGCGCAACCTCGCGCAGTTCCCCAATCTCAGCGTGAAGATCGGCGGGCTGGGCATGCTCTACTGCGACTGGGATTTCCACCTGCGCGAGATGCCGCCGTCGTCGGAAGATCTCGCGGCGACGTGGCGGCCTTACGTCGAGGCCATCATCGAATTGTTCGGGCCGGCGCGCTGCATGATGGAAAGCAATTTCCCGCCGGACCGGCAATCGTGCGGCTACGGCGAACTGTGGAACGCGATGAAACGCATCACCAAGGGTTGTTCGGCGACGGACAAGGCGGCGCTGTACCGCGATACGGCGGCGCGGGTTTACCGGCTGGAGGTCTGATTGAGGGAAAGCGGAGTTGCGTTACCCGCATAGAAAAAAGCAGCGCACGCCCTCGGGCGTGCGCTGCTGACTGATACTACTACGGGTTAATACTGCTGACGGCTGTCGTAGATGCCGCCGATCGCGGCGCCGATGATGGCGCCTATGCCTTGACTCTGCTGCGACTGGTATACCGGCTGTTCGACATACACGGGGCGCTGCACCACATACGGCCGCTCGTAGACGACGACGGGACGGGGCGAATAGCCGCGGTACCCGTAACGATCATGGCCGCGAAAGTCGTGACGGCCATGGCCGCGAAAGTCGTGACGGTCGTGGCCACGAAAATGCGAGCTGTGGCGGTCATGGCCGCGGTGGGGCTCGGCGAAAACGGGCGCGCTCACGCCGAGCGTCAAGCCGGCTATCAATGTGCAGATCAGTTTCTGGTTCATGACTTTTCTCCTGTTAAGTGTGGACACCCGTCCAGCACGCGAAGCCATTGTTGGCCTAAGCCGGATTTCAGTCTGCAAGCAATTGTGAGGAAGTGTGTCGCCCAGAGCCAGGGGGTAAAATGCCTGTTTTCAAAAACATTTAAGCTGGAAATTACCGGCTTCCAATCGAGGAAATTCCCCATGAATGCTACCGCGCCGCTCCACCTCCTTACGGTCGACAACGGCGTCGCCGTCGTCACGTTGAACCGCCCCGAGGCGATGAATTCGCTCAATACCCAGTTGCGCCTCGAACTGACGGCGCTGCTGCCTGCACTCGACCTGCGTGAAGACGTGCGGGTCATCGT
>CAMBSS010000169.1 GCA_945870465.1 Bordetella parapertussis | reverse complement strand
GCGGGGACGGCGGCCAGGTCCAGCGTGTGGACGAAGCGCGCGAGCAGGTCGGTCAGCGCGGGGGCTTGTACTTCATGAGGAGCAGGGGAGTTCATGCCGTGGGTGGCTCTAAAATTTTCTATTCGGTTGGCGGCTTCAAACGCCACGAGGTCTTTATCGTTCGCCTCTTGTTTCCTTAACTGGTTTTCCTTAAATAGCCGCGGCTTCACGTTTTCTGGCGCGGGCTAGGGCAGGGCGTTCTGACAGCTTATTCATGTAATTCAATAACGTCTCATCGAGCGGTACTTTGACGTGATGCGCCCAGTGTACTATGGAGTGCCGGTGGTGAGGTCTTGCATTCATACATTTCGCTCCCTATGTCTTACCGCTCGACCGTTTTCATGCTGCCAGCAGTGTGACGGCGAGTTGAAGATCATCGCCACCATCGAAGCGCCTGCGGTGATGGTCAAGATCCTCACGCATCTGGTCTTGCCTGCGCGCGCGCCGCCGCGCTCACCGGCGCGGCCCGCGCGCGCGTGATGCAGTCACACTGCGTCGAACTCAGCCATCTCGGGTCGATGCAGCGCCCGAAGAATCACGCGAGTGGGGAATTTGCACCAAACACCGCGCGATTGAACGCTTGCTGGGCCGCGATAGAGTTGCGGACAGTCAAAAGAAGCGTTGAAATTTTCTATTCGCATCCCCGACCGGGCATTTATACTGTGTTTTTGCCGGGCGCTGCTTCGGCGATGCCATCAAGTCCGGCCCGTGCCGCTGATTGCGTAGCGAACGATCGCCACCTTACTGCGAGGAGCATGTCGTAATGATCAAAACAATTCGTGCGCGCCGCGCCGGCGTGCTCGCGCTTGCTGCCGCCTGCGTGGTCATTGGCGCCCCGGCACGCGCCGCGGATTGGCCCTCGCGGCCGATCGTCGTGGTGGATGGATTCGCGCCGGGCGGCGGCACCGACGTGCTGATGCGCGTGATGGCGGTCGAGATGACGAAAACTTTCGGCCAGCCGGTCATCGTCGAAAACCGCTCGGGCGCTAGCGGCCATATCGCCGCCGAGGCGGTTGCGCGCGCCGCGCCGGACGGCCATATGATCATGGTCCACACCGCAAGCATGATCACGAGCCGGCCCCTCTACGCGAAACTCGGCTACGACGTGGTGCGCGATCTCACGCCCGTCACGCAGATCGTGCGCATCCCCAACGTGCTCGTCGTGCCGCCCGCGCTGCCGGTCAGGAACGTGCGCGAATTTCTGGCGCTCGCCAAGCGGCGCCCGGGCGAACTGGTGTTCGCCTCGACGGGGCTGGGTTCGATTTCGCACGTCGTCGGCGAACTCTTTCAGCAGGTGGCCGGCATCCGCAGCATCCACGTGCCGTATCGCGGCGCAGCACCCGCGACGACCGCGCTGATTTCCGGCGAGGCGGCCTATGCGTTCATCGTGCCGCTGGTGATACGGCCGCACGTGGAAGCCGGCAAGCTGCGCGCGCTCGCGGTCTCGACCATCAAGCGCAGCGCGGTTTTTCCGGACGCGCCGACACTCGATGAATCCGGCGTCAAAGGCATCGACATTCCGCACTGGTACGGCATCTGGGCGCCGGCCAAAACACCGCCGGCGATCGTCGACGCGCTTTATCGCGAGTACGTGCGCGTGATGGCGCTGCCCAATATACGCGAGCGCTTCCAGCGCGAAGGCGCCGAAGCCGTCGGCACCCCGCCCGCCGAATTTGCGGCGTTCGTGCAAAGCGAAGTCGTCAGGTGGACCGAAGTCGCGCGCAAGGCGGGCATGAAGCCAGAATCGTGAGCTCGCCCCGTTCGCGTTTGCATGAAGATTGACGCTGCGGCGTGCATGCTTGTTCCCGCCGTCGCCAAATTGACCACCCCGTGCCGATTACGTATTGGCCAGTGACGATAGAGTCCCGATGGTGGTCAATCGCAGATCGGTATAACCTGCCGAAACTGATCAAATTCTAATCGGCGTGAACATAACTAAAACCGAAAGGCATACGAATGGCAGATGATATGCACTACCTCACGATCGCCCAGTCAGCGAAATTAATTCAAAGCCGGGAACTCTCGCCGGTCGAACTCACGCGTCTACACTTGGCTCGCATCGAAGCCCTCGAGCCAAGGCTCCATAGCTACATCACGGTCACTGCAGACGCAGCGCTCGCGCAGGCGCGCGCGGCGGAAAGCGAGATTCTTAAGGGCAATTACAAGGGGCCGATGCACGGCATCCCGCTTGCGTTTAAAGATATCGTTTGCACAAAGGGCGTGCGCACCACCGCGCATTCTAAGCTGCTCGTCGACTGGATTCCGACGCAGGATGCGACGGTTTACGCGAAGCTAACGGATGCCGGTGCGGTATCACTTGGCAAGACCTCTCTTCACGAGTTTGCTTACGGCGTGCCTGGCGCGGACGAAGCATTTCCTGCTGCGCGCAATCCATGGAACACCGAACGCGCACCAGGTAGTTCCAGCAGTGGCTCTGGCGCAGCAGTGGCTGCCGGACTGGCGATGGGGGCGATAGGTACCGATACCGGCGGATCGATCCGGCATCCGGCCGCCGTGTGCGGAATTGTCGGTATGAAGGCTACCTACGGCCGCGTGTCCACCTGCGGTGTGTTGCCGCTTGCCCCCACGCTGGATCATGCGGGACCAATGACGCGCACCGTTCGCGACAACGCCATGATGCTCCAGGAGATGGCGGGCTATGACCCCAAAGATCCGACCTCGGTGCAGCGGCCCGTGCCGGACTTTTCCAGATTGATTGGAACGAGCCTGAAAGGCATGCGCGTGGGTATCCCCCAAACATTTATCGATAGCGTGATGCACGCGCCGGAGGTGCTGACAGCCTTTGCAGCGGCAATTGAAGTGCTGCGCGGGCTTGGCGCCACACTGCATGCAATCGACATTCCTGGATTGGGTGAGGTTAATGACTACGGCACGCTCATCCTGACTTACGAAGCGTATCAGTATCACCGGAGTAAACTTGCCGCACATCCCGAGAAGTTTGGCAAAGCGTTCCGCGATCGTGTCCTGGTCGCGGCGAATTACACAGAGCGCGACTACCAAGCTGCACAAGCCAAGCGCGCGCGTCTCTACGAGGCCTACGCACGGGTTTTCGGTGCGCAGGTTGATGTCATTATTTCGCCGGGTCGTGAATCCAGTGCATCTACGATGAAGGCATTGATGGCTGATCCGCTGGTGATACGAGGCTCGGCGCATCGTATGTATAACCTTTCCGGATATCCCGCGTTGGTGCAGCAGATGGGATTCGATGCGGGAGGCATGCCGCTGGGGTTGCAAATCGCCGCTGACAACTGGTGCGAGGATGTGGTGTATCAGGTGGCGGCGGCCTACGAAGACGCGGCCGGCTGGATCACGCGCCACCCCCCAGTTGCATAACATTACTCGCGTCGTTGCAGACCGCACTAGAAAGACGGCGTCACGCTTCAACAACCATGCACTTCAATTGCCGGGAGAAGAATTTGAGCTTAACCAGACCGCCCCACATGCCAGCCGCCATCAGCGCAGGCATCTTCGGATTCGTAGTAGCGCTAGGAGCGATGCCGACGTTTGCTCAGACGACCTCCGGCTATCCCGGGAAGCCGATTCGTCTGGTCGCACCATTTCCTGCTGGCGGCGTGCTTGATTTCTTTGCACGCATCACGGCCCAAAAAATGTCTGAACGCATGGGGCAGCAGGTAGTTGTCGAAAACCGGGCGGGTGCAGCTGGCATCATTGGATTTGAGTATGTCGCCAAATCCGCGCCCGACGGCTATACGCTACTGATGGGCAGCGCCGGGACGATCGGTATCAATCCGTCGCTTTACGCCAAGTTGCCATTCGACGTAAATCGCGACTTTATTGGCGTTGCCCTGATCGCCACTGGCCCGGTAATGATTGCTGTTCATCCATCGCTGCCGGCTAAGTCAGTTCGCGAGTTGATCGCGCTCGCAAGGATGCGTCCCGGTGCATTGAATTACGCCACGGCCGGTAGCGGCACTACTTCTCATCTTTCGACTGAGCTCTTCGGTCTGCTGGCGGGCATTAAGCTCACGCATGTGCCTTATAAAGGTTCCGGCCCGGCGGCAGCGGCCTTTGTCGGTGGCGAAGTCGGTGTCTACATTGAGAACATACCGGTGTTTATACCGTATTTGCAGAGTGGTCGCTTGCGGGCGCTCGGCGTATCGGGAGAAACCCGGTTTCCAACGCTGCCGCAGATTCCGACAGTCGCTGAAGGCGGACAGAAGGGGTATGACGCAGCGGGATGGTGGGGCATATTCGTTCCTGCCGGAACACCGAAAGACGTGGTGGGGCGCTTGCACACGGAAGTGGCGGCGATTGTTGAATTGCCCGATGTTCGCGAACGCATGCTTGAACAAGGTGCGATTCCTTCCGGTATTGGTGGTGAAAAATTCGCTGCGTTCGTGCGTGCTGAGCAGTTGAAATGGGGAAAGGTGGTGAGGGCATCGGGTGCTCGCGTAGATTAGCCCGGGTTCATTTTTCCGTGTCATGGGTCTGGCCGACGAGAATACATTTCTTACAAATTAGGTTTCCCAATTGATTTGCATCACTCGTTGGTTTTTCAAAAAAAGGCGGACGGCCGTACTGTCGACTTCGTCAATTCCCAGATTAACAAAGTATTGCTTTGTATCGGTCGACTGAACAATAGACGCAATTTCTCGGTTTGTTTGATCGACAATCAGGGGATCGGTCTTCGCTGGCGCCATTGCGAGGGTGGCTTGAGTGTGGGGCGCGGTCCGGCAGAGATATATCAAGGAGAGAAACGATGAAGTTCAATTCTTCTGTTGCAATCAGTGCGCTCGCACTTATGGCGACAGGCTCGGTGATATCGGCCGGCGCATACGGTCAGCAGTGGCCTGCCAAGCCAGTGAGGATCATCGTGCCGTTCGCGCCCGGGCAAGCGGCTGACATTATCTCGCGTCTGATTGCGGAGCGGCTAACCTCCGTTTTCGGACAGCAGATTCTGGTAGACAACAGGCCTGGTGCGGGAAGCATGATCGGCGCGGAGTTGGCTGCAAAATCGCCACCTGACGGGTACACGTTTCTCGCGGGAGGCGCAAGTGCACTCGCGATCAATCCGCATCTATACAGTAAACTGGGTTACGACACGCTGCGGGACTTCGCTCCTGTAACGAACATGACCGCGATGGCGATGGTCTTCTGCGTCAACCCCTCGCTGCCTGCAAAAAACATTGCCGACCTCATTAAGCTTGCGAAGGGGCGTCCCGGTGAGTTGACGTTTGCCTCGTCTGGAAACGGCAGTGTGGCGCATCTGGCGCCAGCGCTGCTGAGTACGATGACCGACGTCAAAATGACTCATGTCCCCTACAAGGGCTCGATTCCGGCGATTACCGATTTGATCGCTGGCCAGATTGCGGTTGCGGCGGAAACCATGCCGACAGTGCTGCCGCACGTGAAGGCGGGCAAGATACGCGCTATCGGGGTGACTACTGCCAAACGGAGTCCGTTCCTGCCGGATGTGGCAACCCTCCAGGAGCAGGGTATTCAGGGCTTCGAGATGATGGCGTGGACGGCGTTGGTCGCTCCTATGGGCACGCCCGCGCTGATCCTCGATCGCATGAGCGTGGAGGTTGCCAAAGCGATTCATACTTCGGATCTGCAGAAGCGGATTCAAGAACTCGCTTTGAGTCCAATCGCCGACACGCGCGAACATTTCGATGCGTTCTTGAAGTCAGAACTTGTCAAATGGGGGCGCGCGGTAAAAGCCTCAGGTGCGAAGGTGGAGTAAGCGGCGGTGCGCTCAACCGAGGTCTCTCGGTTTTTGCCCCCACAAAGGCAATCGAACCATAGCGATCGACGCGCTGATCATTTGATCAGGAAAATCTCTTATCTTGGTAGAAAATATTGGGTGGATCAGAGGGAAACCGCAAACGGAGAATTGGTCGGAATCTTATAATGATAGTATGCCGGAAACCCGTGAGCCTCTCCTTCAGGCTCATACCATATTGGACAAGGCTCGCGAATGACCGCTGGTCGGGCCGGCGATAGAGTCGCGGGCAGTCAAAAGAAGCGTTTAAATTTCCTACTCGCCATGCCAACTTTGAGACCATCGCTGCACGCCGTGCGAATCATGCTCGCGTTCTTTGCATCGCTGGCGGCCTGCACTGGCCTCCTGGCGGCGGAGCCTTACCCGAGCAGCCCGGTGCGAGTCATCGTTCCAACGCAGCCGGGCGGGAGCGTGGACATAGTTGCGCGACTGGTCGCCGCCGAACTATCCAGACGTCTCGGCAAACAGGTGGTCGTCGACAACCGTGGCGGCGCGGGCGGCATCATCGGCGCGGAGATGACGGCAAAGGCCGCTGCGGACGGATACACATTGCTGGTCGTCAGTACAACGCAGAGCATCCAGCCGGCACTGCATAAGCTTCCCTACGAGCCAGTGAAGTCGTTTTCCCCGATTGCCAAACTCGCAAGCGGGCTGCTCGCGCTGGTCGTCCATCCGAGCGTTCCGGCCGGCTCGGCGAAGGATTTCGTTTTGCTGGCAAGGCGCAAGCCCGGCGCGCTGAGTTTTGCGGGCACTGGCAACGGTTCCATCGTGCATATGGCAACCTTGCTCTTCAATACGATGGCCAGCACCGATGTCCTGATTGTGCAGTACAAGAGTGCCGGTCCCGCAGTGATCGATCTGCTTGGTGGCCACAGCCACGCGATGATGGGCACGATCTCATCTGTGCTGCCACATATCCGGTCCGGAAAGCTCAAGGTACTGGGCACCAGCGGTGCAAGACGCAGCGATATCCTGCCCGAGGTACCGACCATCGCTGAAACTGCGCTCCAGGGATACGAGGCGAGCATCTGGTACGGAATCGTCGCGCCAGCGGATACGCCATCGCCGATCATCGACAGGCTCAACAGGGAAATCAAGGCGATTCTTGCCTTGGATGAAGTTCGGAAGATGTTTCTCAACGGCGGGGTGGAAGCTGACTACCTGGGCCCTGCCGAGTTCGGTGCATTCTTCGGGCGTGAAATGGAGCAATGGGCACGCGTCGTCAAGAAGGCCAACATCACGCTCAAAGACTAATCTGCGGCCCCCGATCGAATGGCGAACAGTTCGATCATCCCGGATTTGACGTCCGTGACATGCTCGAACCTGCGCAGCATCTGCAAGGCCGCCGCGCACTGGCGCGCGTCCCCGTGGGCCTGGAACATATCGCGGAATTTCTGCTCGACGTCGTTATCGTTCATCGGATTCCTGGCATGCCCCTTCGGATACCGAACCTCCTCCACCAGCACCTCTCCCGATACGGTGCGCACGCGTAGCCGGCCAGGCGCACCTTCCGGGTACTGCAGAGACAATTCCGCGCTTTCGCTGACCTTCACCTTGTGCATGAGATCCCGCACCGTCGGGTCGGTGAGGCGCTCCGGCGCGAATGATTTCGACGTCAACTTTCCGTCCATGAAGGCCTTCGCCACCACGTACGGCATGCTGTGGTCCGCGGTTTCGCGCGTCGCGTCGCTCCCCATCATGCGCACTGCCGCGCCGTAAGACTCGACGTGGATCTCGCTGATGTCCTGCCAGCGCACGCGCGACCGCATCTCGAGCGCGCACAATACACTCGACTGCCCGTGGTAACAGACCAGCAGGCTCTTTATGTGAGTGTGGGCGATCATGTGCGAATTGCCTGATGGCAAGAGCGGTTCTGCAACAGCGCTGACAATCTGGCGCGGCCCGCGCTCGCGTGATGCAGTCACACTGCGTCGAATTCAGCCCTCTCGGCTCGATGCAGAGCCCGAAGAATCACGCGAGTGGGGAATTTTCACCAAACACCACGCGATTGACCGCTTCCTGGGCCGGCGATATAGTCGCGGGCAGTCAAAAGAAGCGTTTAAATTTCCTATTCGCAGCGGATGTTTATCGACCACTTCACCCGCTTTCGAGCGCAACACGCCATTCCATGAAAAATGCGTGACGCGCCATATCTAGAAAAGGAAATCATCTTATGATCCATTTAAAAGACGGCAATGAAGTACTCGACAACCTGGAGCCTGTGAACTCCAGAGGAACAGGCATGGAGCACTGGGGCTCGTGTTATTTCGGCCCGCGCTACAGCACGACCGAGATTTCCCCCGGCCCGCAGTCGTTAATGACGCAGATGTGCGCGAACGAGACGATTCTTCCGCACTTCCATGGTGTGGCGCAATTTCAGATTTTCCCGTCGGGCTCAGGCTTGCTCGGCAAAAATGAAGTAAGGCCACTCATGCTCCAGTATAAGGATCATCACAGTGCCTACGGCCCGCTCGCGGCCGGCCCGCATGGTCTTACCTTCATTTCGCTTCGTAATAGGACGGGCGATTCGCACCCGGTGTATCTAAGCAAGCCCGGCTTCCGCGAAAAGTTAAAACCGAGCAAGCGCCGGAATTGGGTTTCACCGAACATCCCGTTGTCGACAGAGGCGGTGCTTCAGTTTAGACAAGATATAGCATGGGAGCCCGTTTACGACCCTGCCAAGATCACGGATGAGATGAGCGCGCACCTCATCCGGCTTGGTGGCCGTGTGTCGACGACGGTTCCCGACCCGAAACTCGGGGGCGGCACCTATCTGTTCGTTGCGAACGGTGACCTGGAGATCCAGGGCAAAAGCTTGCCTCGCTGGTCCATGGTTTTTGTCGAACCAAGCGAAGACGCGGTCGAGATTCGGGCAGGGAATAAAGGACTCGAGGCTCTGGTGATGCAATTCCCGAAAGATGACGATTAGGAAGTCACACCGATGACCTCAACACGCTTTTTTTTACTGGTGCTTGCGTTAGCAGCTACCCTGCTTCCGTTTACCGCAAACTCTGCAACCCAGGACAGCTATCCGCTAAAAT
>CAMBSS010000168.1 GCA_945870465.1 Bordetella parapertussis | reverse complement strand
GATTGACGATGTACTTCTCGAACTCGCCGCGCTTGACGATGGCTTCCATCGGCCGCCCGAACAACTGCACGAGGTCCTGCCACGATTGGGGTTTCGCTCGTTCGACGGCGAGCCGCACGCACAGGCCTTCGAGCATTTCGCGCACGGCGTAGATTTCGAACACCTGCGAGAGATCGAGCCGCGCGACTTCGGCGCCGCGGTTCGGGATGCGCCGTATCAGCCCGCGCTGCTCGAGCACGCCGAACGCATCGCGCACCTTGGCGCGCGAGACGCCAAACTCGCGAGCGAGATCTGTTTCGAGCAATTTGGTGCCTGGCGGCAGGGCGTGGCGCGCGATGCGCTCGCGCAGCGCCGGCAGCAGGGTGGGGCTGTTTTTGACCATCCGCTGCATCGTAGAAGTTGTCAACTTAAGTGTCAACAATCATGTTGACGATTATCCGAACTCAATGCTGCGCTGCCGCACAAATGAGCGCATGGCGCGGCGGCGGTCCGTAAAATGAGGTCAAGTGATCCGCAGTCGAGCTTCCGGTGACGCGGGAATACATAGACCGCGGCGCCCTATTAACGTAGTCTCAAGTCACGGAGGGCTTTCCCCTCTACTGGAATGGATTCGTCATGAGCTTCAATTTACCGGCAATACCGAAGGAAACAAAACCGGCTCTGCTAGGCGTACTTGTAGGCGCGGGTCTGATGGCATGGATAGGTTTCGATCTGGCCGGCTGGAAAACCAGCGGGGACTTCACCAGACTCTCAAAACGGCAGGCCGACAGCGCCGTGGTTGCCGCGCAAGCCCGTATCTGCAGCGCCCAGTTCAACAACGCCGCCAATCGTCCTGCCCGGCTCGCCGAACTGGAGAAAACCGAACGTTGGTCGCGCGGTGCGGTGGTGGCCAAGGGCGGGTTTGCCACCATGCTGGGCGAGAAGGAAGCGAACCAGGGCGTAGCGGAAGCTTGTGCGGAACTGCTGATTCCCGAGAAAACCTGACGCCGGTTGCCAGCTGGAAGCTGTCCCAAAAACAATTTGGAACCGCCGATGAACGCAGATAAACGCAGATAAGCTCAAGCAACTTGACCTTGGTTCTGGGCAAAGTCTGAAATTTTATCGGCGTCAATCGGCGGTTGCTTGTCAGTGTTGTAGTTTTGAGATGTGTTCTAGTTTTTTTCCGCCGCCCGCTGCTGCAAATGCAGCGCGGGGTGCGGCAGGCGCGGGTTACTTTTTCTTCTTGTGCTTGCGGGCGTAAGCTTTCTCGACCGTCGTGCGTTCGATCTCGTAGTAATCGTCCAGCCCGAGCAGGGTTTCTACGCCATGGCGCGCGATGTTTTTAACGCTGCAGCGTCGGCTCGTCGAGGCCGACGCCTTCAAGCGAGCCGAACAGTTCGGCGAGTCGTTGAACCCTGTCCGGCGGCAAAGGCGGCTTCAGCAGTGCGTCGATGTTCAGCTCGACATGCCGCGGGTTGCCGGTGCCGAACAATACGACATGCGCGCCTGGTTCATGCCGCGCGTAACGATAGGCTGCTTCGATGACGTCGGCGGCGCCGCCGTCATGCAGCAGAAAATCGAGCGGCTGCTGCTTATCCGCGAGCCAGGCGGGCAAACTGCCGGCGGCGGTCAGTGCCTGGATATCCTGCTGCAAGCGGCCGGGCGTGCTGAACAGGCTGCGAACCGCAAACATGATCATGGTGCCGACGTTCTGCGCGCGCGTCGCCGGGAATACCTGTTGACGCGCGTTCTGGTTGAGCATGTGAAAGGCAAGCATCATCACGTCCCAATGGTCGTCCCGCAGTGCGTCGTGCAGCATGTCGTGGCGCGGGTCCTTGGGCGGCATTTCGGTAATGCCCAGAAAGCGGAACTTGCCCTTCTCTTTTTCGCGCAGCAGCGCCGGCAGAATTTCCGTCGTTGCGTGGCGGTAGGCGCCGGGCAATACCGTATGCAGGAAGAAAACGTCGACGTAATCGGTGCCCAAGACCTTGAGGCTGTTGTTCAGCCCGGCGACAATTTCGTCGGCCGGAATCAGCGCATTGCCCTGCTGCACCTTGTGCTTGGTCGAGATGACGACCGATTCGCGCGCAATTGATTTGAGCGCCGCGCCGACGACAGGTTCGGTGCCGTAGTTCTTTGCGGTGTCGATCAGGTTCACGCCGAGATCGAGCGCGCGGCGAATGACGCCCACGCCATGCGCCTCGCCGTGGCCGGCGGTCAGTCCGAGGCGGCTGCTGCCGCCGCAGCCAAGGCCGGCAACGCTTACCTTGAGTCCCGTGCGTCCGAGCACTGTGTATTTCATGTTGAGTCCGGTTAGAGTGGTTGCGTGGGGTGAACGCGGCTATTCGTCCACCAGGATGCCGGCCTTGCGGATGACGTCGCCGAAGCGCTTGAATTCGGCGGCGATCAACGCGTCGAATTCCCGCGGCGTTCCGCCCACCGCTACTGCGCCGTCGCGCGCGATGCGCTCGCGCAGTTCCGGCGAGGTGATGGCCCTGGCGGCCTCGCTGTGCAGGCGCTCGATAACGCTGCGCGGCGTGCGCACCGGCGCCGAAAGCCCCCACCATTGCGTGATTTCGAATCCCGGCAGGGTATCCGCGACGGTCGGCAAATCCGGCAGCGACAGATTGCGCTTGCTGCCGGTGGTGGCCAGTGCGCGCACTTTGCCGCTGGCGATGTGCGGCGCCGCCGAGATCGGCGACGTTATGATGAACTGCACCTGCCCGGCGATCACGTCCAGAAGTGCGGGCGCCGCGCCTTTGTACGGCACATGCGTCATGTGCACGCTGGCCATGACATTGAGCATTTCGCCCGCCACGTGCGCGGGACTGCCGTTGCCGGCCGATCCAAAGTTCAGGGCGCCCGGCTTCGCTTTCGCGAGTTGCAGCAGCTCCGCTACGTTTTTCGCCGCCACGGCGGGGTTGACGACGAGCACGTTGGAGGCGAACGCGATCTGCGTGATCGAGGCAAAGTCCTTGAGCGCGTCGTACGGCATGTTTTTCTTCAGGTGCGGCAGCATCGCGAAGCCCATGCTCGTCGCCAGAAACAGCGTGTAGCCATCGGCCGCGGCCTTGGCGGTCATTTCCGCGCCGATGGCGCCGCTCGCGCCCGCGCGATTGTCGATCACGACCTGTTGCCCGAGCACGGCAGTCATTTTTTGTGCGATCGCGCGCGCGAGTATGTCCGGCGCGCCGCCCGGCGCGGAGCCGACGATCACGCGGATGGGTTTGTGCGGGTAGGCTTGCGCGTGCGCCGCGCCGGGCACGAGCACGAGCACGAGGCAAAAGGCGAGGCTGCACGCAAGTCGAACGGTCGTATGCATGGTTCGCTTAGCCCAGGCGCGCGTCGAGATTCGCATTCGGCGCGAGCGGCCGGAACGGGTGCGCGTGCAACACTACGTCATCGAGATCGGCGCCGATGCCGGGCGCCTCCGGAATCTGGAAACACCCATTGGCGATTTGAGGTCTGAATCCGCCCACGGCGTCGAAGTAGAGCGGGCTTTCCGCGAGCTGGTGCTCGAGTATGAGAAATGCCGGCGCGACCGCGCACACGTGCATGCTGGCGAGGTTGCAGATTGGCCCGCTCGGGTTATGCGGAGAAAAGTCCGCCGCGTTGCGCGCGCACAGCGCGGCGATCCGCAGCATTTCCGCATAGCCTCCCGCGTATTTGATGTCGGGCATTACCACGTCGAGCAGGCGGTCTTCGATAAACGGTACGAAACCGCTGTCGGCGATCTGCCTTTCGGCGCCCGCGAGCTTCATGCCGAGCCGGTTGGCTTCGGTACGCACGCGCTGCAGCGCCGCAAACCACTGCGGATTTTCCGAGACCGGGCACTCGAGCCAGAACAGCCGCGCCGCTTTGAGGTCGCGTGCGAGTTGCAAAGCGGACGCCTCGTCGAAGCGCCAGTGGCAATCGACCATCACTTCGACGTCCGGGCCGACCGCCTCGCGTATCGCATAGACGCGGTCGATCCCGGCCTTGATCCGGCTAGACGCGCCTGCGTTTGCGAAATCCTTCCAGTACACACCGTCGAACGGCGCGATTTTGACCGCGCCAAATCCGGCGGCGACCGCGTCGCGCGCTGCCTGCGCAATGCCGTCTGGCGAACGGTCGCGCGCGCCGCGGTTGATGTTGGCATAAACGCGCACGGCTTTGCGCGCATTCCCGCCGAGCAGCGCGTGGACCGGCACGCCGGCCTGCCGCGCGCGCAGGTCCGTGAGCGCCTGCTCGAGCGCGCTGAGGACGGAACTCGCAACCAGGGCACCGGGAGAATGCGGGTATACGCGCAGCAGCGGGGCAACGTCGGCGGCCGTTTTGCCGACAAAACCGCCGCTGATGCTTTCGAGGTAGGCGAGTTGGGCGGGCTCCCAGCCATTGAGCGAAGCTTCGCCGATGCCGGCGCGTCCCGCATCGTCAGTGATGCGCACAAAAAACCAGTTGGTTTTTTCGGATACGTTAAGCACTAAGGGTTCAATTTGCGCGATTTTCATTGGCTGCCGGTTCTATATTGATCGGAGTTGCGGATCGCTCTAGGACTTTTTGCGCTTCTTGACGTAATCTTTCTCGACTGTCTTGCGTTCAATCTCGTAGTAATCGTCCAGCCCGATCAGGGTTTCTGTGCCGTGGCGCGCGGCTACGTATTCCGCATTGGTCATGCCCGTGTAATCGCCGGTCTTTTTCAGTTCCTTCATCGCGCGGGTCATGAAGTGAAAGTGGACGCCGACGGCGAGGATGGCGTCGATGCAGCCCGCGTAACCCATGTCTTCGAGCTGCTTGAAGCTGTACAGCGGACGGCCGTCGCGGTTGCCGCGGCTTTGCACGTAGACCATCGGAACTTTGCAAACCTTGGGCGTCTTGATGGTCTCGGCCGCGGAGCGCGGAAATATCAACCCCATGTCGGCGCCAACGTCGGCAGCGCGGTTGACGCGTTTGACCGCTTCCTGGAACCCCTGCTCGCGGCAGGCGTCCGAGCGCGCGATGATCACGAAATCGGGATCGCTGCGGTCGCGCTGCTCGCAGGCGAGGCGGATCTTGTCGGTGTATTCGTTGATCGGAATGTTGTGCGCAATATACGTATGGTAGTGCGCGCGCTTGGGGAAGAGCTGGTCTTCGATGTGCACGCCGGCGATGCCGTTGCGGATGCATTCGCGCACGGTGCGCATGGTATGCAGCGGCTCGCCCCAGCCGGCGCCGGCGTCCATCACGACCGGGATTTTGACGGTCGCCGCGATATTGGCGGCGACACCGATCTGCTCGGTCATGGTGAGCAGGGGCTCCGAGATTGCGGACATGCCTCCAGTCACGAACCCGCCGTTGTAGATCGACTTGAAGCCGGCGGCTTCGACTATGCGCGCGGTGAGTGGATCGAATGCCGCGGGCAGCTCAAGAAATTTGCCGCGCTTGACGAGCGAGCGCAGAACGGACGTTGGTCTTTGTATCAAGGGATCCTCCAGGTTTTGACGCGGCAGGAATTTTATGGCGCGAGGCCAGCATTCTTGGCGGTAATGCCGCCGCTGTCAATCGGCGTGCGGCAGCGCAATCCGTTTACCGGTATCATCGGACTTCGAATTTGTCCGGACGCGCACATGCCGATCTTTTTGTTGCTCGCTTTGCTCATTGCGCTTCCCGCGGCGGCGCAGACCGCCGCGCAATATCCGGCCAAGCCGATCCGCATGATAGTCACCGCGGCGGCCGGCAGCGGCCCCGATATCACCGCGCGCATCGTCGGCCAGAAACTGAACGTTGCGCTCGGACAACCGGTCGTCATCGAGAATCGGGCCGGCGCCGGCGGGTCGATTGCGGCCGAGCTTGCGGCCAAAGCGCCGCCCGACGGCTATACGCTCGTGATGGCGAGCGCCGGGTCGCATGCAGTGAGTCCCGCCCTGTATCCGAAATTGTCATGGGACCCGGTGCGGGATTTCGTGCCGATCACCATCGTTTCCATCGCGCCCAATATTCTCATCGTGCATCCGTCATTACCGGTGAAATCGGTGCGCGAATTGATAGCTCTCGCGAAAGCGCGTCCGGGCCAGTTGTCTTTCGGTTCGGGCGGCAGCGGTTCCACTGCGCATTTGTCGGGCGAACTGTTTCGCACCATGGCCAATATACGCATCGTGCATATCCCGTTCAAGGGCGCACCATCCGCCGCGCTCGGCGTCATTGGCGGGCAGGTTGAAATGGGTCTCCTGAATTTGCCGCCGACGCTGCCGCAGGTGAAGAGCGGCAGATTGAAAGGGCTTGCCGTGACGGCAGCCAAGCGCGCCGGCGCGATTCCCGAGTTGCCGACGATTGCGGAGGCGGGTGTGCCCGGCTACGAGGCCGTTACCTGGTACGGCGTCATGGCACCCGCCGGCACGCCGCCGGAAATCACGGCTAAGCTTTACGCGGCCATCATTGCCGACCTGCGCAACGACGATACGCGTGCACGCATCGCGGCGGATGGCGGCGAAGTCGTCGGCAGCACGCCGGAAGAATTCGCGGCCGTGCTCAAGCGCGATCTGGCGAAATGGACGAAAGTCGTCAAGGATTCCGGCGCGCGCGCCGACTGAGGATTTTTACTCGAGCTTGATGCCGGTCTGGCGGACGATTTTCCCCCAGCGCTCGATATCGCTCTTGATGTCAGCGGCAAACTGTTCCGGCGTGTTGCCGACCGCATCGCCGCCCAAGGTGTTCTGGAAGCGGTCTTTCATTTCCGGCGTGGCGAGGATTTTCACGGTTGCGTCGTGAACGCGCATGACCACTGCACGCGGCGTGCCGGCGGGGGCAAGCAGGCCGTACCAAGCGGAGATATCAAAGCCGGTCAGCCCGCCTTCCGCGAAAGTGCCGACGTCAGGCAAAGACGCATGGCGTTTGGCGCTCGTCAGCGCGATGCCTTTGAGTTTGCCGGCCTTGATATGCGCTTGCACAGTCGGAATTGCAGTTGCCAGTAATGGGATCTGGCCTGCCAGCACGTCGATGACGGCCTGGCCGCCGCCCTTGTAGGCGATATGCGTGAACTGGGTGCCGGTGCGTTGCTCGAACAGGAGCATTGCGAGGTGCGGTGTGCTCGCATGGCCCGACGACGAATAATTGAGGCCGGATTTGCTTTTTGCGTACGGTATCAGTTCCTTGGTATTCGACGGCGGAAACGACGGATGCGCGACGAGGATGAGCGGCAGCGCCGCAACCTTGGTGATGGGCGCGAAATCCTTGACCGGATCGAAAGGCAGCTTGCTGTAAGCCGACGGATTGATGACCATCGTCGCGTCGAATGCCATCAGCAGCGTGTAGCCGTCGGCATTGGCCTTGGCGACCATGTCGGTGCCGATATTGCCGTTGGCGCCGGTGCGGTTGTCGACGATGACTTGCTGGCTGAATGCTTCACCGAGTTTCTGGCCGACGGCGCGCGCCAGCGCGTCGGTCGAACCGCCGGCAGCGTAGGGCACGATCAGCCGGATCGATTTGTGCGGATAGGGTTGGGCATGGCCGGCATGCGCAAAGACCATCAGCGCAAGACCGCAGCAGGCACGCAATGAAAATCTCAGGGCAGGGCGCATTGTTTTCTCCTCCTTCTTTTATGTCCGGCATGAGCGGGCACCGATTGGATTATCATCCGGTTTGTCCCGCGCACGCCGATGTTTGCGCATAGTATGGCACACGCCGCCGCGGGTTTTTAACAAGGAAAGCATATGACATCGACGGCAGGCGTATTGCGCGCGCGGCTGGCAGCCAAAGGCCTGATCACCGCGCCGGGTGTTTACGACATGATTTCGGCGCGCATCGCCGACCGCATGGGATTCCCGGCGCTTTACATGACGGGTTTTGGGGTAGTCGCTTCGCATCTGGGCTTGCCCGACGCCGGGCTGGCGACGTATTCCGACATGGTCGGTCGCGTGAACCAGATCTGCACGATCGCGAGCACGCCTTTGATTGCCGACGCGGATACGGGTTACGGTGGTTTGCTGAACGTCGCGCATACCGTGCGCGGCTATATCAAGGCTGGCGCGGCGGCGGTGCAGCTCGAAGACCAGGAATTCCCGAAAAAATGCGGCCACACGCCGGGCCGGCGCGTGATTCCCGCCGCCGACATGGTGAAAAAAATCCGCGTTGCGGTCGAGGCGCGCGGTGACGGCGATATCCTGATCGTTGCGCGCACCGATGCACGCACTGCGCACGGCCTGGACGAAGCGCTGCGCCGCGCCGACGCTTACGCCAAGGCCGGTGCCGACATATTGTTCGTGGAATCGCCGGAGTCGGAGCGCGAGATGGAAAAAATCTGCGCGAGTTTCGAGTTGCCACTGATGGCGAACATGGTCGAAGGCGGCAAGACGCCGGTTTTGCCGTCCGCTCAACTCGAAAAGCTGGGCTACCGGATTGCGATATTCCCGGCCACCGGGTTTCTTGCGGCCGGTGCTGCGCTTGATTCGGTGTATCAGACGTTGAGGCGCGACGGCTCGAGCGTGGGCGCGAGTGCGCCGCTATACAACTTCAACGAATTTGCGAAACTGATGGGGTTCGAGGCGGTTTGGGACTTCGACAAGCGCCATGCGGACTAGAGTCTATTCAATCCAAAAACGATGGAACCGCAGATAAACGCAGATAAACGCCGATGAAATGTTGGAATACGCACTCAGGGTAATTCGCTATCCGGGTGACAGGCATGAAACATCAAACTGCCATGATTTTTCGGCGTTCATCGGCGTGCATCGGTGGTTCCGCATTGAGTTTGAGGCAGCCGTTAATCGACTTTGACGTGCGCGCGGCACTTCAAAGTCTTTGACGCCGGCTTCGCTCATGGTCGGCACACCGGGCATCATGCCTGAGCGTTTTTTCGCCGCCACCGCGCGCTGCGCAAGGATTTCGGGCCCGAGATGCCCATCATCGACACGTTTTTCGATCCGTTCCAGCAGGTCATG
>CAMBSS010000167.1 GCA_945870465.1 Bordetella parapertussis | reverse complement strand
GCTGACGTTCGAGGAAATCGCGCGGCTGGCACGCATCTTCACGCGCCACGGCATCGAAAAAATCCGCCTCACCGGCGGCGAGCCGCTGGTACGCCGCAAACTCGAAGATCTGATCGCGCTGCTGGCCGCGATCCCCGGCCTCGATCTCACACTCACCACCAACGGCTCTTTGCTCGCCAAAAAAGCACAGGCCTTGAAAGCGGCGGGACTCAAACGCATTACCGTAAGCCTCGATTCGCTCGACGATGCGGTATTCATGAAAATGAACGACGTCGATTTCCCTGTCGCGCGCGTGCTCGAAGGCATAGATGCCGCAGCTGCAGCGGGCCTCGCGCCGGTCAAGATCAACATGGTGGTCAAGCGTGGCGTCAACGATGCCAGCGTCGCGGCGATGGCGCGCCACTTCCGCGGCAGTGGCCACATCCTGCGCTTCATCGAATACATGGACGTCGGTCACACCAACGGCTGGCGCATGGACGACGTCGTCACCGCCAAAGAAATCATCGCCCTGATCGATGCCGAGGCGCCGCTTGAGCAATGCGATCCGAATTACACGGGTGAAGTAGCCGAACGCTGGCGCTATCGTGACGGCAGCGGCGAGATCGGCGTCATCGCGTCAGTCACCCAGGCCTTCTGCCGCGACTGCACGCGCGCGCGGCTGTCGACCGCAGGCAGCCTTTACACCTGTTTGTTCGCCACCACCGGCCATCCGCTCAAAGCGCTGCTGCGCGGCGGCGCCTCCGACGATGAGATTTCCGACGCGATTGCCGGCGTCTGGCGCAAGCGCGCGGACCGCTATTCGGAAATCCGCAGCGCCGAAACGGTCAAGCTGCACAAGGTCGAAATGTCGTACATAGGCGGATAAACAAGCAGGATGGAGGGTTGAGGATTGAGTAACGACCCGGCCTTAACCCCTGCCCCTCGATCCTTAATCCCCAATCCTCGATCATAAAAATGAACCGTCCGCAAATCACCAACGCCCAGCGTCCGCTGACTTTCACGGTCGAAGCGCGCAACGAGCGCGGCGAAACACTGCCCACAGAAATCGCCGGCGAGCATCCGCTGACGCTTTACGTCGACAAGCGGGAAATCGTCACGCTAATGACATTGGGTGCTGCGCCCGAAGCGCTGGCTATCGGTTATTTGCGCAATCAGCGCCTCGTCGCCAGCATCGAAGAGATTATGTCAGTGCAGGTCGACTGGGATGTCGACGCGGTCGCTGTCACCACGCGCAACGGCATTGCCGACCTCGACGGCCGCATGGAAAAACGCACCGTCACCACGGGCTGCGGCCAGGGCACGGTATTCGGCGCACTGATGGCTGAAATTGACTCCATCAAGCTGCCAACCGATGCGGTCCTCACTGAAGAGACGTTCTACGGTCTGATCGACAGCGTGCGGCGCCACGAAACGGTCTACAAGCAGGCCGGCGCGGTGCACGGCTGCGCGCTCGCCAAAGGTGCAGAAATTCTGATGTTCGTCGAGGACGTCGGCCGCCACAACGCCGTCGATGCGATCGCCGGACAGATGTGGCTCGACGGCGTGGATGGCGCCGACAAGATTTTTTACACCACAGGCCGGCTGACTTCCGAGATGGTGATCAAGTGCGCGCAAATGGGCATCCCGTTCCTCGTTTCGCGCTCGGGGCTCACACAAATGGGCTATGAAGTCGCGCAGAAAGTCGACATCACCATGCTGGGACGCGCGACCGGCAAACATTACCTGCTGTTCACCGGCAAACAGCGGTTCAAGAAATGATAGCTGGCATCACGGGCGTGATACTTGCCGGCGGCCAGGGCCGGCGCATGGGCAGCGTCGACAAGGGCCTGCGCGAACTGCGCGGCAAAGCCATGGTGGCGTGGGTGCTTGAGCGTTTCGCGCCGCAGGTCGAAGAAATGCTGATCAACGCCAACCAGAATCTCGATGTGTACGCAAAGTTTGGTCATCGCGTAATACCTGACGAAATCGGCGGTTTCGCCGGCCCGCTCGCGGGCTTGCAACGCGGTTTAAGCGAGGCGCGCCATCCGCTGGTCGCCACCGCGCCGTGCGACACGCCGTTTTTGCCCGCTGATCTGGTGACACGGCTGCACGTGGCGCTGGAAACGCAGCAGGCGCAACTTGCCGTCGCGCGCACCGGCGATCAGCCGCATCCCGTGTTTTGCATATGCCGGCGCGATGTGCTGCCGCATCTGACGAAATTCCTGAACGACGGCGGGCGCAAGATCGATGCCTGGTATTCGACACTCAAAGTGGTCGAAGTCGCGTTCGACGATCAACCCGGCGCCTTCAGCAACATCAATACGCCCGACGAATTGCGCAGCTTCGAAAACGCACCATAAGCGGCCTACGCGCGGCTTCTGGCGAGGGAATCAACTCAGGCCCGCAGTTCCTTGCGCAGCAGGCGCGCCGCGCCCTTGAGCCCGACTTTCGGGTCCGTCACGATAAAAAGAGGATAGCGCCGCAGCAGGTCCGAAAAACGTCCCTTGTGAGCGAAAGCGCGCACGAAGCTGCCGTCACCCAGTTTATGCGCAATCTGGCGCGCGATCCCGCCTGCAATGTACACGCCGCCGCGCGCGAGAGTCGCCAGCGCCATGTTGCCGGCGAAAGCGCCGTAGATATCGACAAAGAGATCAAGCGCGTGAACCGCCAGCGCATCACGCTTGTCGATCGCGAATTCGGAAATCGCCGCCGCGGCGTCCCCGCGTTGCATCGCATCGCGCAGTTGCTTCGACGGCTCGCCGGCGCCGCCGTTCTGCAAAACGCCGAATATGCGCAATAGGCCCGGCCCCGACACCACGCGCTCGTAAGACACGCGTCCAAACGCCTGGCGCAGGCTTGCCAGCAATATGTCCTGCGCGTCGTTGATCGGCGCGAAATCGGTATGCCCGCCTTCCGATGGATGCACCGCATAGCCATCGCCCTGCCACGACAGCATGCACACACCGAGCCCGGTGCCGGCGCCAACCACGAGACGCGTGCCGTGCGGCTGCGCCACCCCGCGCTGCAAAGTCATGAGATCGTGTTCGCCAAGTTCGGCTATGCCGTGACCGACCGCGGCAAAATCGTTTACCAACAGCACATCGGGAATGTCCAGCCGCGAGCTGATGGCCTGCGCGTCGATTTTCCAGTCGAGATTGGTCAGCGTCGATGCGTGCCCCTCCACCGGGCCGGCAACCGAGAAGCACGCGGCGTCAATGCGCGACGCGGCGCTCCTGACCACTTCAAGCGCAAAAAAATCATCGAGCAAGGCATCAAAACCGGTGAACTTTTCGCTGAGATAAGTCTGTTCGTGCACCGCGCGAAACGCGCCGTCGCGTTCGACCTGCAATTCAAGCCGCGATTGCGTGCCGCCGATATCGCCGATGACCATGCACTGCAAACCCATACTCCTCTCCTATGCCGGCTCGAGCACCGCGGGCGTCGCATCCGTGGTCTGGAACAACGCTTCGGGTTTGGCGACGAAATAGCCTTGCGCAAAATCGACGCCGATCGCCCGTAAACGTTCGAGAATGTCCGCGTCCTCAACATACTCAGCGACGGTTTTCATTCCCAGAATGTGGGCGATGCGATTGATCGCCTCGACGATCGCCTGGTCCATCGGGTCGTCGGCCATGTCGCGCACGAACACACCGTCGATCTTGATGTAATCGACCGGCAGGTATTTCAGATAGGCGAACGAGGACATGCCGATGCCGAAATCGTCGAGCGCGAACCGGCAGCCCATGGTCTTGAATTCGTGCATCAGCTGGGCCGCCTTGGTAAGGTTGGAGATGGCCGTTGTTTCGGTGACTTCAAAACACAGCAGCCCGCGCGGCAAATTGAAGCGGTTGAGCAACTGGCGCAGGAAATCAGTGAAACTCGCATCGTTGATGCTCACACCGGACAGGTTAACGGCATAGAACGCACCGCTCAATTTGGCGGCATCGCGCGGTATGGCGCCGCTTTCGCATTGCTTGTGCAGAAATTCGACCAGCGAGCTGATCACCCAGCGCTCGATCGACGACAGCAGGTTGTAGCGCTCGGCCGCCGCCATGAATCCGCTCGGCGGAATGAGATTGCCGCCGCGGTCGACCATGCGCACGAGTATCTCGTAGTGCGGCTCGTTCTGCGTGCCCGCGCCCAGCGAAATGATTTTTTGCCGGTACAGCCGGAAGTTGCCAAGCTCGAACGCGTGGTTGATCTGCGACACCATTTGCAACTCGGCGTTCTGCTCGCCCGGCGGCGCGTGCTTGGGACGATGAACCTGCACGCGATCGCGCCCTTTGCTTTTGGCTTCATAGCAGGTCGCATCGGCACTGGCGAGTGCGCGGCTCACGCTTTCCGTGCCGTCTATGGTCACCAGGCCCGCGCTGACGCCGATGCCGAAGGTCTTGTCCTGCCAGATGAAGCGAAAATCGCGCACCGCCTCGCGCAGCCCGTTCGCGATGCGCACGGCCTGATCGAGCGGACAGGATTCGAGCAATGCGCCAAACTCATCGCCGCCCAGCCGCGCCAGCGTGTCGCTGCCGCGCATGCGCGCCTGCATCACGGTAGTCAGCTGCAGCAGCAATTCGTCGCCGGCGGCGTGGCCACAGGCATCGTTTACGGTCTTGAAATTATCGAGGTCCATGTACAGCAGCGCGTGCTGTTTGCCGTCGGCGCGCACCGCCTCGATAAGGCCGGCGAGCCGGCGTTCGAACTCGCGCCGATTGACCAGGCCGGTCAATGCGTCGTGACTGGCCTGCCAGCTCAACTGCTGCGCCATTTCCTGGATCTGGCTGACGTCATGGAACACGACGACCCAGCCGACCAGATTGCCTTCGCTGTTGTGTATCGGCGCCGACGAATCGCGCACCGCGCACATATTGCCGGAGCGCCCCAGCAACCGGACCGTCATGCCCTCCGTGCCCCGCGCGCCGACCGCATTGCCGCCCGGGTGCGGAATCGGCTTGCCCGTCTGTTCGTCGACCACGCGGTAGACAACATCCAGCGACTGGCCTTTCGCGTCGCTGTTTTTCCAGCCGGTATATTCTTCCGCCACCGGGTTCATATAGTCGACGTAGCCCTCCGCGTCGAGCGTGATGACACCGTCGCCGATGGAATGCAGGGTGACTTCGGCCAGTTCCTTCTCGCGGTGCAATTCGTTCTCGCTCTGCGCGATGCGGCGCGTCACAATAGACGCTATCCACGCGCCGGCGATCAGCACCAGTATGCCGACCAGCGCGACCAGCCACAAAGCCTCGCGCATCGCCGCACTCGCCTGCGAAATCGCGCCCAGAGTGGCGGCGCGTTTTGAATCCACCACCAGGTTGAGCGAAATCTGGAATCGATCCTGCGCCGGCAGGCCCTCCCGCAGCAGCAGATCCGTGGCGCCGGCAATGTTGTTCTGCATCAGCAACGTAACCACGCGGTCGCGTACTGCGCGCCCGAAAATCGCGGCATCGAGCGCCAGCTTGACCGCCGCGCGCTCTGCTGCGGTCATGTCCCTTCCCTCAAGCCGGTCAAAGGTTCCATACAGAGGCTCGACTAGTGCCTGATACTCGCGGTATGCCGTCTCGCGTTCGGCGCTATTGCGCGCGACGAACAACTTGTGCATCGACTGCTGCCGCTGCTGACTGGTCGTCAGTAGCATGGTCAGCAACTCGGAATTCAGATTCTGCTCGTGAACCAGCAATTCGATACGCTGGTTGATGACGTAGATGCGCCAGATACCGAGCAGCGTAATGGAAATAATCAGAATCAGAAGCGCGCCAAAACCTGCCGTCAGTGCCTGCCTGGACTTGGTAAACGAAAACGGTATCAGCATGGCTTCAAGCTTACCTGATTGCAAGTCAAAACTACACGGCCGCGCGCAGCGCCGGGTCCTGCCGGTAAAAGCTCTTCAGCTGTGCGTAAACCTGCGGGAAGGCGGTCAGCACCGCGTGCGGCGTCTCGAAGAATGCCTCGCTCAGTACCGCGAAAAACTCGGCCGGGCTTTCCGCTGCGTAGGGATCAATGGCGGTGTCCTCAGCGCGGTCGACGCGGCGGCAAAAATCGTCGTACGCCGCCGTAAACGCCGCGCTCCACGCCTCGCGGGTCATGCCGGCATGCAGCGGCGGATAGCCGTTCGCATCCCCGTTCAGCATGTCCAGCTTGTGCGCGAATTCGTGGATCACGACATTGACGCCGTCCGCCATGGGAGCAACGTCCGCCCATGACAGGATCACCGGCCCCTGCAACCAGGCCTCGCCGACGCGCGCCTCGCGGTCTACGTGCACCACACCGTCCTCATCCGTGTACTCGATGGTCGGCACGAACTCGTCCGGGTAAACGATGACTTCGACCCAGCCGCGGTAATAATCAAGGTCGAGATTGAGGATCAAAATGCAGGCCTGCGCGGCAATCATCAACTGCATCGCGCTGTCGAGTTCGAGGCCGGCCGCGCCGCGTATGGATTTTTGATGCAGGAAGAGGATCACCGCCTCTCGCAGCCGCGCGCGCTCGTTGCCCGTCAACCCGCTGAGGAATGGCAGGCGCTTGAGGGTTTCGTCCCACAAGTCGGCATCGAGTTGCGAGCGTTCGATAATGCGTTGCCGCCACCACCGCCGGATTGACCCGAACACTCGACGGGCTATTTCTCGGCTGCGGTATCCACCGCGCGCAGTTTGGGCTGCTCCGGCGCATCCAGTTCGACGCGCTCGATGCGCGCGAAACGCTCGCTGATCTTGCGGCTGCTGACGTGCACGTCATCGACATCGTTCTTGGCCTGCTCGATATGCCGCGCCAGGTTGTCCATGCGCGACTGGAAGCGGCCGAAGTCGGTGCCGAGCTTGTTCAGCTCATCCTTGATGATATGGATCTGCTTGCGCGTTTCCACGCTGCGGATGACGGACTGCGCCGTCGTCAGCACCGCCATCAGCGTGGTCGGCGACGTAATCCACACGCGCCTGTTTTGCGCGTAATCGACGAGATCGCGGTGGCGCGCATGGATTTCAGCGAATACAGCTTCAGCGGGCAGGAACATGATCGCGCCGTCGCTGGTCTCGCCGGGAATGATGTACTTGTTCGAAATGTCGTCGATGTGCTTGCGCACGTCGGCCTTGAAAGCGGCGGCAGTAATGCGCTCGGCGCCGTCGAGGAACATGCGTTCGAAATTCTCGAGCGGAAACTTGGAATCGATGGCGATCAGCCCGGTCGGCGCGGGCAGCTTCAGCACGCAATCGGCGCGCACGCCGCGCGCAAACGTATATTGAAACTCGAACGCCGTTTCGGGCAACGCATTGCGCACGATCGCTTCCAGTTGCACTTCGCCGAACGCTCCTCGCGCACGTTTATCGCCGAGCAGTTCCTGCAGGCTGACGACGCTGCCGGTCAGCGTCTCGATTTTTTTCTGCGCTTCGTCGATGGTCGCCAGCCTCGTCATCACGTTAGTGAACGTTTCGTTGGTCTTCTTGAAGCCTTCGTCGAGCCGCTCGTTGACCTTGCCGCTGATTTGTTCGAGGCGCTCGTCGATCTTGCCGGTCAGGAGCTGGGTCGTTTCGGCGAGCTTGGTGACCATAGCTTCGCGGCTTTCGCCGAGATTGTTCGCGAGCGCCAGCTGCAGAGCGTGCAGGGTATCGCGCGTTTGCTTGAGTTCGTCAGCGGTGGAGCCGCGCAGGCGTTCCGAGTTGTCGGCCAGCGCAGCCGTCATGCGGTCGCCCTGTTTGGTGAGTCCGTCGTGCAGGTCGACCAGCATCGCGCGGTGCCGTTCCTCCTGGCCCTGCCCCACCGCCGGCGGCAACTCATCAATGCGGCGCTGCAGGCCAGCGATGCGGAACGCGAGCCAGCCGATCAGTGCGATCGCCACAACCATCAATGCCAGCGCGATTTCGGTCATGCGGCGTCCCGAAGATAATTGCACATTTTACACCGCGAACCCTCTTTCAGGCCTCGCGCAAAACACGGATGGGTGCGGTCGCCAGCACGCGCCGCGTGCCCAGCATGCCGGCCAGCGCGATGCCCGCGCCGCCCGCGCCCACACCAATCAGCCAGATCCATGCATTACCGCTATACGGCACGTTCAACACCTTGACAGCCAGCAGGTGGCCGAGCGCGCTCGCGCCGCCTGCCGCAAGCAGCCCGGAAAGACCGCCCATCAACGCGAACTCGGCGAACTGGGCGGCCGCGAGTTGCCGGCGGCTCGCGCCCAAAGCACGCATCACCGCAGCTTCGTATTCACGCTCGTCGCGCGTGCTGGCGATCGCGGCGTACAGCACGACCAGGCCCGCCGCCAGCGTGAACAGAAAGACGAACTGCACCGCGCTCGCAACCTGGTCCATCATTTTTTGCACCTGCATCATGATTTGCGCGACGTCGATCACCACTATGTTGGGAAAATCACGCACCAGCTGATTGAGCGTCGCTGCCTGCCCTGGCGGCACGTACAAGCTTGTCATGTATGTGAGCGGGAACCCCTGCAACAATTGCGGCGGCGCAATGACGAAGAAATTCGCGCGGAACGTGTCCCAGTCGACTTTGCGCACGCTGGTGATCGTCGCGTCGAAAGTGCTGCCCGCTACGTCGTAGGTGAGGCGGTCGCCGAGTTTGAGACCGAGCACCGTCAAAATCCCCTCCTCGACCGACAATTGGTCAGGAGCGGCGCCCGCTTCCCACCAGCGTCCCGCCAGCAGGCGATTGTCCGCGCGCATGTGATCGGCCCACGACAAATTGAATTCGCGGTCGACCAGCCGCTTGGCGCGGTCTTCCGCGTAATCGGCCGAGCCGACCGCGCGGCCGTTGATTGCAACGAGGCGTCCTCGCACCATCGGAAATATTTCCGGCTGCGCAATGCCATGAGCGGCGAAAAAAACGTTCAGCGGCTGCACCTGCTCGGGCTGGATGCTGACCACAAAGCGATTGGGCGTGTCCGGCTTCAGCGCCGCCTG
>CAMBSS010000166.1 GCA_945870465.1 Bordetella parapertussis | reverse complement strand
TGCGCGTGGTGGAGAGTGCGTCGCTGCTGCCGTACTGGGCCGATTTGCATGGCCAGTCGGAAGAAACCATCGGCACCAACTCGGCGCGCGAACTGATCGAATTCGCGCGCGACCGCGCATTTCTCGACGCGATGAGTCACCAGGGCAATGATTTCCAGATCACAACACCGTTCTGGAACGAGCTCAACAAACTCTCCAAGGAGTTCAACGCCGACGGCAGTTTCGTCATGTACCCGGGCTACGAATGGTCGGGCAACACGGGCCTGGGCGGCGACCGCAATGTGATGTTCATGCACGAAGGGCGGCAGATCCACCGCTCGCACCACGCGCTGATCGACGACCTGTCGGACGTCAAGACCGACGCCAACAGCGCCGACGATTTGTTCAAGATGCTCAAAGGCGAAGACTGCGTGGTGTTCGCGCACATCGGCGGCCGCTACGCCGACATCAAGATGGCGCACGACGCGCGCATCGAGCGCAGCGTCGAAGTGCATTCCGACTGGGGCACTTTCGAATGGCTGGTGCAGGACGCGTTCGAGCAGGGCTACCGCGTCGGCATCCTCGCCAACTCCGACGGGCACAAGGGCCGTCACGGCGCGAGTCACCCGGGCGCATCGATGTTCGGCGCGTACGGCGGTTTGTCGTGCTTGCTGGCGGCGGGACTCACACGCCAGGACTTGTTCGACGCGCTGCGAAAACGTCACCATTACGCAACTACCGGTTGCCGTGTGGTGCTCGATACACGCGTCAAGTTCGACGCTGACGCAGAACTCTACGCCGACGATCCCAATCTCGGGCCGACCACCAGCAGCAAGGTTAAGACCGCGATGATGGGCGACATCCTCAAGTCGGATGCCAAAGAAGTGACTTTCAATATCGACGTCCACGCTTCAGCGCCCATCGAGCGTATCGAAATTCGTAACCGGCTGACGACGCTGGAAACCTTCCGGCCATTCGAAGAGAAGTCGCTGGGCCGCCGCATCCGCGTGATCTGGGAAGGCTCGGAATACCGCGGCCGCGGCCGCCAGACGGTGTGGGATGGCGGTTGCACTTTGACCGGAAACAGTTTCGAGAAGGTGCAGACCATCAATTTCTGGAACCTCGACAAGAAGCTCGAGCAGACAGCGCCCGGCGAATTGAAGTGGGGCGGGCTGACCACCGGCGGTTTCGCGGGATTCGATGCGTGGCTTACCGATCCCAGGGCCGGAACGCTGAAGATCGATACTGAATTAGTCAAAACCGAGATCAAGGTCGCCGACATCGGCCTGCAAGACCTGGTGTTCGCGAACGGCGGCATCAAGCGCCAGTTGCGCGTGTTTCGCATGCCCGATGAGAACGGGCACCGCCGCGTAAAACTCGAGCGCCGTATCAAGCTGGACGACAAAACCGACAACGCACTCTATGTCTGTGTAACGCAGGAAGACGGACACCTGATCTGGTCGAGCCCGATCTACGTTTTCAAGTAGTATTGGCGGTCGCGGAACAATGTAAACTAGTGCGGTGTTTGATCCGGCAATTTCGAAAATCAGGAGAAATCATGCGTGTCTTGCAACTGCTCGCGTTGTGCGCGGCCTCGCTGACGGCAGCAACTGCCGCGGCGCAGTCCTATCCGGGAAAGTCCGTACGGGTGATCGTGCCGTTCGCCGCGGGCGGCGCCACCGACATCGTGGCGCGCGTGGTGGCGCAGAAACTCGGCGAGACGTGGGGGCAGCAGGTGGTCGTTGACAACCGCGCCGGCGCCGGCGGCAACATCGGCGGCGAGCTCGCGGCGAAGAGCACACCCGACGGCTATACGCTGTTCATGACTTCGGGTTCCATCATTACCGCCAACCAGCATATCTATAAAAAGATGCCGTTCGATCCGGCCAAGGACCTCGTGCCGGTCATCAACGTGGCAAACGGGCCGCAGGTGTTGATCGTTACGCCAACTTTCCCGCCGAAGACGGTCAAGGAACTGATCGCCCTCGCCAAGGCGCATCCGCGCGAAATCTCCTATGGCTCAGCCGGTTTCGGCAGCCAGACGCATCTGGCGGCGGAGAATTTCCTCTACGCCGCGAAAATCGAAATCGTGCACATCCCGTACAAGGGCGAGGCGCCGGCCATCGTCGATACCATGGCCGGGCAGGTGCCGTTTTCCACGCCCAATCTTGCGGCGGCAATCAATTACGTTCAGCAGAAGAAGCTGCGCGCGCTCGGCGTGACCAGCAAGCAGCGCTCGCCCCAGCTGCCGGATGTGCCGGCCGTGGCCGAAACCGTTCCCGGATTCGAAAACTTGGGCTGGTTCGGCTTCGTGGTGCCGACCGGCACGCCGAAGGATGTGATCGACAAGATCTATCGCGATACTGCCAAGGCGCTGGAAGCGCCCGACATCAAGAGCCGGTTTGACGGGCTGGGCATGGCGCCGGTCGGCAGCAACCCGGCCGAATTCGGCAAATACATCCGTGAAGAGACCGAGCGCTGGGCGAAGATCGTGCGCGAGCGCAAGCTGCAGGTCGATTGAAAAATTCAGGCCCTTCCAGGCAAATCCGATGAGCGCAAGCAAACCTCTACTCGAAGTCAAGGGCGTCACTCTGCAGTACAAGACCAAGGAGCATTTGGTCACGGCGACGTATCGCGTCGATTTTGAAGTCTACAAATCCGACCGTTTCGTCATCCTCGGCCCTTCAGGCTGCGGCAAATCCACGCTGCTGAAGGCGGTCGGCGGTTATATGCAGCCGGTCGAAGGCAGCATGCAGCTGAACGGCGAGGTCATCACCAAGCCGGGCATCGACCGCGTATTCGTGTTCCAGGAGTTCGACCAGCTGCTGCCGTGGAAAACGGTCAAGGAGAACGTGATGTTCGCGCTGACCGCGAGCGGCCGCTTGAAGGGCAAGGCCGCGGAAGACAAGGCGATGCAGTACATCGAAAAGGTCAAGCTCACGCAGTTCGCCGACAGCTATCCGCATACGCTGTCGGGCGGCATGAAGCAGCGCGTCGCGATTGCGCGCGGCATGGCGATGGAGCCCGACGTTCTGCTGATGGACGAACCGTTTGCCGCGCTCGACGCGCTGACGCGCCGCAAGATGCAGGAAGAACTGCTGCAGTTGTGGGACGACACCCATTTCACGGTGCTGTTCGTCACGCACTCGATTCCCGAAGCGGTGCTGATAGGTAACCGCATCCTGTTGCTCTCGCCGCACCCGGGCCGCGTCAAGGCCGAGCTGAACAGCGACGGCACCGACCACGTCAGCGCCGACGGCAAAAAATTATCCGACAGCATTCACGACATGCTGTTTGCAGACAAGATCGAAGAGGAGGTAACCCCTCATGGCTGACAGCGTATTGGTGCAGCGCCCGGAGTTCGTGCGCGAAGTCGAGACCAGCGCATTTGGCGTCGTGCAAAAGCCGCTCACCACCTGGGAGCGGATTTTCAACAACGCGGCGGTGCGCAAGGTGATCATCCTGCTGCTGCTCGGATTGGTGTGGCAGACGTATTCGTCGTGCATGAACGTCACTTCTTTTTTCTGGAAGGATGGCTCACTTTTCCCGGCGAAATTTGCATGCGAGCAGAATCCGCTGCTGTTCCCGAAATTCAGCGAGACCCTCGACGCGTTTTACGACAACGTCAAGAACGGTGTGCTGCTGCAGCGCGGCTGGTTCTCGATCAAGGTGTTACTGATGGGTTATTTCGCAGGAATGTTCCTGGCATCGGTGCTGACGGCGCTGGCAATTACTTCGCGCGTCGGCAATGATTTTCTCGAAACGCTGACCGCGATGTTCAATCCGTTGCCGGCGATCGCGCTCCTGCCGCTGGCGCTGATCTGGTTCGGCCTCGGCAACGGCAGCCTGGTGTTCGTGCTGATCCATTCGGTGCTGTGGCCGGTCGCGCTGAACACCCATTCCGGCTTCATGTCGGTGTCGCAGACCATGCGCATGGTCGGGCGTAATTACGGACTCACCGGGCCGCGCTACGTGATGAAGATTCTGATCCCGGCAGCGTTTCCGAACATCCTCACCGGCATGAAAATCGGCTGGGCGTTCGCGTGGCGCACGCTGATCGCGGCCGAACTCGTTTTCGGCGTGTCGTCGGGCTCGGGCGGGCTCGGCTGGTTCATTTACGAAAACAAGAACCAGCTTGAGATCGCCAATGTATTCGCCGGCCTGTTCTCGGTCATCATCATCGGGTTGGTCGTCGAGAATTTTATTTTCCGCAATATCGAACTGAAGACCGTGCGCAAATGGGGCATGCAGTCGTGAGGCCAGTGAGGCGAGAGGCGAGAGGGGTGAGGAGGAAGGCGGGAAAAGCATTAGTGCTATTTCACCTCACCCCTTACGCCTCACTCCTTACCGGAGCAACGCGATGAAGATTGATTTGGGACAAGTAGAAGAAGCGTGCAAGGACTTGTATATCCGCGCGGTCAAGATATTGCCGCCGGATATCAAGGAAGGTTTCGCGCGCCTCGACAAGACCGAGACCGACGCCACCGGTAAATCGGTGCTGGGCACCATGATCATGAACATCAAGGTCGCCGAGGCCACCAACAACCTGCTGTGCCAGGACACCGGCATACCGATTTATAACGTGGTGATCGGACGCGGTGTCGAAGTCGATGGACACGCGTTGAAGCAGGCTATCGCCGCCGGCTGTGCGCGCGCCACCAAGGAGCATCCACTGCGTTCGTCCGTCGTGCACCCCGTCACGCGCACCAACGAGCACACGTCGTGCGGGCGGCTGGTGCCGGTCATCAATATCGATTTCTCCGACGAGGCCGACACGCTGTCGATCGAAATGATTCCTAAAGGCAGCGGTTCGGAAAACAATTCCTGGCTCAAGATGGCGATCCCGGCCGATGGCGTCGATGCGGTGAAGACTTTCGTCATCGACTGCGTGCTCGACGCGGGCGGTAAGACCTGCCCGCCGACCATAGTCGGCGTCGGCGTCGGCGGCACCGCGGACCTGTGCGTGCATCTGTCTAAAGTCGCGGCGACGCGTCCGCTGGGTTCGCATTGCACCGACCCGGAAGGCGCGAAACTCGAAAAAGAATTGTCGGCGGTCGTGAATAAACTTGGCGTCGGTCCGCAGGGCTTGGGTGGCGATTCCACTTCGTTCGCCGTGCACGTCGAAACCGCCGCGACGCACATCACGATGAACCCGGTCGCGGTCAACATGCAGTGCCACTCGGCGCGCCGCGCGCGCGCGACTTTCACGCCCAACGGGCTTGCCTACGGTTTCTAAGGCTGGGCCGCAAAGGCGCGAAGGCGCAAAGGTACGGCAATACACATTTTCTTATGAAACCATCAGCTTTAAGTGCAGGCGAACCCAAAATCCTTGCGTTCTCTTTGCGTCTTTGCGCCTTTGCGGCGGATTGGATTTGAGATATGGCCCACTACGATTTCAACATGCCGGTGTCCGAAGCCGACGTGCGCAAACTGAAGGTCAACGATACCGTCACGTTGAACCAGACGCTTTTCGGCATCCGTGATGCGACGCTCATCCACATGTTCGACCGTGGCCGCACGACGCGCTTCGACCTCAAGGGCCACGCGGTGATCCATACCGCACCCAACGTCAGGTGGGTGGGCGAGACCGTGGCGCATCCGTCCGGTTACGAGCCGATCTGCATAGGCACCACGACCAGCGCGCGCATGGAGCGCTTCACGCGCCCGCTGATGGAGCAGTACGGCGTGCGCATCGTGATAGGTAAAGGCGGGTTGTTTGCCGCATCGCAATCCGCGTTCAAGGACATCGGTGGCGTGTATCTCGCCATTATTGGTGGCGCTGCGGCGCTGGAGACGACATGGGTCGAGCAGATCGAGGACGTCGATCTCGACGACTTGAACCCCGAGTCGCTGTGGAAATTTCGCGTCAAAGAATTCGGCCCGTTGCTGGTCGCAATGGACAGCCATGGCGGCAATCTGTACACGAAGGTCAACGACGCCGCGCGCGACAAGCGTGCATCTGTTCTCGCTGCTTTAGGGGTTAAATCTTGAACCGCAAAGGACGCAAAGGAAAAGCAACGGCAAGGAATACTTAATAATAAAAAGCGGAAGTGCTTTCTTTTGTGTTTGTCCTTCCTTCGCGCCCTTTGCGTCCTTTGCGGTTAAAGAACTTTTAATATGAAAACAATCAAAACTGACATTCTCATACTCGGTTCCGGTGGCGCAGGGCTGTTCGCGGCGTTGCACGCTCACCAGAAGAACCCCGCGCTTTCGATTACGGTCGCCGTAAAAGGGCTGCTCGGCAAATGCGGCTGCACGCGCATGGTACAGGGCGGCTATAACGTCGCGCTGGCGGAAGGCGATTCCATCGAGCGCCACTTCATGGATACGATAGAAGGCGGCAAGTGGCTGCCCGACCAGGACCTCGCGTGGACGCTGGTGAATGTCGCGATCGAGCGCATCCACGAACTGGAGAATGAGCTCGGTTGCTTCTTCGACCGCAATCCCGACGGCACTATTCACCAGAAGGCATTCGCGGGCCAGACCTTCGATCGCACCGTGCACAAGGGCGACCTGACCGGCATCGAGATCATCAACCGCCTGGCCGAGCAGGTGTGGGCGCGCGGCATCAACCGCATGGAAGAGCATCGCGCGGTCGAGTTCGTGAAGAACAAGGCGGGCGACGCGCTGGCCGGCGTGCTGATGATAGACGTGCGCACCGGTGAATTCACGTTCGTGCAGGCGCAGGCCGTGCTGCTGGGCACCGGCGGCGGCCCGACGATGTACAAGTACCACACGCCGTCCGGCGACAAAACTTGCGACGGCATGGCGATGGCTTTGCGCGCGGGGCTCACGCTGCGCGACATGGAGATGGTGCAGTTTCATCCGACCGGTTTGCTCGCGGGCCTCGGCACGCGCATGACGGGCACTGTGCTGGAAGAAGGTCTGCGCGGCGCGGGCGGCTACCTGCTCAATGGCGACCAGCAGCGCTTCATGGGCAATTACGACGCCAAGCTCGAGCGCGCAACGCGCGACATCGTGTCGCGCGGCATCTTCGCCGAAATGCGCGCCGGCCGCACCACACCCAACGGCGGCGTCTATATAGCCATGGGCCACCTCGGCGCCGAGAATAACCGGAAAAACTTCAAAGGCATGGTCGAGCGCTGCGAGGATTGCGGCTTCGATCTCGCCGGCGGCCTCGTTGAAGTCGTGCCGACCGCGCATTACATGATGGGCGGCGTCGCCTTCAAAACCGATTGCCTGACGGATGTGCATGGGCTGTTCGTCGCCGGCGAGGATTCAGGTGGCGTGCACGGCGCCAACCGGCTCGGCGGCAATGGTGTTGCGAACTCAACGGTGTTCGGCGGTATCGCGGGCGATGTCATGCCGGGCTGGGTCAAGGCCAATGGCGTATTTCACGCGCCCGATCAGGAGGCGCTCGACGCGGCGGTCGCGCGCTGCCGCGCTCCGCTCGGCAAACCGGCCGGCGATCTCAATGCGGTGCGCGAAGAGCTGTACGACGTGATGTGGGACGACGTCGGCATCGTGCGCGATGCGGCGAGCATGAAACGTGCTGAAGGCAAACTCGATGAACTGGACTCGCGGCTCGACGGCATTGGCGTGCACGCTGGCAATCTCGCATTCAACCTGACATGGCACGACTGGTTGAACCTCAAGAGCCAGATACTGGTCAGCAAGTCGATCAATTTCGCGGCGATGGCGCGCGAGGATTCACGCGGCGCGCATTACCGCAGTGATTTCCCCGACGTGCGCGATCTCGAGAATTCCCGCTACACCTGCGTGACGATGAATGACGGGCGCTTCCAGGTGGCCACCAAGCCGGTCGTGTTCAGCCGCGTCAAGCCCGGCCAGACCTTGCTGGTTGAGACGGCTGCAGCCTGAAGCGGATCAGCGAACGAGCTGCGCGTGGGAAATAAACTTTCTGCCGATGAACTGACGCAGCTTGTCGCGGCTGCATTGACGCGTGCCGGCGCTTCGGCTGCCATGGCGGATGCGACCGCGCGGGCACTGGTTGCGGCCGAGATGGCTGGTCTCGGCGGGCACGGCCTGTCGCGGGTGCAGCTTTATGCGCAGCACGTGAAAGAAGGCCGCGCTAGTGGCACTGCCGAGCCGCGCATTGCGCATGAAAAGGGCGCGGCGTGCCTGGTCGATGCGCAAGGAGGACTCGCGTATCTCGCAATGGAGTTGGCGACCAAAGAAGCGCTGCGCCGCGCGCGCGAATTCGGTGTTGCATACTGCGGCGTTACGCGTAGCCATCACTGCGGTGCAATGGACTACCACCTCGCTCCGCTGGCGGCGGCCGGGCTTATCGGGATCGGCTTCACGACGTCACCGGCGGCGATCAACGCGTGGGGCGGCAAGAAACCGCTATTCGGCACCAACCCGGTCGCCGCAGTATTCCCGCGCAAAGGTCACGCGCCTTTGATCATCGATCTGTCGCTCACCGAAGTGGCGCGTGGCAAGATCATGGTTGCGGCGAAAGACGGCAAACCGATTCCGCTGGGATGGGCGCTCGACGCGGACGGCAAGCCGACGACCGATGCGAAGGCCGCGCTCACCGGCAGCATGGCCGCAATCGGCGGCGTCAAGGGCGTGCTGCTGGCGCTGATGGTCGAATTGCTGTGCTGCGCGCTGACCGGCGCGCAATTCGGTTTCGAGAACGATTCATTCTTCGAGCCGGGCCGGCCCGCTTCCATCGGCCACGCCCTGCTTGCAATCGACCCCGGCGCGCTGGCTGGCAGCTCAGCTTACGAAGAGCGCATCGAAGCGCTGATAGCGGCGATGCTGGAAGACGAAGGCGTGCGCCTGCCCGGCGAGCGGCGGCACAAGCTGGTAGCCGACGCGCGCGCCAGCGGTATTGCTGTTCCAGACGCGTTGTTGAAGCAGTTGCGGGAGCTGGCGCAATAGCCAGTTCTGCTTGCAGGCCATTGCTGAACCTTTGACTCCC
>CAMBSS010000165.1 GCA_945870465.1 Bordetella parapertussis | reverse complement strand
TCCTCGGCTATGAAAATGGAGAGGCCAGGATTTTTGGCGCATCCATATTTTGAGCAGGTCCGTCGATATCACATGAATGAAACCATCCAGGACGGCAAGTTTGTCGAACTGACCTACAAGGTGACCGACAGGAAAGCGGGGCACGTCCTCACCCGGGTCGAATTCCCGTTGGGCTATGTTCACGGACACAATGAAATTCTGGCGCCTTCCGTCCATATGGAACTGGAGGGCAAGTCTGTCGGGGACGTGATCGAGGTGCCCATCGACGGCAATCAGATCTTCGGCCCCAGGGACGAGTCGCTGGTAATCACCGATAACATCGAGAACATCCCTGAGGCCTATCGACAAATCGGCACCTCCATCCTGATGGAAAGCGAGCGCGGCCAGACCCGCAGTTTTCTCGTGACGCGGATGGACGACGAGACGCTGACTATCGATGGCAACAATCCGTTGTGCGGCAGAGCGGTCGTCTTCACGCTTGAAATACTGACCGTGCGTGACGCAACTGATGAAGAGACAAGCGCGGGCGGGGCGATCATTGCAAACGCGGATATCGACCCGGCTCTTATGAAAGCTGTTTAAGCAGCGTTGCAGAATGGCAGCGGAAAACTTTTGGCTTTGTTACTTGCATTCGAATTCAGACTTCAGAGAAAAAGGTGATTCATGAGCGAGCAAAAACCCGTTACCCAGGTTCCCGACGGCGAGACGCGTTTTTATACCACGCGTCAGATGGCAAAAAGCGAAAAGGGGTTTGTTGGTTTCGAAACCGTCTGGAAGCCGTTGCAGAAGGAAGTCGAATACAAGACGCCGAAAAAGCCGTAGGCGCATTGTCGCAAATGAGCCGCATCGCGCGGCCGGGATGCGAATTCAGCGCGCGGAGTGACCGGTAAGTTTCACTTCGACGCGGTCTGCGGCGTCTATCGTCGCGTAGTAGTCGCGCAATATCTTCAGCACTTCAGGACGGCTGAATTCCGCCGGCACTTCGGCGCCTTCGGACAGCCACTTGCGCAGCTTGGTGCCGGATACCTGTAAACGGTCTTTCTCGTCGTGCGGGCAGGTGCGCGCCGAGGCCATGCCGCCGCACTGATAACACCAGAACGTCCAGTCAATCTTGAGCGGCTGCGTTTCGAGGGAACCTTTTGGGATCTCGTCGAAAATGTGGTGCGCATCGAACGGGCCGTAGTAATTACCGACGCCGGCGTGGTCGCGGCCGACGATCTGGTGCGAACAACCGTAGTTTTGACGAAAGAGGGCGTGCAGCAACGCCTCGCGCGGCCCTGCGTAACGCATGTCGAGCGGGTAACCCGACTGCACCACGGTCTTTTTCGCGAAATATTTGTCGATCAGCACGCTGATGGTCTGCGTGCGGACCTCGGCTGGAATATCGCCCGGCTTGAGATTTCCCAGCAATGAGTGCACCAGCACGCCGTCGCAGACTTCGATGGCGATTTTCGCCAGGTACTCGTGTGACCGGTGCATCGGGTTGCGCGTCTGGAAAGCCGCTATCGTCGACCACCCGTTCGCCGCGAACACCGCGCGCGTTTGCGCCGGCGTCATGTAAAGCTCGCCGTATTTGCTCGGGAATTCGCCCTGCGACAGCACTTTGACCGGACCGGCCAGATTGACCTCGGCCTGCTCCATCACCATGCGCACGCCGGGGTGCTCGATGTCGGTGGTCTTGAATACGGTTTTACATTCGTGCTGCTTGTCGATCGAGTATTTTTCGCGCACGGTCATGGTTGCGAGCAATTCACCGTCCGTTGCATCGACCAGCGCGATATCCGCGCCGGGCTTGATGCCGGCGGCGATATCTTTGGCAGCGGACAGGGTAACGGGGATCGGCCAGAAGAGTCCGGCAGCCGTTTTAAGGTCGCCGCACACGCTTTTCCAGTCGGCGTGCGTCATGAAGCCGTCGAGCGGGGTAAAGCCGCCGATGCCCAGCATGATCAAATCGCCGCGTTCGCGCGAACTCACCGGCACTTTCGGCAGCGTGCGCGCCCGAGCCTGTTCGGCGGTCAGCGCGGTGCCTTCCAGCAGCAGGGGTTTGAGGCTTGCGCCACCATGAGGCGAAACCAGTTTGGACAAGGTGAACTCCTTTTGTTTAAATCAGGGCGAAACGGGATTGTTGTTATCTTCGGCGCTCAAGGTAGCACGCGTGACCGCTCCGATTTATCCATTTATTTTATTGATGAATAAGATTTTTCTTCCGGATTTGCGCGACCAGCCAAGCACTTTCGAGCCCGGTCCAACGGCTTTTTCGTCGTCCCGGTTTGCACTGAATTGTTGCCAGCGGACAATTTTGGTGGTGCGCTTCTTTACACATCAATAGAGCGTGCTATGATGGGTCCTGAACTGTGCAGTATCTGCAGTATATCTGCGTTTCACAAAAAAACAGTCGGTTGGAGAACAATGGCTCCGGGAGAAATGCGGCGCTTAGGTGCCTGTTTGAGTCGTCTATTTCATGTTAAGCGCTAGTTTTACATTACAACACGGCACCGCCGACCTGCTTCACGTCACTCCGGCCAGCAACTTCTGTCGCAAGGCGGCGTTGGTGGCGGTTTGTTGCGTGTGCATGGCTGCCCCCGTGCAAGCGCAATCGCTGTTCGGCTCAATCGATCCATTCAGCACCAGCAAGAAAGTGTCGCCGGCGCCGGATCAACGCTGGATTCCAGACCAGGCGCTGCCGCAGGTGCCGCCGCCAACGTCCACGCAAGCGCTGCCGGCCGAATTAAACAAGCCGCTGTCGCTGGCACAGCTTACAGAAATTGCATTGGCGCTGAACGCGCGTACGCGCCAGGCATGGCTGCTGGCGCGGGTCGAAGCCGCGCAATCGGGCATAGACCATGCTGGCGATTTCCCGCAGATTACGGGACTGATCAGCGATCGCATTTCGCGCTCGGTATCGGCCACTTCGGGTTTCCCGAACACGACGCTGATCGATGGCCTCGGAAATTCCGCGACAGTGGCAGCAGGTGGGCGCCCCTATTCGGTCTTAACTGCTTATGGGCCGAGCATCAGCTTAAGTTATGTTCTGTTCGATTTCGGCAAGCGGGCGGCCGACAAGGAAGCCACTGAATACCGCTTGCTTGCCGCGAATCTGGCGCAAAACCGCGTTCTGCAGGATGTCGCCTTCCAAGTCGAACAGGCGTATTACCGGGTGCTGGGTTTCGAACAACTGGTGCGCGCGACCCGCGAATCGCTCAAGAATTTTCAAACCGCACTCGATGCCGCTCAGCGGCGCCGGGATTCCGGACTCGCCACGGTCGCCGACGTTTATCGCTCGGAGACCCAGGTTGGCCAGTCGCAACTGGTGTTGAGCCGCAATGAAGGGGAGTTCTCCAAAGCGCGCGGGTTGCTGGCTGCAACGGTTGGCCTGCCGGTCAATTTCCCGCTGCAACTGCAGCCCATGTCTACGCAGCCGCCGGTCACCGAAATTTCGCGGTCGATGGACGATTTGTTGATGGAAGCGAAGGCGAACCGCCCTGATCTGGTTGCCGCGGAGGCGCGCGCGCGTGCCTCGCGGGCGACGGCAAAGGCGGAATCGAGAGCCGGGCTGCCGACGCTACAGTTCGTTTCACAATATGGACGGCAGATCTACACTAATACGCTGACCTCGCAGGACGTATATTCGTTTGGACTCAACCTCAGTATCCCGATATTCAACGGCTTCGGCGATACCTACCGCGCGCGCCGGCGCGACGAAGAGGCGAAGGTCGCCGAAAGCGCGCGTGACCAGATTTATACCCAGACCGAGCAGGACGTCTGGCAGGCGTATTTCGATTTGCAGACCGCGACGACCAGCATTTCGAGTTCAAAAAATCTGGTGAAAAGTGCCAGCCAGTCGGCGGATGCCGCGGTCGCACGCTATCAGGGCGGGGTCGGCAGCCTGCTGGATCTGATCACCGCGCAGTTCGACGATACCAACGCCAAGGTGCAGCAGATCCAGTCGCAACTCGATTGGTACCAGGCGCTGGCGCGGCTGAATTTTGCACTGGGCGCTTCCGATGGAAAAATGCTGGGGACAAAACGGCAATGAGTCCGTGCTGCCTGATGCATGACGGAACTTCAGTGCGAACGCAAATAACCTTTGTACCGGAAATCGAGATCAGGCCATGAAACCATTGTTGAAAATCCTCTTGATCGTATGCGTTATCGGCGCAGGCGGTGGTTACTACTGGTGGAAACAGCAACCTGTCGCCAAATCGGGCGAGGGGCCGGCGAAAGGCGCCAAAGCGGAAAGCAAAGGCGAAGGCAAAGCGGGTAAGCGCGGCGGCGGCGGGCCGGTTTCGGTGCGTGTAGTGGCCGTGTCCAAACAGGCAATGCCGGTGGTTATCGATGCCGTCGGCACAGTGGAGTCAGAGCACAGCGTCGCGGTGCGCCCGCAGGTGAACGGCGTGCTTACCGGAGTGTTGTTCAAGGAAGGCGATCGCGTAAAGCAGGGCCAATCGCTGTTCAATATAGACCCGCGTCCGATGCAGGCATCTGTCGATCAGGCCCGTGCCGCGCTGGCGCGCGACCAGGCACAACTGGCGCAGGCCAAAGAGCAGGAAGCGCGTCTGCGCCCGTTGATGCAGAAAGAGTACATCACACGCAACGATTACGATGTGGCTGCCACCCAGGTTAAATCACTCGAGGCCGTCGTCGCGGCAAACGGCGCCGTTCTCGAGCAGGCCCAGTTGCAACTGTCCTATGCGCATATCAAGGCGCCGATTTCGGGGCGCACGGGCAGTCTTGCGGTCGACACCGGGAACCTGGTCACCGGAGGCACTGGCGGATCACCGCTGGTGGTGATCAACAGTACGCAACCGATTACGGTGGCATTGAGCGTGCCACAGCGCTTTCTGGACGATGTGCGACGCTACTGGAACACGCCGGATCTGAAGGTGCAGATCAGCCTCAATCCCGGCGGCCCGCCGGTAGCGGAGGGCGCGCTGGTATTCATCGACAACTCGGTCAACCCAACCACCGGGACCGTGTTGCTTAAAGCGCGCTTAAAAAACGAAAAAGAGGAGTTGTGGCCAGGGCAGTTCGTAGCGGCACGCATCATCCTCAAGGTTGAAAAAGACGCGCTGGTGCTGCCTGAAGGCGCGGTGCAACCCGGACAGGAGCGTCCGTTTGTCTATGTTGTCCGCGACGGCAAGGCTGCGATGCAGGAAGTCAGGGTCGCGCGCCAGATCGGGAATAAAGTCGTCATCGACAAAGGTCTGAATGGCGACGAGCAGGTGGTTGTAGACGTGCCATTGGCCCTGACGGTCGGTGCGCAAGTGGTGGTGCGCGAACCCGGCGATGAAAAGGGCAAAGGCAAGGACGGCGAAGGCAAGAGCAGCAAGCAGGGCAAGGAAGGCAAGGACAGCAACGAAAAAAGCAATCCGGAAGCCGACGCGCCGAAGAAGGAAAGCAAGTCCAGCGCCGCAGTCGCCAAGTAAATCGCACGCAACGAGGTTCATCCATGAACATATCGCGCATTTTTATCGAACGGCCGGTAGCGAGCAGCGTGCTCTTTGTCTCGATCCTGTTTTTCGGCTGGCTCGGGTTCAAGAGCCTGCCGGTCAATGACCTGCCTAACGTCGATTTCCCGACGATTACGATCACCGCGTCGCTACCAGGCGCCAGCCCGGAAATCATGGGCAATACGGTCGCGTTGCCGCTCGAGCGGGAGTTCAGCCGCATTTCGGGCGTCGATGAAATGGTGTCGTCTTCCACCACCGGCAACACCCGCATCACGCTGACATTCTCGCTGCAGCGCGATATCGATTCCTGTGCGCAGGACGTGCAGACAGCGATTTCGCAAGCCATCCGGCGCCTGCCCAGCGATATGGACCCGCCGACTTTGCGCAAGCTGAATCCCGCGGACGCGCCGGTGCTGATACTTGCGTTGGCGGCCAAGAATGTGCCGATGGCGGAACTCGACAAGTTTGCCGATTCGCATATTTCCCAACGTTTCTCGACGATCAACGGCGTAGCGCAAGTGACCGTTTTTGGTTCACAAAAATACGCAGTGCGGTTGTTCGTCGATCCCAATGCCCTGGCCAAACGGGGGCTGGGGCTGGACAAGGTCGTGAGTGCGATCCAGGCCGCGAATTCCAACCTGCCGTCCGGAGCGCTGCAAGGCACGGCACGCAGCTATACGGTCAAATCCGATGGCGGGCTCGACCGTGCCGCGGATTTCAATCCGCTGGTCATCGCTTATAAAGACGGCAAGCCGATCAGGTTTTCGGACATCGGGCGCGCCGAGGACGGCGTTGAAAACGAGAAAGTTCGCAGTTGGTATAACGGAGACCGGGCGCTTATTCTGGCGATCTACCGGCAACCAGGATCAAATACCGTTGAAGTAGTCGAGAAATTGCGTGAATTGTTGCCTGAAATAGAGAAAGAAATGCCGGCGGGCGCGTCGCTCAACGTGGTGACCGACCGCTCTGAGTTCATTCGCGAGTCCATCCACGACGTCAATTTCACGCTGATTTTGTCGATCGTGCTGGTGGTCGGAGTCATCCTCGTTTTTCTGCGCAATATCCGCGCCACGCTGGTGACGGCTCTGGTATTGCCTGCTTCGGTGCTCGGCACTTTTGCCGTGATGCACATGCTGGGCTTCAGTCTGAACAACCTCTCGTTGATGGCCATTACGCTGGCCGTCGGCTTTGTGGTCGACGATGCCATCGTGGTACTGGAGAACATCACGCGCCACATGGAAATGGGCAAGGAACGCATGGCCGCAGCGCTCGAAGGCGCGCGCGAAATCTCCTCCACTGTGATGACGATGACCATTTCGCTGGTCGTAGTGTTCGTACCTATCATGTTCATGCAGGGTATGGTGGGGCGTCTGTTTCGCGAGTTCGCGGTCACGGTGGGCGTATCCGTACTGATTTCCGGGGCGGTGTCGTTGTCGATTACGCCCATGCTGTGCAGCCGTCTGCTGAAGCCGTCGCATGAACACGGCAAGTTGTTCGACTGGTCCGAACGCGTATTCGACAGCGTACGCGATACCTACATGGCAAGCTTGCGCTGGGTGCTAAAATTTCAGGGCACTGTATTAATCGGGTCGGTCGTCGTTCTGTTAAGTATGGGCTTGTTGTACCAAGAGGTGTCGAAAGGGTTTATTCCGCGCCAGGACACAGGTGTAATCAACGGCAACACCCGGGCGCGTGAAGGCACCACTTTCACCGACATGATCAGAAACCAGCAGGCCATTGCTGAAGCTGTGGGCAAGAACGAAAACGTGGAAGCCGTCATGTCCACGGCCGGGCAGGGTGTTGGCGGCACGTTTGGCGACAACGTAGGCCGGTTGATTATCCGTCTCAAGGATAGAGATGCCCGGCCTGCAGGCGCCGATGAAGTTATCCAGCAGTTGCGTCGTCAGGTAGCTGGTATTCAAGGTCTGCGCATGTTCCTGTCCAATCCGCCGGCCATACGCATCGGCGGCACGCTGTCGACCAGCGATTACGTATTTACGGTGACCGGCACCGACCTAAAGCAGTTGTACGGTCCCGGCCAGGCGCTGGAGGCGAAACTCAAGGCATTGCCGCAATTGCGGGACGTCGCCACGAACCTGGAACTGCGCAATCCGGAGATCCAGCTCAATATCCTGCGCGACCGCGCAGCGGCTCTGGGCATATCGTCACAGCAGATCGAATTGGCATTGTTCAACGCGTTCGGCGGCCGCAAGGTCACCACGCTGTATGGCGAAGCCGACCAGTACCAGGTGCTGTTCGAAGTTGATCGCCGTTTTCAGACCGACATCAATGCGATGGAATCCATTTTTATCCAGAGCCCGAGCGGCGCCATGGTGCCATTGAGCACCGTTGCAGAGGTGAAAAGCGGCGTTGGCCCTATTTCGGTGGCTCATTACGGACAGCTTCCTTCCGTGATGCTCTCTTTCAATCTCGCGCCCGGGGTATCGGTGGGCGACGCCGTGGCGGCCATTCAGGAAGTCTCGAAGGATGTCTTGCCGGACAATGTTTCCAGTTCGTTTATCGGCAGCGCCAAGGCGTTCCAGGAAGCGTTTAACTCGCTCCCCATCCTGTTGATGATTACGATCGTCATGATCTACATCATTCTCGCTATTTTGTATGAGCACTACGGTTACCCGCTGACGATTCTGACCGCGCTGCCGTTTGCCGGGTTCGGCGCGCTGCTGACGCTGCTGCTGTTCCGCGAAGAGCTGAATATCTTCAGCTTTGTCGGCATCATCCTGCTGATCGGTCTGGTGAAGAAGAACGGCATCATGATGGTCGACTTTGCGCTGCAGATGCAGCGCGAGCGCGACATGTCGCCGCGGGATGCCATTCTCGAAGCCTGCCTGGTGCGGTTCCGGCCGATCATGATGACGACGATGGCGGCGATTTTTGCGACCCTGCCGATTGCGATGGGACTCGGCGCCGGCGCCGAAACGCGCCGCCCTCTCGGCATAGCGGTGGTCGGCGGCCTGATATTTTCGCAATTCCTGACGCTGTATGTTACGCCGGTGTTCTATGTCAGCCTGGATCGCTTCACGGAGTATTTCCGCAAGCGCAAGGCAGCCCCGGCGGCAGTCGAAGTTCACTGACAATCAGGGCTGGAAACAGGTATTTAGCAAATGATAGTTTGACGCACGGCCGGCGACGTTGCTACAATTCGCCCCACAGACGCGGGGTGGAGCAGTCTGGCAGCTCGTCGGGCTCATAACCCGAAGGTCACAGGTTCAAATCCTGTCCCCGCAACCAAACAATACAACGGCTTACCTTCGGGTAGGCCGTTTTTGTTTGTGGCGTTGATGGGTCATGTAGGCGCTGTGTAGGCTTTTTCGGTAAACAAATTCCGCACCGAAAGGCTTTTAGGGTTCCCCATGCCTGCATCGTATCTCGCAACACCGTCGGCATCGTTCACTCTGAACTGCATGCCACCACCCAAGCAAAATTGTCCGATCGCAACCCCCA
>CAMBSS010000164.1 GCA_945870465.1 Bordetella parapertussis | reverse complement strand
CTGATGCGCAAATACCCCAAAGCACAGTATGAATGGGCATGGAAGTTTGTGTTCCCATCGTACAAGCGCTCGGTTGACCCGCGCACCGGCGTGATCCGGCGCCACCACGTTTATGAAAACTATCTGATTCGCGGTGTAAAGGAGGCGGCGCGCGCTGCCGGCATTGCCAAACACGTGAGTTGCCATACGCTGCGCCATTCGTTCGCGACCCACCTCCTTGAGAACGGCTATGACATACGCACCGTGCAGGAACTCTTGGGTCATAAAGACGTGTCGACCACGATGATATACACCCACGTGCTGAACAAAGGGGGCCGCGGCGTGAAAAGCCCATTGGAATCGCGAGGCCGTGAGGACGGGAGAGCGTGAGCGCGCGAGGGCGGGAGCTGGCCAGCCTTGCCGTGAGTTCTCAAATATGAGAACATCCGCGCATACAACTTACTCAATCGAATACTTTCATCCCAAAGTGCTCGACGATATCGAGTCGTGGCCGGCAGACATTCTGGCTGATTACGCAAGAATTGCGGAGCTGCTGATGGAATACGGGCCGAACCTCAGGCTGCCGCACTCACGGGCGTTTGGCGGCGGATTGTTCGAGTTGAGACCACGCGGCAGATCACGCATAGGGCGGGCGTTTTATTGCTTTCTCGTTGGCCGGCGCGTGGTGGTGTTGCACGCATTTATCAAGAAGTCGCAGCAAACACCCGAGCGGGAATTGAAGCTTGCCCGTAAACGCATGAAAGAGGTGCTCCATGGCTAACATTGGTTACAAGCCCGTTCAGCACGATCACGACGCTTTCCTGAAAAAAGCGCGCAAACGTCGCGGCTTTCAGGCCGCTTATAAAGCGCTGGCAGTCGAGTATGCGGTCGCGAACGAAATGCTTGCAGCGCGTGCCCGCGCCGGCCTCACGCAGGAAGCGGTGGCTTCCTTGATGGGCACTTCAAAAAGTACGGTTTCACGTCTGGAGTCAGCGGGCAAGCACGCGCCTTCGCTCACCTCATTGAAAAAGTACGCGAAAGCGGTGGGGTGTAAAGTCGAAATCCGGCTGGTGCCGGAGGGGTAGGGAGTGAAAAGATGTGAGGGCGTGAAGGCGTGAGTGCGTGAGAGTGTGAAAGGCCGTGGGTGCGGGAAGGCGTCAGAGGTTTTTACTCACGCTCTCACGCCCTCCCGGCCTTTCTCACGCTCTCGCGCCCTCCCGCTCTCCCAGGCTCCCGGGCGCCAAAGCGTATAATGACCCCCGATGAAAGTGACGCTGCTGGGACACGCCACCGTGCTGGTCGAGATGGATGGTGCCAATATTCTGATGGATCCGGTGCTGCAGGATCCATTCGAGGACGGGGCGGTCGTCTCCTGCCCCAGGCGCGTGATTCGCGCCGACAAGCTCCCTCCGCTCGATGTGGTCATCATCTCGCACCAGCACCCGGACCACTTCGACATCCCTTCGCTCGCCCAGCTCCCGCGCGACGTTTGCGTCGTGTGCCCGACCGACCGGGCGATTCAATATGCGCTCAAGAGCCTGGGGTTTACGAACGTGCGCCCCACCGAGCCGATGCAGCGGGTGGTCTTCAAGGCCTGTGAGCTGCTGACGACCCGCTCCAGCGTCACCAACGTCATCGAGTTCGGCATTGTCTTCAAGGACAAAAGCGGCACTTTCTGGAATCAGGTCGACTCGGTTCTCACTCACGAGACCATCGATCAATCGCTTCAGGCAGTCGGCAGCATCGACCTGCTGTTCGCGGCGCACGCCAGCCAGAACTTCGGATTCTTCGATGACCGCTCGACGGGTTTCCCGCACGACACGCATAAGTCGAATCTCGATACGGCCTTGAGAATCAAGCCCAGGCTGACCGTGCCGGGGGCAGCCGGCTTTCGCTTCGCCGGTGAGATCGAGTGGTGCAACGCCTTCCTCTTCCCTATTTCGCGCGAGCAGTTCGTCGCGGACCTGCACCGCCTCGATCCCAACCTCGCCACAGCCATCGCGAATCCCGGCGACGTTTTCGAGATCGGGGGCGCGGCTGTTCAACACCGGGCCGGCGCCTCCGCGGTCGCGCAGACACTGGAAGAAGACACCTGGCGTCTGCGGTTCGATCCCACGGCTGCAATCCCGCCGCTTAAAGACACCAATCCCGACCAGTACCCTGATGACCAGCTGCGCTCCGAAGTTGCCAGCGTAATCTCGGGCATCGAAGCATTCTTGCGCATGTCCTACGCGAACTCGGTGAAGCTGGTGGACCTGTTCCGCGAACTAGCGATGAGCTATGCCATCGAAGTGGTGTTTCCCGATGGGCCGCAGCGCTATCGGATTCAGTTCGCCAGGGACGACTTCCGCATCGAAACAGGCCCGGCCGCCGCCGCCGGGGCCCAGATGGAACACAAGATCACTGCCTCCGCGCTGACCGGGTGGGCGCGGCGTGAACGGAGTTACTTCTACGTGCGGGCTTTCTCGCGCACGTTCTCGACGCTCCATGAACTGAAAGTTGTTGACGGTAACGTGACCGTGACACCCCGGCTGGTGCCGGATCTCCTCGCGGGGTACATCACCTATAAAATCGAGGGGGCACAGCCGTCGATGCTGCTGCTCCTCGATCATATGATTCGGCGACACGCTCGCCCGCCTCTGACCGCCTGAGCTCTCAGGCCTGAAGAGCAGTCGTCGCTGCGGGGCTCCGCTCTTACGCCTTCCGCTCTTCCAGCTCCACCAGCGCACCAAGAAAATCCGCGGGATGGACGAAAGCGATGCGTTCGCCGTGCACGTTAAGCTGGGGTTTTCCATCGCCTAATATGCGCACGCCGTTGACTTTCATGGTCGCGGTAGTCGCGTCCACGTCGTTGACGTCGAGGCTGAAATGATGAATGCCGCCTTTCGGATTGCGCTCGAGGAATTTGGCGACGGGTGAATCCTTGCGCGAAGGCTCCATGAGCTCGATCTTCGCATTGGCGAGTTCGACGTAAGCCATGCGCACACCCTGTTCCTCATTGACTTTGATCGCGCCGATCTTGAGGCCATACTTGGTTTCCAACTCGCGGGCGGCGGCGGCGAGGTCGGGCACGACGATGGAAATGTGGCCAAGTCCAATGATCATCCTTCACCCCCATCCTCGCCTTCCGCCATCAAGGGGGAAGGAGCAAATACCTGTTTAAAAAGCGCAACACCGAAAAGCAACCGCCGATGTATTCCTTTTAATACCCCCTTGAGGGGTACGCCGATTGACGCCGATACAAATCCAGTCCTAGCCCCAAAAAATAGCACGTCCATTGCGCTCATCCGCGTTCATCGGCGTACATCGGCGGTTCCAATAACGGTTTTTGAGATCGCGTCTAAATCACTTTGTCGGCACGCAAGGCCGCGATCTTCGCGTCGTCGAGGCCGAGTTCGTTTTTGAGTATCTCATCCGCGTGCTGGCCGAGGGTCGGCGGCGCGCGGCGCACGGAAGTCGGCGTGCCGTTGAGTTTGAAAGGCGAGCCGAGCATTTTGAGCTCGCCTATCGTCGCGTGTTCGGCACTGGTGATCATGTTGCGCGCAGCGGTCTGCGGATCGTCGAGCGCCTGCTTTACCGAATTGATTTTGCCGCACGGGACGCCGGCGGCCTGCAATTTGGAAATCCACGCGTCCGCTTTGTCGGTCTTGAGCGCTGCGGTGACCATGCCATCGACGAGTTCGCGGTGCGCGACGCGGTCTTTGTTCTGGGTAAAGCGCTGGTCCTGCGCCCATTCGGGGTGACCGAGCACCGCCGCGCATTTCGCGAACTGCGAGTCGTTGCCAACCGCGAGCGCCAGCACGCCGTCTGCCGTGGGAAACGTCGTATACGGGACGATGCTCGCGTGGCCGTTGCCGAAACGTCCGCCATCCTTGCCTACCGTCAAATAGTTCGACGCGATGTTGACGAGCATCGCGAGCGACGATTCGTACAACGACACTTCGACTTTCTGCCCGCGGCCGGTGCGATGGCGCGCGTTCAATGCTGCCAGAACCGCGTTCGACGCGAGTATGCCGGTGCAGAAATCGACCAGCGCCACGCCGTGCTTGGTCGGCGTACCGTCCTGGGGCCCGGTGATGCTCATCAGGCCCGACTCGGCCTGCAATATGAAGTCATAGCCGGGCTGCTTGGCTTTGGGACCGGTCGAACCGTAACCAGTGATCGAGCAGCGCACGAGACACGGCGCGTGCTCGTCGAACCACGCGTCGGTGAAACCCCACTTGGCAAGCGTGCCAAGCTTGAAATTATCGAGCAGCACGTCGCTTTTCTTGATGAGGCCGGCGAGTATTTCCTGCCCCGCCTTGACCGCCATGTTGAGTGCTATCGAGCGCTTGTTGCGATTAAGGCCGAGGAAATACGACGCCTCGCCTTCTATGAACGGCGGCCCCCAGGCGCGCGTGTCGTCGCCGTTGGGCGGCTCGACCTTGATCACCTCGGCGCCGAGGTCGCCCAGCATCATGCCGCACAGGGGCCCCGCGAGGATGCGCGTGAGATCGAGCACGCGCACGCCGTCGAGCGCGCCGGGGACGATTTTTTGTTCAGAACTCATTTTCAAATCCTAGTTCGGTTCAGCCGCAGATAAACGCAGATTCAAATCTGTCGCCCTGTAGATCCAATGATCGTTCGAAAAGTTGTCCCTGGCGCTGCAGCTTCCGCGTTTATCTGCGTTTATCCGCAGCTCAAAAGCCCCAGGGTTACTTGCGCTTCTTCCGCATGTACGGCGGCTCGTTCAGGTTCTTCTCGCAGCCGTCGAGGTAACGCACCATTTCGCGCTTGTCGCGCACGCGGAACTGGTTGAAGTTGGGCTTGCGGCCTTCGAGGAAAGCATCCATACCTTCGTTGGCTTCGGGCGAACCCCACACATGCGCGAGCAACTCCATGCCCTGCTGCCACGACGCATACAGCGCGTCGGATGCGGAGTTGAGCGAGCGCTTGGTCATGCGGATCGTCAGCGCGCTGTGGCCTTTCATGGTGGTGCACCACTTGAGCGTTTCCTTCACCAGGTCTTTCTGCGGCACGCATTTGTTGATGAGGCCGACTTCGACGGCTTCTTTCGCCGTGAAGCGCCGTGCGCAGAAAATCATTTCGCGCGCCAGCCGCTCGCCGAGGATCAGCGGCAGGTACTGCGTAGCACCCACGGTCGGACATGCGCCGACTTTGGCCCCGGTCTGGCCGAGCACTGCGTTTTCGGACGCGATCACCACGTCGCACCAGAGTGCCAGCTCATGCCCGCCGCCCATGCACCAGCCGTTGACCATCGCGATCACCGGGATCGGCAGGCCGCGTATCGTCATTGCGAGGCCCAGCATGCGGTCGTTCCACATATAGGCGTTGGTGAAATTGAGGCGCTTCATCGCGAAAAAGTCGCCGCCCGCCGAAAACGACTTGGTGCCGGCGCCGGTCACCACCGCGCAGACTATGGTCGGGTCTTCGCGCGTGGATTTCAGCGCGTCTATCAGTTCGTCGAGGGTCTGCTCGCGAAACGAATTCAGCACGCGCGGACGGTTGATGGTGACCCACGCGACCTGGTCTTTGACTTCGTACAAAATGTCTGAATATTTGCGTGCGCCCTTGCGCGCGCCAGCTGCCTTGCTGCGCTTGACTGCCATGACTGTCTTCTCCGGGATGGATGGTCTCTGCGAGACGGTTTGAATTTCTGCCGCAAGTTTACCAGAGTGCGCGCAGACGATGATTTACAGCACTTGTGCGACTCCTCTATCTTCTCGGGGCGCATCCATTTAAAGAACTAAAATATTCACCGCCAAGGACGCAAAGAAAGGGCAAGAAAAGGGCTGGCTCAATCGGCAATAAATAGTTGCGAATATCGATCGCATCTGCGAAAACCCGCAGCATTTCAAAGTTATTCTTTGATTTCCTTGGCGTCCTTCGTGTGCTTTGCGGTTCAATATTTAAAGAATTGGGCGCGCTGCGGCGCCAAGCAGCGCCGCGAGAAAATCGCGCGCGCTGAATCGAACCGGGCGGCACCACAGCGGTGCGCGGCTTTCTTTCGCCGCCTCTTTGTGGTGAGATAGCCGTCACACCATGTCCTGCATCCGCATACTCAGCGAAGAAGATGTCCGTGCCGCGATCGATACCGACCGCGCGCTTGAACTCGCGCGGCTGACGCTGCGCGACCAGGCCGCGGGCAACAGCGAGTTGTCCACGCCGTCTTCGATGTCGCTCGACGCGCGGCGCTTCGGCGCGGGACGCTTCAAGTTCAAGGCGGCGACCGTCGGCCATCTCGGCGCATCCGGCATACGCCTGATATCGCGCCGCTCGCCGACCGATGCCGAGGCGTTCAACTATACGGCGGTCTACGACCACGCAGGGCTCGCGCTGTCGGGCCTCGTGCCCGAGCTGTGGATCAGCCGCATACGCACCGCGGCGTTCGGTACCGCGACTCTCGAAGCGCTGGTCAATCCCGGCCCGCTGGTGGTGGCGCTGTTCGGCACCGGCAAGATCGCGCATGAATTTGTGCCCATGCTCGCAAGCGCGCTGCCGATAGCCGAATTGCGCATCAACTCGCGCCGCGCGGAAAGCATGGCTGCATTTGTCGCCGCGCACGCGAGCAAGGTGAAATTTCCGGTCCGCGCCGAAACCGACCACGCCCGCATGATAGCCGGCGCGGACGTGGTGATTGCAGTGACCGCGGCCACCCAGCCGCTCGTGCCGGCAGGATTGCTCAAACCCGGCGCGGTGGTCTGCTCGATGGGTGAGAGCAACGAAGTCGACTATGGCGTGCTCGCAGAATCGCAACGCTTCATCGTCGACGATCCGGAATTCGCGTCCGAAGTCGGCGACGGCGGCGCCTGGATCCGGCAGGGCCATCTGACGCGCGAAGGTTTTGCGGCGCGCGCAGACGCGCTGGCCTGCGAAGTCGTCGCCGGAAAAAAGCCCGGCCGGCTGGCCGCGACTGACCGCATAGTCGCCATCATTCAGGGCATGGCCATCGGCGACGTCGCCTTTGCCATTCATGCTCTGCACGAAGCCGGCAAGCGCGGCCGTGGCAAACTGGTGGAACTGCCCTAGTGCTTATTTAGCCGCAGATGGACGCCGATCAACGCAGATATACATCAACTCAGATTGACGAGGCGATTGGCCATGAGAAATTTCAATTCCAAATTTTCACAAATGTATTTTTAATGTTGAATCATCTGCGTTCATCTGCGTTTATCTGCGGTTCCCTCTTGCTTTTAGCAGCAACAGCGCACGCCCAAACCTATCCTGCAAAACCCGTACGTTTCATTCTCTCCTATCCGCCCGGCGGCGCGACCGACACGCTGGGCCGCATCGTGGCGAAGGCGCTGTCGGATGCGTGGAACGTCAACGTCATCGCCGACAACCGTCCCGGCGCGAGCGGCAATATCGGCACCAGCCTGTGCGCGAAGTCGCCGCCCGACGGCTACACGATGTGCATGGTGGCGCCTGCGCAGGCCATCGCCTCGCGCCTGTCTGCCAATGCCGGCTACGACTCGCTCAAGGATTTTTCGCATGTGACGCTGATCGCGACGGTGCCGATGCTGCTGCTCGTGCATCCAGCGCTGCCGGTGAAGAATCTTGCCGAACTGATAGCGCTCGCCAAGCGCCGGCCTGGCGCGCTCAATTACGCATCGAGCGGCGGCGGCGCGAGCCCGCATCTCGCGATGGAGCTTTTGAAGCAGCAGGCCGGCATCGACATCGCGCTGATCACCTACAAAGGCGCGGGTGCGCAGATGGTCGATCACCTCGCGGGCCGCGTCGAAGTGGCGTTTGCGCCAGCCGTCGGCGTATTGCCCTTCGTGAAAGAAGGCCGGCTGCGCGCGATAGCCGTCTCAACGAAAGAGCGTTTTCCGGTCTTGCCGAACGTGCCGACCGCCAGCGAATCGGGCTTGAAAGGTTACGACGCGAGCTCATGGCAGGGCATCGTCATGCCCGCCGGCGTGCCGCCCGAAATACGCCGGCAGATCAGCGACGAAATAGCGAAAGCCCTGAAAACACCCGCGCTGCGGGAAAGAGTGCTCGATCTCGGCGGCGTTCCCGTGGGCAATACGCCGGAACAATTCGCCGCCTACTATGCGGCGGAATCGGAGAAGTGGTTCAAGGTCGCCAAAACGGCGAACGTCACCGTCGACTGACTATGCGGACTAAAAAGATATCCTAAAGCAAATCTATCGGCCGCAGATGAACGCAGATAAACACAGATAAAATCGGCGAGGCCTTGGCTTCAGATTGCGACGAACTCCCATCCCTTAACTTTTGACCCGACATCAGGCAAGTCCAAACAGAAAAATCTGCGGTTCCCTGCTTTAAGAAGGAAAATGCCGCTGCAGGAAATCCAAAGCATCCTGCGCGCAGCGGTCCGCCAGGTAGTCGCAGATGTTGTGGTTCGCGACATCGTAGGTGACGAGTTCGCTGCCTTTGATCAGTTTCTGCATATCCGCGTAAGCGCCCGCATTGCCGATGGAGTCGCCCGCCGGCGCCACCAATAAAGTCGGGCAGCGGATTTTGGCGAGATCGGCCATCCAGTACTGCGTCGTCATATACAACACGAAGCGCTTGACCAGGCCTTCATCGTTGCGCGCGATCTCGTCGAGAAACCAGTCGATCTGCGCCTGGCTGAGCTGAGCGAGCGGCAGGCGTTCCTCCAGCGTCTCCGCGATGAACGCACGCAAACCGATGCGCTCCATCTCGGGGATCCATTTGGCGCCGTTGCTGTCCTTGAATCCGGGTCGGGACGCGAACAGCAGGATGCTGGTCGCGCGCGCCGGATGATGGATCGCGAGCTGCTGCGCGAGGTAGCCGCCGCCGGACACGCCGAGCAAATGCGCTTTGTCCACGCCAAGATGGTCGAGCAGGTCCAGCACGTCCTGCGTAAGCCGCGCGAGGGTCAGCGGCTGATCGACGCGCGGAATCCCTGATTCGCCGTGCCCGCGCAAATCCATGCGCACGACCCGGAACTTGCGCGCGAGATGCGGCACCA
>CAMBSS010000163.1 GCA_945870465.1 Bordetella parapertussis | reverse complement strand
GATAAAGCACGGCGACGGCCACCGCGTGCAGCCGCCGCACCGCGAACTATCTCACGGCTCGGTGCCCGACCAGGCCACAATAGTCGTTCAAAACAGCGTTAGTGCGCTAAAAACGCAGCCTGCAGACCTCGCGCTACTGCTCCGCGAGCGACTTCAGCCGCGGATCATCCGGACGCTCGGCTGAGGCAGTCTTCCAGTATTTGCGCGCCTCGTCTTTGAGCTCCATCTGATCGAGCCACGCCGCATAGGTGATGCGGCTCGACAGCGGCGCCGTTGCCGCGGGCCGCAGAGCTTCAGCCTGCGTGCGCAGCGCGGCGGGGGCCAGCGCGAAATCCGCAGAACTCGAATACTTGCGTCCATCGGCGAGCCGTGCGGAGACTTCCCATGTGTAAGGCACGCCTTCTTTCAGCACAACGCTAGCGGGCAATTTGAAGGATGGTACATCGATCTCGGCCTCGTGCATGGCGCGCCCGGTTTCGTCGGTGATTTCCAGCTGATATTTGACGCCGGCCTGCAGCTCCTGCCAGCGGAACTCGGGCTGGGTCTCCAGCGTGCGCGTCTTGTGCAGGTTCAGCAATTGAATGCGTGCACCGGTGCGAAACCCGCGCATCACCATCGCGCCCTGCGCCATGCCCACCGGCTTGATCCGGATCGTGTTACCGCCTTTGCCGAGCGACGAACTGCGCTTCTCGGGTTTAGCGCCGCTGGTAACGTCAGGCTGCCCGGCTTTGAAGACGATCGCAGCCGGCCCCTTGAATACGTATTCGTCGCCCGCGTCGAGATAAAGCGCGACCAGCGTAGCGCCCGCCGCAAGTTGAACCTGCGCGCCCGCCTCCAGCTCGGCGAGTATCGTAACGTCGCGCGGCCGCCCCTCGGCAGCCATCGTCGCCTTGCCCTGGAGGTCGGTCACCATGGCGACGCCCGCGCCATGCACTGCGGAAGGCAATGCGCAGGCGCCAAGCACCGCCAGGATTGCCAGCCACGATCGCGACATCGCGTAAATCTGTTCGTTGCTTTCCATAAATCCAAGCTCCTCGACTTGACCTATGTTTGCTTCCCGCCCGAAAACCAGCAGCATCGTGCGATTCTATACGGAGCAAGACCGCCATGCCGTGCGTTTAGCCGCGCGCAGACGGTGAATTTTCACACCTTCCCTTGCCTTCCGCCGCGCCGCATGCGGAACCGGCCGACGACCTGCTAGACTTTGCGGAATGATACGCGCAGGCGCCGCCCTTTTCATCCTGCTGCTGGCAGCGGGAATCAACCATAGCGAGGGCTGCGCCCTCTCGACCTCAAATTGCTCGATGCGCAGTTCCGGGTATTAAGGACCTACGCCTTGCGTCCGGCCGTGAATCCCGTGGTGGTGGTCGGTTTCGATGAGGAAACCGCGACCGCCCTGCTCCAGCCCTTTACCTTGTGGCATCCGCATCTGGGCAAGTTCCTGCAGGCGGCAGCGGGCGCCGGCGCGACGGTGATCGGCTTGGACGTGGTATTGCCCGATCGCAGCTTTGAAACGATAGTGCCCGGTTACGACCGCCAGTTGCTGACCGGCATATTGATAGCCCGTCGCACCACACCGGTCGTTTTGGCGCTGACGGTCGACCCTGTCGGCGTCACCCGTCCGGTCTATCCGGCTTTTCTGACCGTAGCCGGCAAAGATTCCACCGGTTACGCATTGCTGCCGATCGATGCCGATGGCGTGGTGCGCAGGTTCGACGAAAGCATACGCACGGACAACAGCGACGCGCCGACGCTGGTGGGCCAGATGGCGCGCAAGCTCGGCAAGCCCGTACACGAAGGGCTGATCGATTTTGCGGCCGGAGAGCCATTCGACTTCGTGCCTTTGCAATCAGTGCTGCAGTGGTACGACGCTGGCAATGCTGCTGAATTGGAACGCGCGTTTCGTGGGAAAGCAGTGCTGCTGGGCAGCACTTTGAAATTCGAAGACCGCCTCACGGCGCCGGTCAACCTGGTGGGATGGGATGTGCACGCTACCAATGCACCGGGTGTGCTGCTGCACGCCCAGGCGTTGCGCAACCTGCTCAATGGCGGCGTAATACGGCCCGCGGCGCCATGGCTGCCGCTCGTGCTGGCGCTGGCCGCGGCGCTGCTCTGGCTGTGGGCGCCGCCGCCGGCCGTTGCGTTCGCCGTCATCGTCTTCCTGTGGGCAGGGTGCATAGGCGCATCGACCCTCGCCCTGGCAAAAGGTCTTGAACTGCCGGTCGCAAACGTCATGCTGATCGCATTGATCGCCGTCGGCGGGCGCCAGCTGTGGGAAACCGTGCTCAACCTGCGGGAACGACGCCGGCTGCGGCGCTCTTTTGGCGGCTATGTCAGTCCGGCGGTGATGCGGGGCATCCTTGCCGGCACGCTGAACCCGTCGCTCGGCGGCACCAAGCAGTTCGCCTGCGTGCTGTTCTCCGACATACGCGGCTACACGACCCGCAGCGAACGCATGACGCCAGAGCAGACGATCGCTTTTCTGAATAACTATTTCGATCGCATCGTGCCCATCATTCACGATCACGGCGGCACCGTCGTGAGTTTCATGGGCGACGGCATCATGGCGGTATTCGGCGTGCCGCAGCCGACGCCCAACCCCTGCGCTGCCGCGTTCGACGCCACGCGCGCGATGCTCGACAGCCTGCGCAGGCTGAACGCCGGCCTTGCAGCGAAGGGAGAAATTCCACTCGAAATCGGCGTCGGCCTGCATGCCGGCGAAGGCGTCGCCGGACACATCGGCGCGGCGACGCGGCACGAATATTCGGTGATCGGCGACGTCACCAACGTGGCGTCGCGCCTTGAAGGCCTGACCAAGGAAGTCGGCTATCACCTGGTCTGCTCGCATGCCGTCGTCGACCGCCTGGAAAACCGCGACGGACTGGTGCCGCTGGGCGCGCGCCCCATCAAGGGACATTCGGCGCTCGAAGTATTCGGTTACGACCGCATAACGCCGGCAGCAGCACCGCGATGAGCTAAACCTCCGTCGCCGGCGGCCTCGGCCATACTCTCCAGCTGAAAGAGCACGAGTTACGCGCGCTGTCGGCCCGCGCGAATATTTCGGCGAAATGGTGATCGACGAAGACCCGCGCTCCGCTATGGGCGCGTCGCGCGCCTGCTGCTCGAAATGGCGACCGAGCAGGACGACCGCCTCGTCGTCGCGGCAAAACTCACACAGCAGGACATCGCGGAAAGGGTCGGCGCCTCGCGTGAAATGATCAGCCGCATCTTCAAAGACCTGCTGGCTGGCGGCTATATCACCATAGAACAGCGGCATGTCGTGATCAATCGGGATTTGCCGGAACGGCGGTAAAACTCGCGCCGCTTTGAAAGGAATATAATAAATTCGACTGCGCGACACTTGGGTAGTTGCAACGCCGAGAGGAAAGCATCATGGATACCACCGCCACCCGCGCCGAGGCCATACTGATCCGCAGCGACGCGCGCGGCATGACGACGCTTACGCTCAACCGCCCCAAACAGTTCAACGCATTGTCGATGGAGATGCTGGCCGCGCTGCAGGCAGCGCTCGACGATATCGCCGCCGACCCGGCCATCCGCGTCGTCGTCATCGCGGCCAACGGCAAAGCCTTTTGCCCGGGGCACGACCTTAAAGAAATGCTCGCCAACCGCACGCAGGAATTCGTCGGCTCGCTCTTCGACAACTGCTGCAAAGTGATGATGAGCATCACGCGCATGCCGCAGCCGGTGATCGCGCGCGTGCACGGCATCGCCACCGCCGCGGGCTGCCAGCTCGTTGCCGCGTGCGATCTGGCGGTGGCTTCTACCGATGCGCGCTTTGCCACCTCCGGCGTCAATTTCGGGCTGTTCTGTGCGACCCCGGGCGTCGCGGTTTCGCGCAACGTGACGCGCAAACAGGCGATGGAAATGCTGATGACCGGCGAATTCATCGATGCCGCTACTGCGCTGCAGTGGGGCCTGATAAACCGCGTCGCGCCACCCGCTCAACTCGACAATGCGGTGCGCGAGCTCGCGGAGCTCTTATTGTCCAAACCCTCCGCCGTACTCGCCGCCGGCAAGAAATTTTTCTACCGCCAGATCGAAATGGACATGGAGCCTGCATATAAGCTCGCGAGCGAGGTCATCACCAACAATATGCTCGGTCCGGACGCGCTCGAAGGCGTTAGCGCATTCGTCGAGAAACGCCAGCCCAAGTGGCATGATAGATAAGCTGTTCCGTTGCGCGGTTGTCGCGTGCGGGCTTTACGCAGCGGCCGCATCCGCGCAGACGACGCTGATGCCGCCGGAATGCGCCGGCAAGACCGGGGTACAACTCGATGAATGCGTGCGCAACATCACGCAGCCATCGGTTTTCGGCGGCTTCGAGCCTTTCGAGCAGAAACCCGACCCCTCGCAATTGCTCAATTGCCTGATGGTGAGCAAGGCCGACGAAGGGTTTTGCATACAGCGCAACGAAATCATTCTCGAATGCCGCAATCGCGTCAAAAATCCGGACTTCGACGCCTGCGTAAGCCGGCTCATCGGGCGGCCGCAATTGCCGATCGCCGCCGACTGCTCTCGGCTACCAGCGGCACAGCGCAACCGCTGCGCGCTGCGCAATAAATCGTTCAACGAATGCCTGAGCGATCCCTACCGCTACTTCATCTGCCTCGGCGACAAAATGAACGCCAAGTAAAGGATCGTTCGCCCTGATGTATAAAAGGGCGAACGGCAGTTCGCGCGAGCGCGGTGTTCGTGCTTCTATACATCAGCACGAACGAACTCAGCTTTTCCCCAGCACCAACAACAACTGGTTCAGCCGCTTGACGAAGGTCGCCGGGTCTTCGAGCTGCCCGCCTTCCGACAACAAGGCCTGGTCGAACAGCACGTGGCTCCAGTCACCGAAACGCTGTTCGTCGGTCTCGCACTTAAGCCGCTGCACGAGCGGGTGGCGCGGATTGATTTCCAGGATCGGCTTCGTCGACGGCACCTTCTGCCCCGCCGCCTTTAACAGACGCTCGAGGTTGGCGCCGAGCTCGTGCTGGTCGGCGACCAGGCAGGCGGGAGAGTCGGTCAGGCGCAGAGTCACGCGCACTTCCTTCACGCGCTCGCCGAGGGCTTTCTGGATCTTCTCGACGAAGTCCTTGTGCTCGCCGGATTCCTTCTCCTGCTCCTTCTTCTCTGCTTCATCGGCAAGCTTGCCGAGATCGAGTTCGCCCTTGGCGACCGACTGCAGCGATTTGCCTTCGAATTCGTGCAGACTGCCGACCATCCATTCGTCGATACGCTCAGCCAGCAAAAGGACTTCGATGCCTTTCTTGCGGAACACTTCGAGATGCGGGCTGTTCTTGGCGGCAGCAAAAGTATCGGCAGTAACGTAGTAAATCTTGTCCTGGCCTTCTTTCATACGCGATATGTAATCAGCAAATGTCACTTCCTGCGCCTCGCTATCGGTCAGCGTGGAGGCAAAGCGCAGAAGCTTGGCAATGCGCTCGCGATTGGCGAAATCCTCGCCTATGCCTTCCTTGAATACACGTCCGAATTCCTGCCAGAAGGTCGCGAATTTGTCTTGGTGGTTCTCAGCCAGGTCTTCGAGCATGCCTAGCACGCGCCGCACCGAGCCGCTGCGGATGGCATCGATGTCTTTGGACTGCTGCAGTATTTCACGCGAGACGTTCAGCGGCAGATCGGCGGAATCGATGACGCCGCGCACGAAGCGCAGGTAATTGGGCATCAACTGCTCGGCGTCGTCCATGATAAAAACACGCCGCACGTAAAGCTTGATGCCACGCCGGTGCTCACGGTCCCATAAATCGAAAGGCGCCTTGGCCGGGATGTAAAGCAACTGCGTGTATTCCTTGTTGCCTTCGACCCGGGCATGCGCGTGGCACAGCGGAGCTTCCATGTCGTGCGCCACGTGCTTGTAGAATTCGTCGTACTGCTCCTGCGTGATATCCGACTTGGCGCGCGCCCACAGTGCGTTCGCCTGGTTGACGGTCTCGTCCTCGTCCGTTACCCGGTATTCGCTTTTGTCCTTGTCCCAGATTTCTTTTTTCATCGCGATCGGCAGCACGATGTGGTCTGAGTACTTCCGGATGACGGATCGTAACTGCATGCCGGACAGCATTTCGTCTTCGCCTTCGCGCAGGTGCAATGTCACTTCGGTGCCGCGCCCCGCTTGTTCCACCGCTTCGAGCGTGAATTCGCCGCCGCCATCGGACTCCCAGCGCACCCCCGCTTCCGCCGGCAGACCCGCGCGTCGCGTGGTCAGTGTGACCTTGTCGGCGATGATGAACGAGGAATAAAAACCCACGCCGAACTGCCCGATCAGGTTGGCGTCTTTCGCCTGCTCGCCGCTCAGGTTCTTGAAAAATTCGCGCGTGCCGGAGCGCGCGATGGTGCCGATGTTGGCAATGACTTCTTCGCGCGACATGCCGATGCCGTTGTCCGCGATCGTGATGGTGCGTGCCGCCTTGTCGAAGCTCACGCGTATTTTCAGGTCGGCGTCGTTTTCGAACAGGTCTTTATTGGTCAGCGTCTCGAACCGCAGCTTGTCGCAGGCGTCGGACGCATTGGAAACCAGCTCGCGCAGAAATATTTCCTTGTTGCTGTACAAGGAGTGAATCATGAGGTCCAGCAGCTGCTTTACCTCGGCCTGGAAACCCAGCGTTTCCTTCGTTGCAGTCGACATCCAAAACTCCGTTTTTTAGAAAACTCTGATCAAATGGGGCGTACAAACCGCATTTCAAGTGCGGGATTCTACTCGCCGGTGGCATTTCCGGAGGCGCAACTGTAACATTGCCGCTCCCGGTTTCGTTCGCGAGGTATCCATCTTGAAAACATTCAAATTTATTCCCGCCGCCCTGCTCTGGCTGGCTGCAACCAGTGCATTCGCACAGCAACAGGTCGTGGTCGTCACCTCGTTCCCGAAGGAACTGACCGAAGCCTACAAAAAGGCGTTCGAAGCGAAAAATCCCGGCATCAAAGTCGAAATTCTCAACAAACCGACCCCGGCGGGAGTCGCCTATATCCGCGAAGCGCCGGCCACCAACAAACCCGATGTGTTCTGGGTCTCGGCGCCCGACGCCTTCCAGGTCCTGTCCGGTGAAAAACTGCTCGCCAAAATCGAGTCTCCTGCCAAGGAAGTGCCGGCAAAAATCGGCAACTACCCTATCAACGATCCGCAGGGTTTTTATCTCGGCCAGGCGCTCGCGGGCTACGGCATCATGTGGAACACGCGCTACATGAAAGCCCACAAGCTGCCCGAACCGAAGGAATGGGTAGACCTCACCAAGCCCGTATATTTCAGCCACGTCGCGATGTCCTCGCCGTCGCGTTCCGGGACTACGCACCTGACGGTCGAAACCATTCTGCAGGGCGAAGGCTGGGACAAGGGCTGGCGCGACATGCTGATGATCGCCGGCAACTGCGCGGCGATCACCGAGCGCAGCTTCGGCGTGCCGGACGGCGTCAACAACGGCCAGTACGGCATCGGGCTGGTCATCGACTTTTTCGGTCTCGCCGGCAAAGCCTCGAAATTTCCGGTCGAATTCGTCTACCCATCGGTGACCGCCATCGTACCCGCCAACATCGGCATGGTGCTCAACGCGAAAAACGCCGAGAACGCGCGCAAGTTCATCAATTTCACGCTCTCGCCCGAAGGCCAGGAGCTGCTGTTCGATCCGCAGATCAGCCGCCTGCCGGTGCTGCCGAGCAGCTACAAGAAAGCGCCCGCAGGGTTCCCCAATCCGTATACCGGCACGATCAAGCCCAAGGTGAATTTTGATTCCGATTTGTCGGAGTCGCGCTACTACGTCGTCAGTTCGATTTTCGACCAGACCATCACGTTCCGCCACAAGGAACTGGCGCAGGCGACCAAGGCCATCAACGAAGCAGCCGCCAAACTCGTTGGCAAAAACAACCCGCAGGCCGCGAAACTGCTCGCCGATGCGCGCGACGCCGCCTATTCACCTATCGTCACCACGCAAAAATCCCGGGACAAGGAATTCCTCGCGCTCTACCGCAACACCAAGCGCGACGCCGAAAAAACCAAGCAGACCACATCGCTTGAGGAATACTGGAGCAACACCGCGCGCAAAAACTACCTGCAAGCTGTCGAGCTCGCCAATCAAGCGGCAGCCTTGGCGAAGTAAGTCTCAGGGATCGGTTAATCAGCGCATGAAAGTCTGCGTGCTCGGCGCCGGCGTCGCCGGCATGACCTCGGCCTATTTCCTCGCGCGCGCCGGCCACGAGGTGACCGTTATTGAACGCAACACGGGCGTCGGTCTCGAAACCAGCTACGCCAACGGCGGCCAGCTTTCCTATAGCTACGTGGCGCCGCTCGCCGGCCCCGGTGTGCTGCCCAAGGTGCCGCCGTGGCTCATGAAGCGCGATGCGCCCCTGCGTTTCTCGCCGCGCCTGGATTATTTTCAATGGCGCTTCTGCCTGCAGTTCGTGCTCGCCTGCAACGCCGCGCAAAGCGAGCTGACGACCTCGCGCCTCCTGCGTTTGTCTTTTTACAGCCGCGAGCTGATGCACGAGATGGTACAGACTGAAGCACTCGATTTCGATTACGTGCGCAACGGCAAACTCGTGTTTTATTCTGACGAAACGTCGTTCCGCGGCGCCGTGGCAACCATGGATTACCAGAAATCACTCGGCTGCGAGCAGGAGGCGCTCGACCGCGATGCCTGTGTGGCGCTCGAACCCGCGCTCGCGCACATCGCGCATGAAATTGCCGGCGGCATCTACACGCCCAGCGAAGACGCCGGCGATTGCTATCATTTCTGCACCAGTCTCGAACGCGTCCTGCGCACCGGCCCCAATCCGGTGAAATTCGAGTTCGACACCCAGGTCACCGCCCTCGTGCGCCGCGGCGGCAGCATCAGCGAAGTGCAGACGAACCGCCATCCGATCGAAGCGGACTGCTATGTCGTAACGCTGGGCGCGCAAAGCGTGTTCCTGCTGCGGCCGATTGGCATCGATGCACCC